>JAUWNW010000031.1 GCA_030612445.1 Candidatus Aminicenantota bacterium
TATATTTTTCACTCACACTTTTAAAAATATATTCATCTTTGCTGTTTGTCTTTTTAGGCTGTGGATCTGTCGGCCGGGGCGTCTGCGCCTGATCTTGTCCGCCCCGACGGCCGAAAAAGGAAAACGTCCGGCTCCTCCCTGCAGCCTGTACAGCTCTCTGCGGCTGAGGAAAACTCGGAGTGCCGCACTCTATTCCGGGTTTAGCCGCCAGATTATCGAACTTTGAAAAAAGCAAAACACCACATATATTTTTATGCGGCTGTGTTTTAAGCTCTGGAACATACCTTGTCATAAAGTCGATGACAGCCTGGGTTTCGTTCTCAGATGCCGGATAAACACCTACACCCTTTGGTTTATAGCCAAAATTATGAGGGAAATTACGGTTGATGTTGAAACCTCCCGCACCATCCTCATTGTAAAGCTCATCCTCATCATCATCGATTCCCTCAGTAAAGATCTTATAAAGCTTATCAAGGGGAGTATCGTCCTTTTTCTTTTTCATTAACCTTGCGTCTTTATCATCTATGAACCAGTCCCCTTCTTTATCTTTTACCCGCATCAAAGTGATTTTCCCATCACCATTGAGGTCTTCAGGCCCATCCTCATCCAGCAGCCAGTCGTAATCTTCGTCTCTTGGCTTTAGATTCCCTGCATGCTCTTGCCGAATCTTGCCAAAGAAAAGCTCTGCCCCATCCGGATTCAAACGGGGAATGATATAAAATGTCCGCTTATCAAGGACTTCTGTCACTTTGTCGTCCTTACCGTATTGTTTCACAAAATATTCAGCTATTCCCAGGGCAACCTCACTGCCTATAATATGGTCTCCCTCCAGGTTTCCACATATAAGAAGGGCCTGTTTCTCCAAAGGCGAGGGGCCGTTTGAACCGGAAATGCGAAGCAGCCATATTTCTTTTCCTTTGAGAGTCTTGCCAATAGATATCAATTTTGTGATATTTGTGTTCTGAGAGGCGATCTGTTTTAGAGCAGAGCTGAGAGCTTGAAAGTCATGATAGCCCTGCGAATCATTTTCAGATGCAGAACCTGTTAGAGGAAAGGTAACCAACAAGAAAAAAATACAGCTTATCGGAATGGTTTTAGAGAAAGTCTTCATGAAATAAACCTCCTATAGGATTTTTTACTCAACACATCATACGTTTTTTAGACTGAAGTTTAAAGTAAATCTTCCATCCTGGACTATTCATAAAAATTGTCGATATGGATGATACATCTTTTCAAATTAACATTTTACCCTGATTCCTAAGACATAACAATTGACCATTTTGTTTTTGTTGTAATTTATTTTTGTAATCGACATTTTTTACTCTACGAGCGAGACGATCTTACCACATCTACTTTGTTGCAGCGGATTCGCGGTGAAGGACCACAGCTTCATCCCCTGCGCCTCGTATCTGCGGCAACCTCGACTCGTGCATAATCCAGGTTCTCCTGGACTATTCATAAAAAATGTCGATATGGATGATACATCTTTTCAAATCACCATTTTACTCTGATTCCTAAGACATAACAATTGATCATTTTGTTTTTGTTGTAATTCATGAACTTTTCCGGGAAGGTATGATCAAGCTGACCGCCGGATTAACCACCAGAGACACAATCATGCCAATAGTGCCCGCTTCCGGAGGAGAGAACCTCAAAGCATACAAGACTAAACAAGTAGTGACTCCTGCCAGAGACGACAGGATAGCCCCGGCTTTATGAGCGCGCTTCCAGAGTAATCCCCAAACAAAAGGCCCCAGAAAAGCCGCCCCAATGGCCCCCCAGGATATCGAGAGGATAGCCACAATTGAAGCCGGTTTAAAATAGGCTAAAACAGCGGATACAAGAATAAAAAAAGCGCTGCAGGCTCTCATCAGCATCATCAGCCTTTTATCACTGGCCCGGGTGTTAATAAAGCCCGCATACAGGTCTTTGGCAATAGCTGAACTGGAGATCAAAACAAGAGCAGCCAGAGTTGACATAGAGGCCGAAAGGATTAAAAGCAGGATCAGGACCGAAAGGGATTCCGGGATCACATTAGCCAGCATTTCGGGCATCAGGGCATCGAATACTGGTTTTCCTTCCTTAAAAGCATTTGGAGCAGCTGCAGGCGACAGAAAGAGGCGGGTTGCAGCTCCAGTGAAATACGCGACTCCTGTTATAATCACAGCAAAGCAGGTTGAAGAGACCATGCCTATCCGGATCGCCCGTCTGTCTTTTATGGCATAAAATTTCTGCACCAGTTGCGGCATGGCAAAAGGGGCCACACTTGGCAGAAAAACCAGGCAGAAAAGCGGCCAGAGACCTGGGGGCCCAACTACTGCCGTCAAGCGGGGATCGATATCGGAGAGCGTCCGGGTCATATTGGCCAGGCCCTGTCCTTTATCCACAGTGCTTAAAAAAAGGATCACAACCCCGATACACATGATTATCCCAAAGATAACATCGATCATGGTCATAGATTTATAGCCGCCGAGTACTAAGTAGGCGGCTGTAAAGGTGCCCATAAAGAGCAGCGCAATCCAGTATTTCATCTTAAAATTTGACCTGAACAGATAAGATAAACCTATAAAAACCGCGGCGGAATAGGGAATAAAGAAAACAAATATGGCAATAGAAGAAAACAGCCGCAAGAACCTGCTATTATACCGCTTTTCAAAATACTCAGACATGGTGGAAACCTTATATTCGAGAGACATCTGCTTAATGCGGTGCCCCATAAGCCACCATACCCCCAGGACTCCGATAAAAGCATTTCCAGCAGCTATCCAGAGGCTGGAATAACCGAAACCCCAACCGATTTTTCCCGCAAACCCGATAAACAGGACAGCGGAAAAGTAGGCTGTGCCGTAAGTAAAGGCAGTCATCCAGCCACTGATTTTTCCTCCTCCCAGAAAATAATCGGAAAAGGTTCGGGTCCTTCGCAAGCCCACCACCCCAACACCCAAGATCATCAGAGCATATGCTGCAATTACAAGTATTCTGAAAAACATGCTTTCTCCTCCTCATCCTCGTCCAGAAACCGAGGCGATAAATTCGAAGAATATGTTACAGGGAAAGCTTCAATTCAAACCGGACCCAATGATAGCGGCTGGCATCCGGAGAATAAAAGCTGCCTGGCGAAAACGTTTCATAGACAAGATGGCCAGCTAAATTACGATTAAACCGCATCACGGCCTTGGCGATGCAAAGACTTCCCCGGTTTTTTCCGCTGCCGCCAGGAAAAAGTTTATCAGGAGACACATTCTTGTCTGCGTAGAGATGATGGTTAATTAGGATTAAACTGAACCGGGAAGTAAAACGAATTTTCATTGATTCATACATCGAGATAAAATTGCTCCAATAGGCGACTTTTCCATCCTGTTCCCTAATCAGGGCATAGATATAGGATTCGCTCCATTTCGGCCAGCGGCTGAAAAGAGGATCCCAGCCCTCCATTTTGTCTGTAAGGTAATCATCTCCCGATAGATAGATCGATCCTACCGTAAACATTGGCAGACGCTGTTTTTGAAAAGATGCATTATATACAAGATGAAAATATCCACCAAATGCTCCCCTGCTGTAGTCTCCATAGCTTCCAAACTGGTAGGCGCCCTCTCCTGTCAGGGACATAAGTGGGAACAGAGGAAGCACAAACCGCATACCCAAGGTATTAATAGCTGATTCTTGCGAGCGTTCTGCTGTATGGAAAACGTTTTTTCTGATCACATAGGCGTCAAACCCAATTTTTTCTGTTTTGTGCGTAAAATAAGCGCCCAAGCCCTGTTCAGGCTGTTCCACCAGCTGCTGGCTTTGGTCATGGATGACAGGCATATTATCTGTAACCGGCTGATAAGTATAAAAAAGACTTAACCTGTTTTTTGGAGATAGGGAAATATCTAAACGGCCGGCATTAAAATAAATTGAACGTGAACCATCAAGCGGATGCCCATCCATGACCACAAAACCTTCCCCCAGCATGATATTTTGTCTCCCCAGTTTCAGGGTGAGCGGAAGCCCCCCAGGACCTTTCCACTTGAAGTACAGATTATCCACAAACACTTCATTTAGATTAAATTCTCTGTCTTCAGGTTTCATATATATCCGGAATTCATTCGACAACTTGAACATAAACTCTAAATTTTCTTTTGGTTTCCACAAAGCTGACAGGCTTGTCAGATGACGGGTAAAAGCGAAATCGCTTTTCCGGGAAGCATCAAGGTCAATCGCATTATCCCAGCCTGTTAAGCGGAATCTTTCCGAAAAACCCAGGGTAAATTTTTTCTGTTCGAGCTTTTTCCCCGCTTCCTGGGCCGAAAAGCCGGAGGAGATAAAAACAAAAACCAGGACCAAAACCAGCAGCACTTTATGAAAAAAACAGTCACTCATTACCTACTCCTAAAGGGGCAATTATAGTAATGTTATTCATCATAATTATAGGCCTTTATATCATCTTTAGCCTGTCTGAGTAAACATGAAATAAGAACTGGGCATTTCAGTATTCAACAGTATTTCATTTTACAACTTGGCTGTATTATCTCTTTGTATGACAGAGGGGCTCTCTTCTCCCAAAGCTCAACCTAACATGGCAGCAGCGAATAAAGGGGGCTTCTTATTGACAGTATATGTTTTTTCTATGTATTATTGTAGATTCAGCAGCTTAGAGGGAGGAAATTTGATGAAATAGGGAGAAAATCATCATGAGAAGAAAAACCAAATTCCTTCTATCATTTTTTGGGTAAAACTTTTTAGTTAAAGGAGAAGAAATGTTAAAAAGATTATGTACTATTTTAGGTGTTTTTGTGGGTATACTGTTAGTCACAGGGCACTTCTTTTCTCAGACGCCCGACTTAAGAAAGACATCGGTGATTAAAACTGCCAAAAAGGCACCATTCAATGTGCTAAAAAACAGCAAGCCCCAGGTTAAGGTAGGAAGATTCCCACATAGGATTACACAGAGTTCAAATTACCAAATGAACCAAGATGTCTCGTATCGATGGGCGCGCATTTATGGTGCTAAAGAAAGAGACCTGATCTATTCAATTGACCAAACTCTTGATGGGGGATACATTGCTGCGGTTAGGACATATTCTTTTGCTGAAATTAATCCTGGTTTTACAGTATGGATTCTCAAGCTCTCCCCTACAGGAACTATTGAATGGGAGAATATATATACAAAACCATCATACAGTAGAGCCTACTGCATCAAAAGTGTAAGTGATGGAGGTTATATCTTCTCTGGTATGAGGACCTTCCCTGGTGCACTTCCCAGCAAAGGTTATATTGTAAAACTTTTCCCTGATGGAAACATTCAGTGGACCTATGTATATGGTGGGGCGTGGGGTGATAAGATAAGTTTTATTGAAGAGACTTCTGATGGAGGGTTTATCTGTACAGGCATTATTGGTCGGATAATAGATGGGATCAACAAAGACCTGTGGGTGCTTAAGATTCGCTCTGACGGCACTATTGAATGGGAGAAGAAATACGGCGGTCCTGGCAAAGAAGGTGAATGGGAACACGAATCTGAACGCCCAACTATTCGCCAAACAAGTGATGGCGGGTATATTTTGGCCGGAACAACAGAATCCTTTGGTCAAGGAGATACTGATATATGGGTTTTGAAGCTGAAACCAAATACTGAAGGAGAGATCGACTGGCAGTATACATACGGGGGCTCAAATCGTGAAGAATTTTGGTCAGGCCAGAAGATTGCAGAAGCAGCGGATGGCAGCGGATATTTTGTTGGTGCAACTACTTGGACTTTTGGTTATCAGGGGAGTCGCGATCCTTGGGTTCTAAAGTTGTCTCCTAATGGTAAAGTGATTTGGCAGAAGACCTATGGTAGTGAAAATAACGATACCCTAGCGTCCCTGCAGTCCACTAATGATGGCAGTTGTGTTGTTTGTGGAACCATTCTTTCCTTTACCCTGAGCTCGTTAGGTTATCCGCAGACATGGGTATTCAAAGTGGACGGAGAGAGCGGAGACCTTGTCTGGGAATATGGTCTTGGTGAGAATAATGCAATGAGCGCTGGGAGATGCATTGAACAGACAAGTGACCAGGGCTTTATTGTTGGCAGCTACACGCTGAGAGAACAAGATACCTCTTATGATTTCCTTGTTGTTAAGCTAGGTCCAAATGGAGAATGGGTTGAAGGAAATAACTTTAGAAAAAATACCAATGCAGTTGTCCAAGATACTTTTGTTCAAGCTGTCCCAACACAAGTAAATCCTCTTATTACAGGAGGCACATTCTATTATGAACCACTCTTAAAAATTCCAGTAGCAACAGATTCTTTCCTTATCGCTTGGAATCTCCACCAGCCACCTTCCAATGTATCATTTATCAGAGAAAATAACAGAAGTCTCTTCAGCGGTGAATCTATCCACACTATCACCTGGAATCCTAACCCTAAAAACAGCGAGTACAATATCGTGAAGTACAATATATACAGGATGGAGACTGGGATAAACAACACAGTATTTGAACTGATGGGTGTTGTTCCTAGCAGTATTCTTGAGTTTAAGGACAAGGCGCTGGATTCGAACAAGTTCTACATCTACTCAGTAACGTCAGTGGATGCTAAAGGTAACGAGAGTGGACGGTCAGAACCAGTTGGTAATGGCCTTTAGTCAAAGGAGAAAAACATGAAAAAAACACTGATATTAGCTTGCGTCATTTTGATGTCAATTTTTACGGTTCAACCTATTTTGGGACAGAATTATTTGAAAACAGATTTTCGCATGGACGGCAACATCCCTGCTGGTTCTCTCTATAGGGAGATGTATGGTACACTTAATCCCAAGTTCAACCTTGGCTTTGGATTAAACATGTATAAGAGGGTCGAGATCCGGCTCGAGGCTAGTTACTTCAACGACAAAGGGGGGACAACCATTACTGATGAAGAGATAATATTCAAGTACACATCGTATAGTGCTGGTTTAAGGATTAGATTTTGGCAGATTAAAACCCAGAATTTTTATTTTGGCACAGGTTTCAAATACTGTCTCTATTCAGAGGAGGTTCCAGAACGGTTTAACGACTACTCAGATGATGCGACAGCCCTTTATGTTGAGCTTGGTGATTATTGGTATTTGAATAACACTTTTTACCTGAATTTCAACGGAAGATACAGTTTCCTAAAAATCGCTCCTTTTGATGAGGATATCAATCTTGGGGGTGTGCAAATTGGTGTGGGCGTTGGTGTTAACTATTAATTAGTACTAGAGGCAATAAAAACAAAAACCAAGACAAAAACCAGCAGCATTTTATGAAAAAAACGCTCACTCATTTTCGTACTCCTAAGGGGCAGCCATAGGTAATATTACTCATTATAATAATAGGCATATATATCATCTTTAGCCTGTCTGAGTAAACATAAAATAAGGGCTGTGCATTTCGGCAGTATTAAACCGACTCAGCGTTACCTTCTTAAACCAGGATGTCCTTTTTTCGGTAAATAACAAACGTCAAAAGAAAAAACAGGGCGGAAATTCCCCCAAAATACAGCAGCCTAAGCCCCTCGATGCCATAGCCGGGATTCAAGACATCCGTAGGAACGAATTTGAACGGGCTTATGTATCCAATCATAGCGGCAGCCGGAGTAGCCTTAGAAACGATATCAAAAAAGTAACTGCCCAGGATGATCCCAATCGATATACTGGTCATAGACCGGCCCCGCTTGATCAGGATCGAGAGGAAAAACCCGACAGCTCCAAACAGCAGCATAACCAGAAAAGAATAGAAGGCATAACAAAAAAAGACAGCTACAGAGTATTCGCTGTCTCCCTTAAAAATTTCAAGACTAAGGAATCCGGCCGCAGTGATGACTACGTTGAGGAATACCAAGCAGGTCAGAAATACAGCCAGCTTGCTGCCCACTACCTCAATACGGGAGATATGTTTGGCGAGGAGAAACTCCGCGGTTTGTTCCCTCTCTTCGCGGGAGAGGATCTTGGAGGCCAGCATGATGGAGAAGAAACTCCCTAGGAGCCCTACAACTATAGGATTCCTGGTGGCATAAAAACCCAAGACATTGGTAAACGACTCCATGTTGGCCCCGAAGGCGGCCATGTTAAATCTACAAATAAGGAGGGCTTCTTTTTGACAGAATATGTTTGTAAAATGTATTATTATTGATGCAGCAGGTCCAATGATTAAAAGTTGATGAACTATAGAGAGAACGATCATGAATAAAAAAAGAAATTTAAATCCTAATAAATGTAGGGGATATTATGAGACTACATATATTTAAACCATTCTTTCTTTTTTCCCTGATTTTTTTACTTGCTGCTTGTTCCCTTCCTCATAAACAGGACCTATCGGATTTTCAAAATTTATCTGCTAAATTTTATGAACCGCCAATCTCATCGCGACCAGGAGCATTCTGGTGTTGGCTGAATGGAGATGTGACCAAAGCATCTATTACCCATGACTTGGAGGAAATGAAAGCAAAGGGAATATGCCGGGCCGAAATATGGGATGTTGCGGCTGTCAACAATCCCGAAGGGGCATATGGGATAGGACCACAGTTTCTCGGGGATGAGTCGGTTGAACTGATTAAGCACGCCTTGTCTGAAGGAAAGCGTTTGGGAATCAGAATGGGTATGGTTGGCTCGAGCGGATGGAATGCCGGCGGAACCTGGGTGGCTCCGGCATGGGCTTCAAAAGCGCTGTATTTCTCAGATTTTCAATTGGCCGGGCCCCAGACATTTTCCGGAGAGCTGCCCTTTCCAAAGCTTTCAGAGCATTGCCCAAAAGATGAATCCGGAAGGCCGGTTTTTTATAAAGAAGTGGCTGTTCTGGCTGTTCCCGCCAGCGCAGAGAAAAAAGTTGAACAGATGGCTGACATTATCCTCCTGCATACCCAATTTAACGGAAAAGTGCTTATATGGGAAGTTCCTGAAGGAAATTGGACGGTACTTCGGTTTATTTGCTCAAATACCGGACAAAAACTCATAGTCCCCAGTCCGGAATCATGCGGCTTATTCATAGATTTCTTAGATCCGGAAGCCACCAAAAAACATTTCGGACATATCCTTAATCGCTTGGGAATTACCCTAAAAAACGCCCGAGAATCCGGACTTTCCTACCTTGAACTTGACAGCATGGAATTAGATCCGGCCACGCCTTGGACCAATACCATGGACAGCATCTTCCGTTCACATCATGGATTTGATATTTTGCCCTTTTTACCGGTTTTTGCAGGCTGGAAGATTACGGGTGGCAATGATGATTTTCTTTATAAATTCAAAAAAACAGTAAGTGATCAACTCATTTTTAGCCATAATACAACCGGCCGCGATTTTCTAGCCCAATACGGCATGGAACTTGGGGCCGAGGCAGGAGGACCCGGACCGCCCATTTGGGATACTTGTCCGGTCGATGCCCTAAAAGCCCTGGGAAATGTGAGTATTCCACGGGGCGAATTCTGGACACGCCATCGCAATATGTTTTTGGTCAAAGAGGTGGCCAGCGCCTCCCATACATACGGACTTGGACTCGTTGATGCTGAATCCTTTACGACCTGGAGACGTTGGAAAGATGCCCCCCATGATTTGAAAAAATATGTCGACCGCGCTTTTTGCGAAGGCTTAAATACAGTTACTATTCACACCTTTGCCAATACGCGCCCAGAACACGGTTTGCCTGGCAGAACCTATCACGCAGGTATCGACATTAACCCCGGCACTACCTGGTGGGAGAAAGCAAGGCCGTTTATGGATTATTTGGCGCGCTGCTCATCCTTGCTGACGCAAGGATTATTTGTTGCGGATGTAGTTTATTATTATGGAGACAAAGCTCCGAATTTTTTTCCTGAGTTTCATGATGTTCCGGAAAAACCAGGGCTTGATGGCCTTGATCCAGGCTATGACTTTGATATAGTGAATACGGATGTTTTGCTAAACCGAATGCAGGTGCAGAATAACCGTATTGTTTTGCCGGATGGGATGAGCTATAGGCTTTTAGTTCTACCCGATCGGGAGGATATCCCGGATGAAGTGATTAAAAAGGTAGAAAATATGACTCAGGCCGGTGCCAAAGTTTTAATTCAAGGAGCCAAACTGGCAAAAGAAATGGAAAGAAGCATTTTGACTGAAATGAGTATCGATGCTGCCCTGGCTGAACTATCTATCTATAAAGATTTTACATCAGAATCCGGGCTTTTTGATTACATCCACAAAAAGATCGGGAAAACCGATCTATATTTCATCCGTAACAAAACAGACAAATGGCTTACGGATTTTTGTAGCTTTAGGATAAACAAGGTCAAGCCCGAATTATGGGATCCGGTTAAGGCTTTTCAATATCAAATCCGCAATGTCAAACATGTAAACGGGACCACCCAATTCCCCCTGCAATTGGCACCGCATGCATCCTGTTTTATTGTGTTCAATGAATTTGGAGACAAAATCAGAAAGACAAAATTACCAGATCCTCCTGATTATAAACCCGGCCTAAAAGGAAAAACCCGGGAAATTAAAGGCCCTTGGACTCTTCATTTTACCGAAAACTGGGGTGCCCCTGAGCAAACGCAGCTCGATAAGTTAGTTTCCTGGACAGACAATTCCGACCCCGGCATCAAGTATTTCTCCGGTACTGCTTCTTATCACAATAAAATCTACATTTCTAAAGAGGGATACGGCCCAGAAAAACCCATTTATCTTGACCTGGGTGAAGTATTTGATGTGGCTGAGGTTTTCATCAATGGTGCTTCAGCCGGAATTCTCTGGACCAATCCTTTTATTCTAGATATTCGTAAATTTGTTAAAGCAGGTAACAATGATCTGCGTATTGACATCACCAACATGTGGGTCAATCGCCTGACCGGAGATATGGAATTACCACCTGAAGAAAGGTTCTGCAAAACTAATCATCCCTTTATCCGAAAAGACAATTGGGCAGGAGGAGGCGATGAGACCTATCATTTACAGAAAGCAGGCTTGCTTGGTCCTGTGAAATTGACATACTAATTGACATACTATAAGAAAGGAAAGGATCATAGGTGATTGGCAATAGTCTATGAAAAAAATCATATTAATCATTGCTTTTGGACTTTTATCGCTGGAGATTCAGGCCCAGGAATTAATTTCGAAATGGTCATTTGACCAATTCCAGGAGGCTTTAGTCCATGAAGATACAGCCGCCAAAACAGATCGGTTAATCGGTTTTTTTGATCCGGTTTCCGGGATCAAGGGAAAAGCTGTCCGGTTTGACGGCTATACCAGTTTCCTCGAACGGGAGAAATTCCCTAGTCATTTAAGTCCGTTTGTAGCTGGAAAGGAGCTCTTTAAAAAGTCTATTCACCAGATATTTTCTTCTTGTTGACCTTATTAGATTGATAATCCTGCACGCTCTTTTGACCGCAAAACTTTTTGGAAACTCAAGCTCAGGGAGAGCTTTAAAAAGATTGGATTTTGATGGACTCAAATAAAGATAATCTATAAGTGCTTTTTCTGGTGATGCGATCTTCGCTATACCCTTCCCGATTGATTCGAACCCGAAAAAGAAGGAAGGCTGGACATGATGAATTGAAACTATGCCCAGAGGAGTTTTATGTCTTTTTGTTCTAGCAATAGAAACAGCATAGATATTCGCAGGAATTTGGGAGATCATGTCGTAATGGTAAAGCGCACTTTGGAGGGAAACATAGCTTGGAAAAGGAGTTGTGAGGTATTCAGGCAGAGCCAGAAGATCCACTCTATCCTTGAAAGCCCAAAGACCGCGACTCAAGTGAACCAGATGCCCGGCTATAGAAAGGCGAGAAAGAAGCTTGCTTGCATGAGCGTTGTTTATGTTAAGGCAGGCTGCTGCATCTGATGTCAGAAACACCGCCACTTTCATACCCAGCAATTTGGTATGAACATCAACAAGCTTCATTAGACATCCTCATTAATGATTCGACTACATCCAATCTTATATTATCCCAGACTTCTTCAGAATCGAATCTAGGTTGATCTTCGGATTCTAAATACGGAATTACCTGACTCTTAAAGACGACAAAGTCTAGGGAGAGGATATTATCTTTTACATTGTTCAAATCAGAGTATAATTCTTCTGAGAGATCGACCTTATCTAGCTTAGAAGTTAGAAGGAGATACAGATCAAAAATATCTCTGGCTTGGATCATGCTTCTCGAAATAAGAGCTCTAATTTTCTGTCTATACATAATCTCTGCTGGATAATGATTGGCCAGAACAGGAGATAAATCATAAGTTCGAATTATTTCAGGAGAAATCGATTCAAACTTTACGGGCTTTTCCAACCCTCGTCTTGAAAATTCTATCTTGGTAGGAAGAGGTTTATCTATTTGAGGAACAATCAAACCCAATTTCCACCTCTGGGTCGTTTCTGTCTGTTTATGTTCTGTTATGTGCTCAATTTCAATATCCCTGACTTGAAGGATATCCGTAAAGGGTTTTGATTTCAGGATACTGTTGATTTTCTCACGAAGAAGTGAGACAGGTAGTGATTGAACATCTAAATCGATATCTTCGGAATACCTGGGGCTCTTGAAAAAGAACCTCATATTGCAACCCCCTTTTAATGCATAGAATCTCTTATCCAGTTTTCGCGCTAGCTGACCTATAAAAAGGAGGTGGAAGAGCTCTACGTATCGTCTCAGGGAATAGATATCCATATTCGTGACCTCCAAGAAATATAATACTCATAATAGACATATATGTCAATTACAGGTATTTTATACTTCTCACGTTTTTTTAGCATTGACTCTATGCCTCTTCCTTGATATTCTTTTGCTGACCAGGATGGGAAAATAAGGGAATAGCAATGTCAATTATATGTCCAAAGTGTCAACACGATAATCCGGACGACACCGTCTATTGCGGCAAATGCGCCGCACCCCTCCGAGCCTCTGAAGACATCGATGTCACAAAAACTATGGAAACAACTAAAGAAAAATTAAGCTCAGGCTCTACCATTGCCAATAGATATGAAATCAAAGACGAATTGGGCAAGGGCGGCATGGGGGTGGTATACCGAGTGGTCGATCCCCTCAATCTAACCCGCCAAATTGCCCTGAAGAGCATTCGCCGTAAACTTGTCCAGCCCGAGCTCATCGACCGCTTCAAGGCTGAGTTCCGCGTGTTGACCTCGCTGCGGCACCCGAATGTCGCGGTGGCGTATGACTTCGAGTCTCTGCCGGGCAGCGAGGACTATTTCTTCACGATGGAGTTCGTGGAAGGACACAACATCTTTCTTGCCACCGAAGGTGTGAACTGGCAGCAAATCGTCGCTCTGCTAATCCAAGTGTGCCGGGCGCTCTCCTACGTACATAGCCGCAAGCTCATCCATTACGACATAAAACCAGGCAATGTTCTTGTGGGTGATGAGGGACAGGTGAAGGTGCTCGACTTCGGGCTGACAGCCGTCAAATCCATCGGTCCAGGGGAGTGGAGAGGTGGCACTCCCGGGTACATGGCGCCCGAGCTGGCCGATTCCGAAGCCATCGTCGACCATCGTTCCGATCTCTACTCGCTCGGCATCATGGCCTACCAGCTGTTCAGCCGACAGCTCCCCTTCCATTCCAGCTCAGTGTCCGATCTCTTTCGGATGCATCGATTTCAGTCTCTTGGTTTCGACGAATCTGAATGGAAGGTAATTCCATCGTGGCTGCGATCGGTAATTGAGCGCCTGTGCGCAAAGCATCCAGCCGATCGCTATCCAACGGCCAATACGGTGATCGAGGACATCAATCGACAAGGAGGACTCTCATACGAGGTGGAAACATCCGAAACCAGGGAGAGCTACGTCTTCTCCAGCCGCTTTGTGGGACGTAAGCTCGAGCATGACCGCGTGTGTGATTTCATTGCCCGCCGGACTCGGGGTTCTCCCGGATTTCCACCCTTTCTAACGGTAAGCGGGCAGAGCGGGACCGGGAAGTCTCGGCTGATGCAAGAAGTGCGCCACGACGCCCAGCTCTCGCAGATTCTCTTCTGTCAGGGGCGTTGCTTCGAGGGGAGCTACTCTGAGTTCCAGCCTTTGGTCCCGATACTGGAGCTTTTGACGCGACATACTGAAAAACTCGGCGGCCTGGAGCTCGTTCACGAGCACGGTCCAGAATTAGTGAAGATATTTCCGAGCCTCGGAAAGTTCTGGGACATTGAGCCTTCATCACCGCTCGAGCAGATCCATAGAGAACGGGTGCGACTCCAGGAGGCCGTCACCGACTTCATGATGCGGGTTGCCGATCTGGCGCCTTATGTTGTCTACGTCGATGACCTGCAATGGGCTCTCTTTCCGGTCTAACCGAACTACTCGCTGAGCTCATCAGACGCATCGCCATCGGAGAGCGCCGTGGTGATCCTGTTCCGATCGCGCTCCTCGGAACATACCGGGAGGATGAGGTGTCAAGACGTCCCCTGGAGACGATACGCGATGCACTCCGAGCAGAAGGTCGTATCGAAGAGATGAAGCTCAATCCGCTGGGAGTAGGTGCCGTGGGCGAGATGCTCGGTTCGATGTTGGGTGCTGGCGAGCCTCCCGAGGCCTTCGTCGACCGGGTCGCTCGAGAAACTGACGGCAATCCCTTCTTCGTGGAGGAGTTGATGCGCTCCCTCGTCGAACGTGGGGCGGTCAAACTCGCTGCCGACTCCTGGGAGGTCAAAAAGAATGTCAGTGAGATCGATATCCCGCACACAGTGGCGGAAGTCTTTCGACGACGGGCTGCGTTGCTAGATGATGACCAGCGTGCTCTGCTGGAGGTTCTGGCGGTCTGCGGACGGCCCACTGCTGCAGACGTTTTGGTTCGGGGAACCAGACTCGATTCAGAGACCTTTCACTCTGCCCTCACTCAACTCGTCGAGAAACGTATAGCCCATGAGGTTCCAGGGCCTGGCCTTCTCTTCCGTTTGAGCCACGATCGCCTGAGGGAGATAGTCTATGGAGATCTGGAAGCGAGTGCACGTGCTAACTTGCACTTGACAATGGCCTGTTCCATGGAAGCCATCTATGCGCGAGAGCTAGAGGATCATATCTTCGATATTGTCGACCATTACAATTCCTCCACAGAACTCCTTTCACGATCTGAGGATAGGAATAAGGTCGCCCGTTACAACGAACTGGCCGGGCACCGGTCAAAGAAGGAGGGCGCCTTTGAAGCAGCAGGGAAATACTTACGTTCGGCATTGTCATTGCTTCCCTTAGATTCGTGGTCAATAGATTACAAGAGAGTTGCTGCAATAAGTAAAGCATCGGTGGAGGTGGAATACCTTGGCAATGACCTGGAGCAGGCAGAGAGACAATGGCGGATATATGTCGAGCGAGCACGAACGAATCTAGAAAAGGTAGAGGCATACATTTTAAAAATTGATGCCCTGAGCCATGTCGGAAAGTTGCATCATGCACTGGACACTGTCCAGGAAGCGTTGCCCATCTTAGGAGTTCGTTATCCGGCCCGCCCAGGAAAGATATCCGTCGGCCTAGAACTTTGGAAAGCGAAGCGTTCCTTAAAGAGAAAAACGGAAGACGATCTGCTGGATCTTGGCGACCAGAAGGATCCGGAGAAACAAGCTCTGCTAGGACTGTTATTGAACGCTCAGATTCCCGCTTTCATGACATATCAGGATAATCTGTTAGCGTTCTACATCGCCAAGGCGGTGCAGCTTTTAGCCGCATCAACCGGTGATCCGTGGGGAGCCAATGCGTTGGCGTCTTATGCGTTTATCCTGCAGGCAGGTTTGGGCGACTTTAAGGCTGGCCGCCGAATGAGCGAGCTGGCGTTTCGCTTATTGCGCAGAACCGACGATCCTGCAAATTCTGGGGGCTGCTTGTTTATACTGGCTGGTTTCGATTTCCCGTGGACACGTCCCCTGCACAAGGTCACACAGCTACTACTCGAAGGTTACAGAGAAAGCATGAGAGATGGCAATTTGCTCTTTGCAAGTTTAAACCTCAATGTTGCGATCACGCAGCAGTGCATGTATTCCAATTCGGTAGACGAAACGCTGCAGTTCATGAAGAAGCACGAAGATTTTCTCCTCCGCCTCAACAATCCTCACACCATTACTGAACTTACCGCTTTGCGCCAAATGCTGTGGCAGCTGTGTGGGCAGACAAAGAATAGTGCGACTTTCGACGATAACGAGTTCAACGAAGATCATTTTCTCAAATATCTTATCGAGATCGACGATCCCATACCGATCGGTTTCTACTTCACCTTCAAGATCAAGGCCCTTTTCATCATGGGCTTTTACGAGAAAGCTTTCGAGCTAACAAAGGAGGCTCAGCAAAAGATCGGCGCTACGCAGGGACAGTTCGTTTTCGCTGAACATAACTTTTTTCACTTTCTCACAGTAGCGCGTCGGATTGCACATGTCGGAAGAGGGGAGAAACACCGGCTGCGCCGAGACCTCAGCAAAAAATTGAAGCTCATGAAGAAATGGGCAAGCTTCTGTCCCGAAAACTTTGCACACAAGCAGCTCCTCATGGAAGCAGAGTTGGCCCGCATAGGAGACGAAGGCTCTGAAGCACAGCGCCTATACGAAGAGGCTGTGACGAGCGCCGGTGAAGCCGGATTCCCTCTCAACGCGACTCTAGGCTGTGAGCTGGCGGGTCGCTTCGAGCTCGAACGAGGCCGGGAGGATGAGGCGGCAACGTGGCTGCGTACGGCCAGTGATGGCTATGTGAAATGGGGAGCCCATGCAAAAGTAAAGGCCATGGAAGAAGAATTCAAGACAATCTTGACCTCTGGATGACCGCCTTTTATGAAGCATGGGGAAAATCAGAAAATGCCTATGAGTATTGTTCACTACTTATGTGGAATGAACTTGAAAAATGATCAGCAGAGCATTACGAGAAATTTCTCGACCTCTGGAAGGACGCTGACCCAGGCCTCCCCGAAGTCGAAGATGCCAGAAAAAAATTAGCCGGACTGAAGAGCCAATAATTAAAGACATCAATCCCACTTGACACCATCCTAATGTCTTGACTTCCTTAATAATGTTCAATATAATGAACGTACGTTCAATATTATGAACATAGGAGGCAGGAATGCTTTTTGATATATTCGTAAAATCTTCAGAACAAAAGATCCTGAGCCTTTTCGCCATGAATCCAGACCAACCATTTTATGGGAGGCAAATCTCCAGAAGGCTTAAAATCAGTCTGGGGGCAGCGCATGGAGCTTTGTTATTATTAGAAAAAAGCGGGATCCTTGTTTCCCAAAACATAGGCAAAACAAAACTCTATAGATTGGAATCTTTCAATCCCATTATCAACGCATTTAAAATTCTGAACGCTCTCCTAATCCTTGAACCTCTTACCCAAGCACTCAAAGAAAACTCTAGACGTATAATTCTTTACGGCAGTTATTCAACCGGAACTTTTACATCCGAAAGCGATCTCGATTTGTTTATAGTCTCCGAAGAAAAAGAAAAAATCACAAGCAATATTGATAGCTTTAAGAGAAAAACAAACCTCGATATTCGTCCTATTATTAGGAGTCTGGTCGAATGGATCAAATTAGAGAAAGAAGATCCTGAATTTTTTAATGAAGTCAACCTTGGAATAACTCTTTGGGAAAAACCGATCGATGAACGAGGCTTTTAAAGAATGTCTAAAGAATAGAAGAATAATTCCATTCCCCCGGGCGAAAGGCCTTGTTAAGAAAGAATTGGCAGCCGCAGAAGATGACTTAGCTGAAGCTAAGGACCGGTTAAAAAATAACAAACATAAATATGCCACCATAAATTCCTATTACTCCATCTTTCATGCCGCAAGAGCATTGCTCTATTCTAAAGGCTATCGAGAACGCAGCCATCATTGTCTTTCTATTGCTATGGAGACTTTATTTGTGGAAACAGGGAAGATGAGTAATCGTTTTATTCAAATTTTTAAGAACAGTATGTCTTTGAGAGAAAACGCTGATTACAGTGGTTCATTTTCCAAAGAAAGTGCTCTTTTAAGTATTTCGTATGCTCAAGAATTCCTTGAGATGGCCATGACATTACTCAGATAACAATATTGCGTTCGCCTGTTGGCAGGATATCCTAGACCTCGAGTCCATTTCAATTTGACACTTCCCCCTATTCCTTGATATCCTTTCGCTGACTAAACATGGGAATATAAGGGAATAGCAATGTCAATTAATTGCCCAAAGTGTCAACACAATAATCCGGACGACACCGTCTATTGCGGCAAATGCGCCGCACCCCTCCGAGCCTCTGAAGACATCGATGTCACAAAAACTATTGAAACACCTAAAGAGGAATTGACTACAGGCTCCACTTTTGCCGGAAGATACCAGATTATTGAGGAGCTGGGCAAAGGCGGAATGGGGAAAGTCTACAAGGTTCATGACACCAAGATCAAAGAAAAAATCGCCCTAAAACTCATCAAGCCCAAGATTGCTAAAGATAAAAAGACTGTTGAACGCTTCCGGAATGAACTGAAATTTGCCCGCAAGATCTCTCACAAGAACGTGTGCCGGATGTACGACCTAAACAAGGAAAAGGGAAATTACTTCATCACCATGGAATTTGTGCCTGGCCAAGACTTAAAGGGATTGATCAGACAACCAGGGCAGCTAACAGTTGGAAAAGCCATCTCAATCGCCAAACAGATTTGTGATGGATTATCTGGGCATGGCTTTCTGCACAATACTGTCATAAACTGACAGTTTCTTACAATAAACTATTGACAATCCAACTGTTTTGTGAAATACTGTCACTAAATGACAGGATCAAACGAAATCTAAGAAGAACAATGTCGAAACTTATTGAAAGCATCAAGGCTCAAATCCCAAACGATTTTTTTACAACTGCTGAATTGATGAGGATACTGCTGAAATCACCTGACGGCCGCTACGGATTGGTGAAAAGAGCCCTCGCCAAAGGCGACATCATCCGCATCCGCAGAGGCCTCTACGTCCTGTCAAAAAGGCATCAAAGAAACGGCATCGATCTCTTCGAACTGGCCCAGACAATTTATGGCCCCTCATACATCAGTCTTGAATCCGCCCTCTCCTATCACGGGTGGATTCCCGAAGGTGTTCAGACGACGACAAGCGTCAGTCAAAACCGGTCGAGAGAATTCAGGACACCTCTTGGTGTGTTCTCCTATTCCAGGATGCCGAAATTTAATTATATCGGAGTGGAGAGAATAAGCTCCGGTCGGTCGTTATTTCTAATGGCCGATCCAACCAAGGCACTGGTCGACATGGTCTTTGTTCTCAAAAAGGATTGGGAGGGAGCAGCCCCTCTCCTCTCCAGCTTAAGAATAGAGAATGAAGACCTAAAAAAAATAAATAAAGAAATCCTCAGCCAATTGAGAAACAAAATATTAAGCCAAAGAGTTACCCGTTTTATTGACGGCTTGATGAAAGATATGGACTGATGAGCGTAAAAATCATTCAAGAACGCCTCGACGGCTATGAAGCTAAATCGTTTCAGGAAGAGGAGATGGCTCTTCGTGAAATCACCCAGGAAGTCGCTCTCCATACACTTTACAACACAAATTTCTACAAATTGGCTGCTTTCCATGGAGGAACATGCCTGCGCGTATTTTATACCCTAAACCGGTTTTCCGAAGATTTAGATTTTGCGTTACTGCATCCGGATCCCGACTTCAATTTCAACCGCTATCAAGACCATCTCAAAGACGAATTCCAAGCATTTGGTTATGATATCGAAATTATTGAAAGAAAAAGTCTTCAAATCCCGGTTAAGAGCATTTTTCTAAAAGAAGATTCCATCGGGAAATTTTTGAACCTCCGCTATCAAAATCCTGACGGCCGACCAAAGTCCATCAAAATCAAACTGGAGATCGATACGAACCCACCCAAAGGAGCTGAAGTCGAAAACAAGTACTATGATTTCCCTATAAACTTTGCCGTGACAACCCATAAATTATCCAGCCTCTTTGCCGGGAAAATCCAAGCCCTTCTTTCCAGAACTTATACAAAAGGACGCGACTGGTATGATTTTCTCTGGTACGCCGGCCGGAAGACAGAAATTAATTTCGACTTCATTACAACCGGGCTGAATCAAACAGGCCCCTGGGCCGGCCAGGACATTCAAGTTGACAAACCCTGGGTTTTAGCTCAATTGAAAAATAAAATTAAAGGGATCAATTGGGATGAAGCCAAAAACGATGTCCAAAGGTTTCTCAAGCCTAATGAATTAAAGTCTCTTGAACTCTGGACTAAGGACTTCTTTCTGACCAAGCTCGGCAATCTGGAATAAGTACAATGGGAAAAACCAAAACACGTTCCAAGCCTAGAATGGTTTTGCAGGCCATCATAACCATTCTTTTTGGCTTAGCGGCCATTTTTGTCCCGGCAGGAACTCTCAAATGGACTGAAGCCTGGCTGTTTATTATTCTTTATGGGGTTGCTGTTACAGCAGCGATATTCTGGATGAAAAAAAAGGCGCCTGACCTGCTCAAAGAGCGCATGAAAAAGAAAAAGGATGTCAAAAGCTGGGATAAAATATTAATAGCTATTTATTCGACTACCCTGATATTTACCCTGATCCTTCCCGGTCTGGATGCTGTCCGATTCCAGTGGTCAACAGTTCCTTTGATCGCAAAAATACTCGCCTTTATCGGTTATATTCCGGGTGGTGGGATCGCATTCTGGGCAATAAAGGAAAACGCCTTTCTCTCCGATGTCGTGCGGATTCAGGAGGATAGAGGACACACAGTATGCTCCAAAGGCCCTTACAAATATGTTCGCCACCCAATGTATGTAGGAGTTATCCTGGTCATTGTCTGCTTCCCTTTTTCCCTCGGTTCCCTATATGCTCTGATACCTGCCCTTGTCATCGTGATTCTTTTTTTCATCCGGACCGCCCTCGAGGACAAAACCCTCCAGGAGGAACTTCCCGGCTATAAGGATTACGCCCAAAAGGTCCGCTACCGCCTCATCCCCGGCATCTGGTAAAACAGGCCGATTTAAGATAAAATCAAATGAAGATTATATCTTTGATTCAATTCGGAATACACACTTACTCTTAGTTGTACATATTCTATGGTTCATCTCCCATTTAGTTGTCAAAAGCTTGAATGATTTTCAGAAAAAATAGCGGAAGTCATGATAACCAATTCAAATTTTAATATAATTAAACACACAGCCAGGATTGAAAAAATCATCGTGGCTGATCGTATCACATTTTTTTTCCTGAAAATTAAAATTCAAATCCTGGATTTCCTTTTTAACGTCATCCAATTCTAGCTTTTTAAACTGATCTAAGGGGGAGTCTTCAATAACATGCTTGGGATATACAGAAAGAAATCCATCTTGTTTTAAAACACGATGTATTTCTATATATAGTTTTTCTCTTTCAACTTTTTTCAAGTAATGAAGCACATCAAAGAGTAATACAACATCTATGGTTTCATCTTTAAAATCAAGGGTAACGCCTCCACTCGTCCGCACTATCTTTATGTTTTTCAAATTCAAGCGCTTCGTTTTTCTGCTTAACTCATCCAGTTCTTTTTGTTCTTTGTCCACTGCAAAAATTAAACCATTTTTCCCAACAGTAATTGCCGCCGGAATACTGTAATGACCAACACGCGCCCCAAAATCTAAAACGGTCTGACCGGTTTTTATTCCGATTTTCTTCAGGAATTTAACCCCTTCTTCTCTTTCCCATTTTGTCATAGCATCCGTCATTTTTACTCCATTCGTAAAAGGATCTTCACTTCATTTTGAATAACTTTGTAAACTTTCTCTTCTAAATCCAATTTTCACATCCTCCGGGTTATCCTCCCATATCCTTATACAGGCTTTGGATGCAGCAACGCCGGTGGCACATCCGCCATAGCAAGTAAAAATCAAAAGTTTATAAAGATTATGCATTTTTCAACTTCTCAAGCTCATTCATGGTTTTCTCTGCAACTCTTTTCATCAATCCAGGGCATTTAGCACCTCCAAAAATTTAATGTGTGACCTTTCTTTTAATATTTATCACCCAAATTCCTTTAAAAATTATTTATCCTTCCTCATTTAGCTCCTGAAAAAATCCAACCCTCTGTTCCCTTTCTAAAAATTGGGGGACCAGTTTGCACTCGATCCCTCTGCAATTTTCTCTAATCCTGACCCATCAAGATAAATAACATATATAGATAGAGGTTTTCCTTCAGATCCAGAAGTAAAAACAACTCGTGATCCATCAGGCGAGAAGGATGCGAAAGCATCTCCAACAGCAATATTTTGAGTTATCTGTCTTTTGTTGCTTCCATCAGCATTCATCACCCACAGGTTCTTATCTCCTTCAACTCCGTGTGCCCACACAATCATTGAACCATCCTTAGAAAAACACGGCCATTCATCAAGCTTTTCATTATTTGTCAGCCGCATTAAGTCTTCCCCATTTTCTGCATTTATTGTATAAATTTCCGGATTTCCATCTTTCCCTGATTCAAAAACGAACAAGGGCCCAATAGGAGACCAGCTCTGGTATCCTCCATTAATGCCTTCGCCCGCAATTGTTCTCAAATAAATCCCATTAATGTCAACAATTTTAATGGATCTGCTCTCTTTTCCCTCCGCTGTAAAGGCAATACTCTTACTGTCATGTGACCAGCAGGGAGTATCTGGCATTTTATCCTCTATGCTGACCTTTCTCAGGTTTTTACCAAAACTATCGATTGTGTACAAACCCTGGCATTTATCATCATAAGAAATAAACATTATACTTTTGCCATCAGGAGACCAGTTAGGCCATTCAACAGAAAAATCTGTGTTGGTCAGCTGTTTTTTCCCAGACCCATCTTCATTTATAATAAAAAGATCTCTATGCTCCCCAGAACCAGCCAGAAAGATGATTTTGGATGTGTAAACCTCCCAATCCATCTCTTTAAAAAACTCTTTACGGGTGGGAAATAGAAATGAAACGATCTCATGGAGTTCAGGATCATACTTTTTGAGATTTTCAGCGGTCATCAGCACATCATTGCCGAGACTTAAGCGGAAAGCCGGTTGGATTGAATTGCCGTTTTCGTCCTTAATGCGGCCCATATAGAATTGATTTTGCCGGACTCCGTATACAATATCTAAACCAATGGCCAGATATTCATGACTGAATGAATCAGCCGGCAATCCATCCCAAGGGCGGAAAAACTTCCGGTCTATCGCGTTTTGGGTCGCCTTTTCCAGACGTTCCTGGACCTCAGGGTAGGCATCCATGATGCCCCCGCTGTGGATCAAATGAGTGATTTCTTCCACAGACGCATCACGGCGTAAGTTTGCCGGCCCGCCCAGGCGTAAATAGTCCGGAATAATCTCTTCATCCTCAAGGTCCTGAGTTCTTATTCCCAGGCTCCGTCTATGCATATAAAAACCAATGGCCGTGTTGCGCTCCTCAAAAGTCTTAAAAATGGTCATTACTCTGTTTTTCTGCTTGAGTTGATGCGTAATTATTCCTGATCCTTTTCTATCTTTCGATAGAAGTGCCTCAGCCACATTGGCTGCATACTCTATCTTTCTTGGATCAACATCTGCTGTAGCATAAAAGCTTAGCCCCGAGCCATCTATACGCTGCGTGAAAATATCCAGCGCGTTTTCTACTTTTGGTGTCTCTTCCATAACAATTATAATGAGGACCTGTTCCATAAATCCGTCTTCATTTGCAGCCCGAACTTCAGCGTAATAATGGGCAGGGTAGCTGGACGGATACGCCTTGAGTCGAATCTCAGCTGAGTCAGCATCGATCTCCACTATCTCAGTTGCGTCCAACTGATCTTCTTTTAAATAATTCCTCTGATCCCCTCCGGGCACAGGCGGTATCAGGCTCCAGGTGATTTTTTTGCTGTTTGGGAAAACTAGTTCGACCTGACCGATAATATCACCGATTTGAGTCGTTTTTGTCACTAGAAAACGGTCAAATTCATCGGTGACAACAGGAGGATCAAATTTCTTTTTGCCTCCGCAGCTTATCAAGAATGTAAGCATACATAGCCCTAACAAAGAGGCTAAACAAAACTGGAATTTGGTTTTTTTATTCATGACAATCTCCTTTCAATGTTGTTAAATTATTTCACTCTTTTTTGCTCGGATATTAAAGTCCTTATACGATAGAGAAATACACCTCCCAGGATGAAATATATTTCTATTATAGCTAGCAGCACGAAATATCCAAGATTATTTTTTAGGCGATTCAGAGGGTCAAGGACTAAAGCTCCGGATATTGATGCGAGAAATTGGGCGAGAAAAGTGCTTGCCGTGATAATCGCCATAATCCGTCCTGACATTTGGGGATGGGGAATAAGTTTTACGGTTAAAGAAAGTCCGGAAGATATTATTCCTGCGAAACCTGCACCATAAAGGATCATGCATGGTATGTTGATCTCAGGAAGTATTGGGCCGAATAAAAAAAACACAGCGGTTACGAATGCCAGTGATATTCCGGAAAAATAAAGAACCAGGATTTCTCCTTTTCGTTTCACGACTTTTCCGGCAGGTATAGAGGAGATTATAGCACCTAGAATTGACCCGGAGTATAACAGGGATGTGGTTTTTTCCACATCAGCAGCGCCCATATAATCGCGCACAACAAAAATAAGGAACGTAGAGATGATAAGAACTCCCGCCAGTAAAAAAAACCTTGCGAAAATCAGATATTTTAAGCTGCTCGGAATTTTAAAACGGATAGTCTGTTCTTTTTTTTCTAGTAGCAAGTGTTGGCTTTTCCCCGCCTGGAAAAAAATAATGTGAAACCCGAGTATAGAAATCAATACAATTAATATGGCAATGACCCCAAGCCCTGAAGATAACCGCAATCCGAAAAGCTCATTTAATTTCGGGAAAAAACCAAAGGAAAAAGCTCCTAAACCGGAACCGAGGAAATGCCAGAAAGCGATCCCGGCAGTATAATGTTCCCTGTTCTTCAGATTTGGCAGATCCGTCAGGATAGAAAGATGTGATGCCTCGCAGAAAGCGCGGGATATGATGAGAATAAAAAAAGCGATAACCAAAACAGCATAATATCCGCTCAGGGATATTAAAACCAGAGCCGGGAGGGAAAGGGAAAGACCGTATAAGGGGTATCTCACTCCCTGATAGGTTCTCCTTTTCCGGTCTCTATAAAGCCCAAAAATATAAAGGATCCCGATACTTAAAAGGGCGGCTCCGCCTGTGATCAGGCCGAGATGAAGCCCTTTGCTGTTTTCTCCTACTTTGTCGAGTACAACCAGAGGAAGGGATAGAATCACCAGAGAAGTATAAAAAAACATAGTGGCGAATCTGGGCAACCCGAAGAGTATGGGATGTGTTTTTCTTTGGGAAAATAGAGAGCGCATAATAGGATCTATTTTATTATTAATATCAGATAATAGTAAAAAAGTCCCGCAGTGATAAGCTGGGAATCCAGCCTGTCGATGATACCGCCCATGGGCCCGAGTAGGCAGCTGAAATCCTTTAGGCCGTAAAGACGTTTAATCTTTGACCCAAACAGATCTCCTGAGGTTCCTGATACGGCAAGAAGTAATCCTGCTAGTGTTACCTGGAAAAAATTCAGCTCCGGGACAGCAAACCAGAAAAAATAGCCGGCAAGAACAGCGCTGAGAAATCCTCCTAGATAGCCGGCAATTGTTTTGTTGGGGCTTATTTTGGGGAATGGACCGTACTTTCCCAGCATCTTCCCAGTGACAAAAGCCATAATATCACAAAGTGCGACCACTGAAAAAACAAATAAAACGAGTCGAAAACTCCCCAGTTTATTCAAATATATCCAGTAAGAAAAACCAACTCCCACTATAAAGGCCAAAATCGGCAGGTTCCATCGGCTTTCCCTGTTCCCTGTTTTGAATATAAACAAAACAGCAGCCAGTGCCAATAGAGCCGGAACTATCAACCAGGAAGAATACTCGAGTAATTGCGCGCATATAAGCCAGGGCACGGCAAGAGTCAGGGAAACAAGATGCTGCCAGAATTTTGTTTCCGCATTTATATTTACTAACTCATAATACGAGGCCAGGAAACTGACGGCAATAAGCACAAAAAAGGTCCATTTTCCAAAGTATAAAGCTAATAGAAAGAGGGGAATAATGACAAGCCACACAGCTAGCCGCGGGAAAAAATTGTGCTTTTTCAGTTTTCGAACAATAAGAGAGATAACAGCTGATACTGTAAGAAATATTCCCCATAATAGGGCCGCATGGACAGCTATACTATTTATCTCCATGCCTATTCTTTTTTATCCCATTGGATGCAGGATCTGATTCCTCGGGAGAATCGCTGGATAAGGCTGATCAGGGTCGCTATTAAGAGAATGCTCATATAAATATCTGCCAAAACCATTTTTTCCCCGGCAATCTCCAATGATATTTCTGGCAATATTACCGCGAGCATAGAAAACACAATAAGCCCCACAAAGAATTCAGCTTTGCCCGTCCCTTTGTAAGACCTTTTACCCAAAGTGGCCTCTATCTGAGTTCCAAGATAACTGTGGAGCAAAACCAATAGGATGAGAAAAAAACCCAGGATCAAATGGGCCCCTCTTGAAAAAGTGAGCCCAAGGAGAATTGAGATATCTACTAAACGGTCGCAGAAATGGTCAAGAAAATCACCTTTTTTTGTGACCCGGTCATACATGCGTGCCATGATGCCGTCCAGGCTGTCAGCAGTCCCGGAGATCATTACAAACCCTCCTCCCAGCAAGAAAAACCATGAATTTATATGGGAACCTACATAAGAAACTCCAGCCAGGATCCCGGCTATCAGGGAAATTATTGTAAGGGTATTCGGATTAACCTTTGCCATGTAACGGGCGGCAGGAGTGAACAAGGTTATAAAAAATCGTCTCATGTAACAATTTTGTCTGTAAAATATCTCACTTTAGAAATCCTGAAATTGTCTTAATAATTATATCCAACGTTCCAGCAATAGCTATGGGACGTTAAATATCAAATGAAATGTCTGTTGTCAAACTGTTTTTTCGAGGAAATTGATACCGGTTTTCTATCTCTTCAATCATGAAAATTGGGGACGGGCCTCAATAATTAAATTAGAATCAACAAGTTTCTTCAAGTTTCACTGTGGATAATTGGCTTAAATGAGAATTTGGGG
>JAUWNW010000064.1 GCA_030612445.1 Candidatus Aminicenantota bacterium
TCAGATGACTTGTTCAATACCTTTGTTATCGCCGCTGTTAAGGTCGTCTTGCCATGATCAACATGACCTATCGTCCCTATGTTTAAATGCGGTTTCGTCCTTTCAAACTTTTGCTTAGCCATCTAACTTACCTCCTCTTTATTATAGGATTAATAAATTTTTATTTTTTAGCCCACGACCAGAGTTGAACTGGTGACCCCGTCCTTACCAAGGACGTGCTCTACCTGCTGAGCTACGTGGGCAACACTAATATCACCAAAGCGGGAAACGGGACTCGAACCCGCGACAAACGGCTTGGAAGGCCGATGCTCTACCAACTGAGCTATTCCCGCTTTCAAATGGGCAGGGAAGGATTCGAACCTCCGAAGCGTTACCGCTGCGGGTTTACAGCCCGCCCCATTTGTCCACTTTGGTACCTGCCCTCGTTCTACCGTAATTTTATTCATAATTGGGTTTTTTTTGCTTCGATTGGCCTCAAGTTGATTTTTTTATTGCCAAAATAACTCTTAAAAAGCCAGCGAGAGGATTTGAACCCCCGACCCGCTGATTACAAATCAGCTGCTCTACCAACTGAGCTACGCTGGCACTACCTAACATCCTATTAAAACTCGATTTTAATAGAGCAATACTATAGGGGAAAAAGGGGAAATACACCTTATCCGAAAGCAATATTAGCCCAATCAGCACTTTTTGTCAAGACAGTTATTTTAATAAAATCAAGATTAATTTCTCTAAAATTAGGATTCAAGAAGTCGTGATGAATGCTACTTAGAAAATGGAAAATAGCAAATGACAAATGGAGGAACTCCAGTAACTCATTTATTGACATATGAAAAGCAAGTTGATATTATTTTTTATCATTCTAAAAAAAGGATTTTTTGCATGATAAAAAGATATACTCGCCCCGAAATGGGCGCTATCTGGAAAGATAAAAACAAGTTCCAAAAATGGCTTGATGTCGAAATAGCAGTTTGTGAGGTCTGGACCGAATTAGGAAAAATTCCTTCCGAAGCCCTAAAACGTATTAAAGAAAAGGCATCTTTTTCAGTGGATCGAATTGATGAAATCGAAAAAATCGTTAAACATGATGTTATCGCATTTCTTACATCTGTAGCAGATAGTATCGGAAAAGACTCCCGTTTTGTCCATATGGGCCTGACTTCTTATGATGTAGTCGATACCGCCCTTTCTCTGCTAATTAAAGAATCTCTTGAAAAAATACGAAAAGATACAGTTTCACTTAATTCAGTCCTAAAGAAACAAGCACTCAAGTACAAAAAGACAGTTATGGTTGGTAGGACACATGGAGTTCATGCAGAACCAATAACCTTTGGTGTTAAAATTGCAGTTTGGTATGAAGAAATCAAGCGGCACATCAAGCGAATCGACCAAGCTCTGGATAACATAAGTGTAGGCCGCATTTCCGGAGCTGTAGGAACATATATTCATCTTAACCCACAAGTCGAGCTGAAATCTCTAAAAAAACTGGGTCTTAAACCAGCAAACGCTTCCACCCAAATTCTCCAGCGTGACCGGCATGCAGAGGTTATTTCTGTTTTGGCTCTGCTTTGCGCATCTATGGACAAATTCGCCCAAGAGATCAGGCATCTTCAAAAGACCGAAACCCTTGAAGTAGAGGAACCATTTACCAAGGGGCAAAAAGGGTCTTCTGCCATGCCCCATAAAAAAAACCCTGTGCGTACGGAAAGAATATCAGGTCTGGCCCGAATCCCAAGGGGAAACCTTCAAATAGCCCTGGAAAACATACCTCTCTGGCATGAACGAGATATATCCCACTCATCAGCTGAAAGGATAATCCTTCCAGATACATTCATTGTTACAGATTATCTTCTATCCGAAACAACCGAAATCATTAATAATTGGAACGTAAACCCAGAGCGGATGAGAGAAAATATCAATCTCACCCGCGGCCTGGTCTTTTCCCAAAGAGTCCTCCTGGCACTTACCCAAAAAGGCCTATCCAGGGAAGACGCTTATCAGCTTGTTCAGAAAAACAGTCTTAAAGCCTGGGATAAAAAGCTCAATTTTATAGATCTTTTAAAAGCTGATTCAGACATAACAAAAAAGTTAACCCAGAAAGAAATAGAAGACTGTTTTTCTTTGGACCCTTACTTGGATAAAATTGATTATATTTTCGATAAGGTGTTTTCTCATGAAAGTTAGAGTTCTAGTTTCCTTTAAAGACAGTATTTTAGACCCCCAGGGGAAGACAGTAGAACATTCCCTGCATACCCTTGGCTATGATTTTGTGGATGAAGTCAGGCAGGGAAAAGTATTTGAGCTTGAGCTAAAGGGAATTTCCCGGGAAAAGGCAGAAAAGATCATTCCTGAAATCGCAGATAAAGTACTTGCCAATCCCATTATTGAAAAATTCTCTTTTGAAATCATGGATTAAGCTTGATCCAAACAGCGAGGTCTCTACAATGAAGTTTGGCGTTGTTGTTTTTCCAGGTTCAAACTGTGACTCTGATACTCTTTATGTAGTAAAAGAAGTTTTCAATCAGGAAGCAGAATTTCTTTGGCACAAAGATCATGATCTGAAGAACTCAGACTGCATCATCTTCCCCGGAGGATTCTCTTACGGTGATTACCTTAGATCTGGGGCTATAGCCCGCTTTTCTCCCTTAATAAAGGAAGTCCGTGAATTCGCATTAAATGGAGGTCTGGTCCTCGGTATATGCAATGGCTTCCAGATCCTTTTGGAATTAGGACTTCTCCCCGGAGCAATGCTTAGAAATAAAAACCTTAAATTCCTTTGCCAGCATGTTAATATCCGTATAGATAATACTGATACTCCCTTCACTCTAGCAGGAAATATCGGGCAGGTACTGAGTATTCCTATCGCTCACTTCGATGGGAATTATTATATAGACAATAACAGCCTCAAAGATTTGCATAAACAAAACCAGATAGTCTTCCGATATTCAGAACAGAACGGAAATCTGAGTAAAAAATCCAACGTCAACGGGTCAATAAATAGCATTGCCGGACTAATTAATAAAAATGGCAATGTTCTGGGCATGATGCCCCATCCAGAACGTGCTTCCGAAGCAATCCTTGGCAGTGATGACGGCCGAGTGATATTTGAATCAATAATTCAATATTTTGACAAGGTAAAGAAGCCACAGCCATGCTAGATGAAAAGACAATAACAGACCACGGCTTAACATCTGAAGAATATGACCAGATAGTCCGGCTGATAGGCAAACATCCAAACCTAACAGAGCTCGGCATTTTTTCATTGATGTGGTCAGAACACTGCAGTTATAAAAGTTCTAAACATCACTTAAAAAAACTACCTGTTACCGGAAAAAATGTTATTCAAGGCCCCGGAGAAAATGCTGGAATTATCGATATCGGCGGCGGATTAGCAGCTGTTTTTAAGATCGAATCACATAACCACCCTTCTTTTATAGAACCCTACCAGGGTGCAGCAACCGGAGTTGGAGGAATTTTGCGCGATATTTTCACCATGGGAGCCCGGCCTATTGTTTCTCTAAATTCACTTCGTTTTGGTCCTCTCTCCCTGCCAAAAAACCGGGCTATTATGGACGGTGTAGTAGGCGGCATTGCTGGATACGGAAACTCAATCGGAGTTCCAACGGCAGGTGGAGAAATATATTTCAATGAGTGTTACTCTCTAAATCCCCTCGTCAATGCCTTCTGTCTTGGTCTTGCAAAAAAAGATAAAATTTTCTATGCCAGGGCTGAAGGCGAAGGTAATGCAGTGTTATATGTCGGCTCAAAAACAGGCCGCGACGGTATTCACGGTGCTACCATGGCTTCAGCCGAATTTAATGATGACTTGGAAGAAAAACGCCCTAATGTCCAAGTGGGAGACCCATTCCGGGAAAAACTTCTCATGGAAGCATGCCTTGAGATCATGGAAAAAAGCTTGATCATCGGAATCCAGGATATGGGCGCAGCAGGTTTGACCTGCTCTACATCTGAAATGGCAGCAAATGCCGGTTCTGGTATCGAGATCGATCTTGACCTTGTCCCACAGCGGGAAAAAGGCATGACTCCCTATGAGATAATGCTTTCAGAATCCCAGGAAAGAATGCTGATCGTGGCTAAAAACGAAAAAATAAAAGAAGTTCAACAAGTATTCTCTAAATGGGACCTGGAAGCTGTAGTAATAGGCAGCGTGATCAAAGGCGGGAATCTGATAGTCAAATCCAGTGGAAAACGGGTCGTGGATATCCCGGTCAATGCTATTGTAAATCTCTGCCCGGTATATGAAAGAGAAATGCGCCCACCAGAATCTTATGCACCTCCTCTAATCATTAAAGAAATACCATTACCGCAGGACTATAATAGCAGCCTGCTCAAACTTCTCTCTTCTCCGACAATTGCTGACAAAAAATGGGTATTCCGCCAGTACGACCATATGGTTCAGACTAATACAGTTTTTTTTCCCGGAGCAGATGCAGCCCTTCTCCGCATAAAAAATCAGAAAAGAGCACTTGCAATCTCTCTGGACGGCAATTCTCTTTATACCAGCCTCGGCCCAAAAACAGGAGGGGCAATTGCCATAGCTGAAGCTTGCCGCAACTTAGCCTGTGTAGGGGCATATCCAGCTGGAGTCACTAACTGCCTTAACTTCGGCAACCCTGAAAAACCAGAAATCATGTGGCAATTCCAGCAAGTCATCGAAGGTATTGCTGAAGCCTGTAAGGCATTTGAGATCCCTGTGACAGGCGGAAATGTCAGTTTCTATAATGATACCGATGGTATTTCAATTCTACCCACTCCTGTCATAGGAGTGGTCGGAATAATGGACGACATCAACACAGCAGTCAGTCCTGGATTTAAAGCAAAAGAGACTCCCATAGTACTGCTTGGAGAAAATCAAGAAGAACTCGGTGCTTCTGAATACCTAAAGCATCTCCATAAAAAAGAAAAAGGATGCCCGCCTGAATTGGACCTTATTAAAGAAAAAGCTGTTCAGAAGCTCTGCCTGGAAGCTATTTCTCAAAGACTTCTCCTTTCTGCCCACGACTTATCTGAAGGAGGCTTAGCTATATGTACAGCAGAATGTGCATTCCTAAGCCCCGCCAAAATCGGATGCTCTCTAAGCCTGTCTGAAAGTATGCGAACTGATGCTCTTTTATTTGGGGAATCACAATCTCGGATTCTGGTGACTGTAGATAAGACTAACCTGGAAAGATTATTAACCCTGTCCCAAGAATTCGGTGTCCCCGCAAATATCTTAGGGAAAACAGGAGGCGATAGATTGATTTTTTTCCATAACAACAAAAAAGTTATCGATACAGCTGTCAAAGATGCCTTTAACATTTGGGAACAAAGCATCCCTGATTTTTTTGAGCCCAAGTAACTTCTGCCAGTAACTATTAATTAACAAAAATCATTGAGTCGCGACAAAATAAAAGCTAAACTTAGTGGATAGTCATTGAAAACAAATAAAAACAAATTAAATATAAAGTATATCCTCGCATCGATCTTATTTTTATGTTTAATAAGCAAAACATATGGATTTGAGTTCAGTCTGAAACTAGCTGGAGGCCTGAGTTTTATCAACCCCGTCAATTTAAATAATATTCATCAGGATTGGAAGGACTTATATAAAATAGATACTGATGAACATCTAAAGTGGAGCTTCATTGAAGGTGAGCTCGGCAGCCTTAAAAACTCATTCGATTTAGAAGGAGAACTTGTTTATTCCCTCAATCCACGTATTGCTATATCAATAGGAACAGGATTTATCTTCAGCGAACTCAATCCAAAAAATCCCAATTTTTCCATAGAGAAAACAATTAACACCTATGAATATATCTACCCAATGAAAGTAAGCGCTATCCCTGCCATTCTATCAGGATACTATCTTTATCCTCTGAACAACAGATTCAAAGTATATGCTAAAGCCGGTGCCGGATTTATCTGGGCCAAATACATTGACAGGGAAGGTAGAAAACAATTGGATAATGATAATTATGTATATTACTCCACTCAAAACACAAAAGCCAGAGGAACTATGCTTTCCGGAGCCCTGGGATTGAGGGTAGAAAGCGAACAAGGAATAAATTTTTTCATTGAAAGCTCCTTTAGAAAAACAAATATCAGTAATTTCACCGGAGAAAACAAATCCGGCTTAATAGGTACTCTTTACTTCTTTGATGAATTTGATTCAGATCTGGAATTCTGGCAGTCTAAATTCAAGATTCTGAGCCAAGAACCATCGGGAAATAGCTTCCGCTCAGTAAAAAAAGCTGAGATAGACCTCAGTGGCTTTTCAGTTAAACTCGGGATAATAATAAATTTTTAAAGGACAAAAAATGCAGGAAGAAATTTATAAAAGCCCAATAAAAAGAGGGAAAATAGCTATCTTCCTATCAGGAAGAGGCTCAAATTTTCTGGCCCTAGCAGATGCCGTCCAATCTGGCAATATAAATGCTGATATTGCTTTAGTGTTCAGCAATAAAAAAGCTGCACCCGGTCTCTTACAGGCCCGGAAGATGGGGCTTGAAACTCTTTACTTGGGGCCTAAAAACTTTGGTTCCCGTGAATCTTATGATGAAAGAGTTGCTGAAGAAGTTAAAAAGAGAGAAATCGATCTGATCTGCTTAGCTGGATATATGAAAATACTGACTCCAAATCTTTGCCGTAAGTTTAAAAACAAGATCATAAACATACATCCAGCTTTACTTCCATCTTTCCCCGGACTTCACGTTCAACAAAAAGCCATAGATTGGGGCGTCAAGTTTTCTGGCGCCACCGTACATTTTGTTGAAGCCGAAGTAGATATGGGGCCCATTATCATTCAAGCAATAGTGCCGGTTAAACAGGATGATACAGAAGAAACTTTAAGTGCAAGAATCTTAAAAGAAGAACACAAAATATATCCGGAAGCTGTAAAACTTTACTTTGAAGGCCGGCTTAAAGTTCGAGAGCGGCGAGTATTTATAACATAAATTATTCAAACAGGCTTGGATTATTCACAAAAGGAGAAAAGGCAATGCCAAATATCTGGGATGGGGAATTCTCCTACAAAACATATAAAAAAACCCTTGAAACCTTAAAAGCCAGTTTCGAACTTCACTACTTGATCCGTGAAATCCCCCAAATTCTTAGCCAGATACATCAGCCCAAGGTCATTTTGCGGCATGATGTTACAGATTACTTGGGAAAAGCCCTGACCATGGCTGAAATCGAGCATAGATTATCCATTCATACAACCTATATGATCACAATAAATTCTTCCTCTTATAATATTAAAGATGCATCCTCTCTAAATATTATCAGGAGAATAAACAGAATGGGGCACGAAGTGGGACTTTGTCTTAATAACAGTCATTTGGAAAAATCTGATGTTTCTGAAGTTGAAAGAATTATCCAAATCGAAAGTACTATATTAGAAAAACAGCTAAAATTTCCGATTTTTTCAGTATCCCTACTCAATCCTATCTCGAAAACTCCCCCAAAATCCCTGTTTCTAGGTAAAAAAATCAATGCATCCTGCTACCTTATGATGAAGTGGAGTATATCAGATAAAAAAAAGCCCTGGAAAGCTGAAGACATTATTGCAAAATCTACTAAACCCTACCAGGCATTACTGCAGGTAACAACCCGCCCCCACTTATGGGGAAGAGAAGAGAGTGAGAAATAATTTAAGCAGATAAGCCTGTAATTTACTATTTCCCATTTTCTTATACCCTGATTTAACAGTGATTCTTCATTATAGAAAAGGTTTTAGCTTCGGTGCTTTTTTATATATTTTTTTATAAGTTTCCGAGTAAACATCCTTTCCTCCCAGCATCAAGCAGGCCTTAGGCATTACATTCTTTGCTAATTCACTCATTTGGGTTGCAATTCCCCGAATATCCCATTGCGCAGTGGCGTCTTCCCGTAAACGTGAAAAGTGATATAATTCCCTGGCATTGATTTTAAATAGCACTCTGCGTTTGTGGGCATTAGTTAAAATATATTCAGCACCGGATTCTATCCTCTTCTGCAGTTTTAAATAGACATCATTAGTCTTTTCCACAATCTGAAGGAACTTATCCCTCATGCCGATCTCTTCAACTGATGCTGGTATAGTTACTCCCAAACGGGGATTATAATTCTGAGTGGTAAGAGTTGCCATACGATGACGTTTGAGTTGGGCGAAACAGGTTGCTGAGATAATCAAATTAAAAGTTAAGTCGATAAATTCAAATTCACGTAGAACAGCATCAAAAAACTCCATATGTTTAAATGTGGTTTTTATTAGACTTGTCAGTTCTGCTTCACTTAGAGACTTAGCTTTTTCCAGGCATTGGGAATAGGAGTTAGAAGAGGAAGTATGTATTAGAGCAGCCACTAACTTTAGATCCGCTTCAGGGGAAAAATCCACTAGCTTAACAGATTTTCCTGCACTAACAGGAAAATTCCCCCTACCCTTTCCCACAGTTTCTTCCAGGTCGGCATAAGTCCTGGAGTCAAAATCATTAGCTTCTGTAAACAAGATGATAGACGGGGCAACTTCCTTAGCTAACTTATACAATTTCTCCTTAAGCTTTCTAACTTCAGTCAAAGATTTTGAAGCAAAACGACGAATAAGATATTCTAGATTTCGAGCATTAACAGTCATACCCAATTGGCCTTCAGTAGCCAGACTTATCACATAACGGGCATCTTCCTTAGCCCAGCCATCGATAATTTTATGGTTTTTTTTATTAGCAGCCATATGCGAATTTTTATTAAACATATAGGGACGCAGTTTCTTATAAAGTTCATGGTAAAGATCATTCTGTTCCCTTATCGTTTTTACAAAAATTTCCTGCATGCCTACCTTTCTAATTTCTTCAGGGATTACAAAATCATCTTTAAAACTAATATACCTCTGAGACTTCTCTGTATATGAGCATAACCGGAATTTTTCAAGCTCCTCTGTCGCCAGACGGCTTATTCCGATTATATCAAAATTAAACACTGCATGTTCTGCCACAGAGTGATGGCCCATCTTGAATATAATGTTCTGATTCGAACGCTTGGCCTTCTCTACCTCCCTACGGGCAACTGCCCGCAATTCATCCACAGGACGAGGATCTCTGGAAATTCGCGCATATGCGGCAGATAATGTTTCCGGCGTAATGTCAGCCCGGGAAGAAGTGGATTTCAACTCCTTCAGCACAGAATTATCAACATTATAACCAGCTAAAATTACTTTCATACTTCCCCTTTATTTTAATAATTCATGGGAATTGAATTCCAGTTTAAGAATTAATTCATTTAATGATTTTTTTCTATGTAGTGAAAATTCTTTTTTATAATATTGTATTTTTTTTTGCAATTCCGGGCTAGCATAATACTCTAACAACCCTATAAGTTCCATTATTTTGTCTATTTCATATTCAGACAAATATCTTTCCTCTAATCCTATTCCTATATATCCATTTAGAAATATTTCCCTGCAGAAGGATACAACAGGCTTGAGGCTGTCAAAAACCAAATTAAGAGCATATGGATCAATTGTAATTATAGAATTAACTTCAGGCGCATATTTATAATAATCTTTTACAAGTTGATTCCCTTTAATCGTCTTTTTTAAAACAGAATCTCTAACATATCTTACAGAGGCGATTTCTACTGACGATTTAGTTCCATTGTTCATTGTTGAAATAAAGGGGCAAATATTGTCTTCATCGCTAGGTATTGGATCAATCGGCGGATATAATCCAGCAATAAATTTTTTATAGGTATTGTAAGCTTTCTTCGCTAGATAATCATTGGTAATTATGCCAAGTTTGGGATTTCCGGGAACTGAATCATCAATAATCTGATAAAAGAATATTTTGTTAATATAAGTCCGATTCTCCCTCCTTTGCAGAAATTCAAGATAATAATCAGATTGAACATTTTCTCCGACTTTATTCGTATCCCAACCTGTCTCAGTAATCCAGAAAGGCTTATTATCTACTCCTTCTTCCTGCAAAACTTTTACTACTGCCGGAATCAGGGGAGCTTGATCCCACTCCAGTTTATTAATGATGTCTAAGGGGCCATCATTATCATAAATATGATGAGAAATTACATCCAGGTTTTCTTTTCCCCCGTATCTAATAATTTTTCTCAACCAGATATTCCATTTGCTGTCTTTAGAATGTAGATGCGCTAAATCCGGCCCCACAATCTTACAGCCTGGATCAATCATTTTTGCTGTTTCAGCCCCTGGAATAAGGATTAGATCCAGATATTCTTCAACTGATCCTGTCCAGAATTCATGCAAATTCGGTTCATTCCACATTGCCCAATATTTTATTTTTTTCTTATACCGATTAACTGTCCATCTGACAAAATTTTTCCAATACGCCTTTTTTAACGGCGGAACGTTTTTTCCTTTTCCATTATTTGCCCAGGAGGGAGTTCCGCTCATGTTTGCCAATATACATATTCCCTTTACCTTGGCTTTATTTACAACATCATCTATTCTTTTCCAATTAAATTGATTTTTCCATGATTCAATCCGATTCCACTCGAAATCTATTCTCATCCATTTGATCCCTGCTTTATTAATCATTTCAATTACTTGAGAATCAGGAATATGAGCATTTATGCCGTAAGGAGAAGAGCTATCTTGGCTGAAAGAGAACGAATAAAGTATAGATAATAATAATAAGAATATACTTCCCTTCTGTTTATATTTGGAATATCTCATTTTTCCGTCAAAATTTTTTAACACAGGGAAGTACTTATGTCAACTGGCGTTGCCTTGACATGGCGTAGCCTTGAATTGACTTTGCTATTGCCGAGTGCTATAAGCTTTTATCAAAAAGCAAAAATGAAAAAGATCATAAAAATTTTACTTGCATCCTTGATAATTTTTTGGCTTCATATCTTCCCTGCTTCCGCTCAAGGCCACCTGGAATTTAGCCTACACAAATCAAGCTGGAATATAAATATATTTGAATCCGCTATAGAAAACAATCTTGGAAACACTCTGAAAAAATATATTTTTAAAGAAGTCTATAAAGACTATCCCGAAATAAAAGACAGCAATTACTCTCAGAACGTAGATTTTAATTCTTCCGGAGGAAATTTCGGTTTTGAAATAAGATGGTACCCAAAAGGCAAAGAAGGTGTCTACAGCCTGGGTGTATCTCTTGAGAAAACAACAATGAAAACCGGCTTTTCTCAGATATCCACTAATATTGAGCTTTCTGACGGTACTGTTTATACAGCAAGCTTTGGCGGCGATTTTATCATGGAACCATGGTCTGTTCATCTGAGTTCCCGTTGGGACATCATTCCCTCCTCAAGAATTCACCCTTACATCACAATAGGTCTTGGAGTAGCTAAAGGAGCTTACCTTGAAAATGCAAAAATTTCTTATGACTTTTCAGCGGATTTAAAAATTGATGGGGATCTATATGAGTCATATGAAGTTTCGGATACAATAGCCTTGATTGAAGTCAAGAATGAACTGAAAAAAATCAACGAAAACGTTTTCCTTCCCGGATTTATCCCCTTTTTCCAGTTGAATGCTGGAATAAAAGGAGAGATAACTAATAACCTCCACGTTCTGGTGGATGCCGGTATCTGGAACGGCATATCATTTCGCGGCGGGATTGCTTTTAGGATTTGATTCAGGCAAGTCATCCTTTCATAACTGCTACAGGCACTACTCTGGCAACCAATTTTGCAAGACCTGCCTTGTGGGAAACTCTGACCACTTCATCCACATTTTTATAGACATGAGGAGCTTCTTCAGCCACACTTTTCAAACTTACAGACTTTAATTCAATCCCTTTTATTTCCATTTCCTGTTTTATCTTTTCTCCCCGGAAGAGCCGGCGGGCTTCATGGCGGGACATAACTCGTCCGGCACCGTGGGCAGTTGAACCAAAACTCGACTTTTCCGCATCTGTTGTGCCCGCCAGAATGTACGAGGCTGTCCCCATACTTCCCGGAATAAAGACCGGCTGGCCGACTTTCCGGTAGACTTCCGGGACTTCCATGCGTCCCGGTCCAAAACTCCGGGTCGCTCCCTTACGGTGCACGCAAACATCCTGTATTCTTCCTTCAATTTTGTGCTTTTCGAATTTTGCCACATTATGACAAACATCATAGACCTGATCCATACCTTCTGAACTCCCCAGGACACGTTTAAATACCTTTCGTACCCAATGAGCAATCATCTGACGGTTGGCAAAAGCAAAATTCACCGCAGAGCTCATAGCCTTATAATATTGATGTCCAAGCTCAGAGCTGATAGGAGCATTAATAAGTTGGCGGTCAGGCAGATTTTTCCAACCAAAGCTATCTTCCATTTTGCGGATATAGTCTGATGCAACCTGGTGCCCCAAGCCCCGGCTTCCGCAGTGGATCATAACCAGAATCTGACCTTTTTTTTGAATACCAAAGACAGCAGCAGTATGACTATCATAGATCTTATCGACCTTTTGGATCTCAAGAAAATGATTACCCGAGCCAAGGCTTCCCAGCTGGGGCATTCCGCGTTCAAGAGCCCTGTGCGATAGATAACCGGGATCAGCTTCAGGCATACAACCATACTCTTCTGTGCGCTGCAGGTCTTCATCTTTTCCGAATCCTTGTGATACAACCCACTCAGCTCCCTTCAAACAAACTTCAGCAAGAGTATTTGGTTGTAACCGGGCAAGACCCCCTTTACCTATTCCGGCAGGGACCTCCCGAAAGATTTCGCCTATAAGTTTCTGGAGGACTTTATGAATATCAACTTCTCTGAAATCAGTACGTAAAAGTCTAACCCCACAGTTTATATCATATCCTACACCGCCCGGAGAAATGATCCCCTCTTCCTTACTGAAGGCAGCCACTCCCCCAATAGGAAAGCCATAACCCTGGTGGGCATCAGGCATAGCATAGGCAGCACATTTAATCCCAGGCAGGCAAGCGACATTCTTGATCTGCTTGAGAGTGTTATCACGCTTAAGACTGTTTAGAAGTTTGGAGGAGGTATAGACGACCGCTGCAACCTGCATCCGGTCATGTTTAGGAATTTCCCAGGTGTAATTATCAATTTTTTTTAATTCCATCTTTCCTAAACTATTCATAAAAGATGAAATTCGGGTGTGGCTTGTGCTCGCTTCAGCCACATCAGAATTTCATAAGATACAAATCTTTTACCATAACATTTCACATTTTACAATTCACATTTCACGGTTTTTCCCATTTGCCATTTCCTGTTTTTCCTGCTTTTGCGTATCTGCGGCAACCTCGACTCGTGAATAATTCAGGTTCTCCTAAACTATTCATAAAAGATGTCGATCTGTATAATACTAAAAATATGGTAACTAGTAAAAAATATAATTTTACACTGAGGACGCTATGGACACGGATAAGACTAAAACGTTGATTTGTTTTCCCGATGAATCGGCAAAACAAATCAACCCTTCCTCACTTCGCGGCGCGAAGTAAAATTCGGGAAACTGAAAAGTGCTTTTTGTTTTTTGGGTGCAAGCCAAAAAAGAAAAAGCATCTTAGCCTTATCCGTGTAAATCCGCGTCTAATGCTTTACCGCTTTTCTCCCTGTAAAGTATTGTTTTTAAGGTTTCACTGTTTTTCACTGCCTGTCCTGAAGTTCCTGCCTTTTCTGGTTTATATCTGCTTTTTCCCGTGTCCTCAGCGTCCTCAGTGTAAAATTTAGTTTTTCTCTTTAAAACACTCCGGCTATACGGCTGCTACAAAAGGGACAAGTCGAATCCTTGATGCGATTATCAGAGATGGAAAAACCATGCCTCCGGATAACGATCTTTTTACATTTAGGACATACTGTATCTTCTGATTCCCCCCTAACATTGCCGATATAAATATAATGCAGGCCGGCTTTCTCTCCAAGCGCATAAGCACGACGTAAAGTCTCAACTGGTGTGGGACGGGAATTTAAATAATTATAGTCAGGACGAAAACGGCTTATATGCCAAGGGATATCCACATCCACATCTGCAATAAACTCAGCAATATCGGAAAGCTCCTTATCCGAGTCGTTCTGTCCTGGTATTACAAGGGTCGTAACTTCAACCCATATCCCCAACTTTTTCATATAGCGGATAGATTCCAGCACCGGCTTTAAACGTGCTTTACACATTTTATCATAAAATTCTTCCCGAAAAGACTTAAGGTCAACATTACAGGCATCTAGATAGGGGTTAATTACATCCAAGGCTTCTAGAGTCATGTATCCATTGGTCACAAAAATATTTCCCAATCCCTCATCTTTAGCTAGCCTAGCTGTATCATAGGCATACTCAAAAAAGATAGTAGGTTCTGTATAAGTATAGGAGATGCTGCGGCAGTTCTGCTTTTTTGCTGCAGCTACTATTTCTCTGGGAAGATAAGAGCTGCCGGAAGCATTCCCATCTCTGGCAGAATCTTGAGAGATCTGCCAATTCTGGCAGAATGAACAGCGAAAATTGCATCCTGTAGTTGCCATAGAAAAAGATGCTGTGCCCGGCAAATAATGATATAAGGGTTTTTTCTCGATCGGGTCCACATGGGCTGCGATAAGTTCACCATATACATGGGTATACAGCTTGCCGTCCCGGTTCTGTCTTACCCCGCAGATACCATATTTAGCCGGAGCAATGCTACATTGGTGATTACACAACCGGCAAAAAACATGTTTATCTTTTAGGGAATTATAAAGCATGGCTTCTTTCAGCATTTTTTTATCAATCAAAAACTTCAATACGGTTTCCTTCCGGATCCTTAATGAAATAGATATATCTGTCTTTATTAGGGGCTTTGATTATTTCAACACCTTTATTTGCAAGATCCCGGCAAAAGGATTCTTTGTCTAAGACATTTAGGCCCCAATGATTCAAGCCTGAGGTGTCTTCCCTCCTTAGGCTAATATCACTGCCCACAGGATTAAATATTTCAAGCACTATTTCCCCCAGAACAAGCTTGGTCATTTGGCACTCGCACGTAAGACCGAAAAGCTGCTTCATGAGCGAGGCAGGAATCAACCTGTTCCCGCTTTCTTTAAACCCTATTTTTTTTGTATAGAATTTAACCAGTATATCAGCATTTCCGGTTATAAGCCCGATATGATTACAGGTTTGTTTCATCTTATTCATCTCTTATCATAGATTATTTATGGACTTTAGTTATATATTGATAATAGAAGAATCAAGATAAAAACTCAACCCAGGAGTTGCCCCCATTTATTTGAAAATTTTATCTGAGGATCTGCTTAAACACTTCGTGCGGTCCGATCCTAAAGGGCCAAAGGGACTAAATTTAATAATACTTTTAAAGTCCCCCCCTGAGTCAAATAGTCAGAGTAATCTTCTAAATATCCAAGCCATATATTATCATCTTGCCAGAAAATATATTTGGTCATATTCATATTATATATCACTGCTGTCCTATTAAAAAATACAAAAGTCTTGTAAGTCGTTGAAAATAATAACGAAATCCGGAAAAAAGGATTTTTCGATTTGAATTCACTTTCCAATCTCGTGTATTACTTCTCTAACTATAGAGAGGTGATACATGAATCCTGGCCAAACGATTTTCTCCCAAATTATGTCCTTCATACCAAAATATGAATTTGATAAACGAGTCATCAAATACAAAGGCAATTATAGAATACGACAATTTAGTTGTTGGGATCAATTTTTATGTATGAGTTTTGCGCAATTGACCTATAGGGAAAGTTTGCGTGATATAGAAGTCTGCTTAAACGCTCAACCGAATAAATTATATCACATGGGAATCAAAGGACATGTATCACGGACAAACCTTGCTAATGCTAATCGAAAAAGAGATTGGCGCATATATGCTGAGTTTGCCCAGGTCCTCATTTCACATGCCCGTAAACTCTACCATGATGATCCTGAGTTTATTGTTGACCTTGATAATACCATTTATGCTTTGGATGCAACGACAATCGATTTATGTTTATCTCTTTTTCCGTGGGCAAAATTTCGAAAAAACAAAGGGGCGGTCAAACTTCATACCTTATTGGATATTCAGGGGTCAATACCGGTATTTATTGAGATTACAAGCGGTTTGGTACACGATGTCAATATCTTAGATGTGCTTATTCCTGAGCCTGGATCTTTTTACATTATGGATAGAGCGTATCTTGACTTTGAACGACTTTATCGAATCAGGGAGAACTTGGGATATTTCATAATCCGCGCGAAAAAGAATATGAAGTTTCAACGGACAGAATCCAGAAAAGTCGACAAGTCAACTGGTCTCCGCTGTGACCAAGTCATTCGCCTTAGTGGTTTTAACACACGAAAGGGCTACCCCGACAAACTGCGAAGAGTCAAATATCATGATAACCAAACAGATAAAATTTTAGTGTTTCTTACAAACAATTTTGACATTCCGGCGCTCACTGTAGCAGAATTATATCGTAACCGCTGGAGAGTGGAATTATTTTTCAAGTGGATAAAACAGCATTTGAGGATAAAGGCATTCTATGGGACTTCACCCAATGCAGTGAAAACCCAAATATGGATTGCAATAAGCATCTATGTCATGGTTGCGATTATTAGAAAAATGGAAAAAACAGAGCTGAATCTCTACACAATTTTGCAAATTTTCAGTGTGTCACTATTTGAGAAAGTCTCTATTTATCAATTACTTACGGATGATTCATTACAAACTTTTGATTGCGACTCTCGTAAACAATTGAATTTATTCGAGTTATAACTGGACACTAGTGATTATATATATATAGTATTTTTTTAAATTTTAAATAATTATCAATTTTTTCGACATAACGCCTCGAAATGAGCGGTTTTGCGGAGGCGCGAAGCGCCGTAGCAAAATCCGCTCCATTGAGTTGTTAGGCTTTACTTAAATAATGCTTTTGAACCTATTCTTCCATTGAGCCATTCTGCATGCCTAATAGACTCATGATGTTCATTTACTTTTTGAATAATGAAGGCTGCATCGTCCTCTGTAAAGTTATCCGAAGGATAATTATCTTGATCTACATATAATGCACTTTGTCTAATTAATTCTAATGTCTTAGCAACATTGTTATCAATATAATATCCGTGTTTCACTTTTTCATGTGAACCTAATGCAGCATATCTGCTTGCATAGGATGTTTTCTTGTGGCTTTTAAAAGCTTTTTTATATTCAGATTCGGGTAATATACCTGAATAATAATCGGCAGCAATTTGAGACTTACCTAGTTCTTCATAGGACATGATTGCTAGTGCTACGGCTCTTGCGTAGGATTGATTTTCTAATAAAATCTTCGCCTCATTTAACAAATCAATGGAATTTTTTCTGCTATTAGTAAAAACAGAATAAACGATCTCCGCTTTTTCTTTTTCTTTAAATATATCTAGAAATACATCTTCCGCTTCAGGTGTATTTTGAGATTCGTCGTTTTTTTCATCAAAAACTAAAAAGCAGCCTGGTAGTGATATGACCTTTTCTATAATTTCCTGAAATTCCATTTTTGAAATCCCTTAAGCCTAACAATTACTATACTGCATGCTGCATTTTGAGAAAAATACAGCCGCAGAACCGTCTACATATTATGAATCCCATCAAAATATGCTTAAAATGCAGTAATATTTTATCAATATCCTTGTTATACTGCAAGCTGTATATC
>JAUWNW010000063.1 GCA_030612445.1 Candidatus Aminicenantota bacterium
TTTCATCTTTTATGAATAGTCTAGGTTAGAATCTAAGAGATAAACAGGTCAATCCGCCATCCATTTTTTCAAACTCCGATACATCCAGCTCAAGCACTTGGTATTTCCTGGCTTCCAATTTTTCCTTAATATCAGGAAATCCTGCAGGTATTAAAACCCGACTATTGAGCAGTAAACAATTAGCAGCATATTTTTCCTCTGAAATAACTGAAATTATGTCAAACCCTTTAAACTCTGTTAAATGCTTTAATTCTTCCCATATGACAAGATTATTCTGGTCAAGAAAATTAACTCCCGATTTAAGATGTAGCATCTTATCAATATGCACCATAGAAGAAGAATAACCATATTTTTTTAATATATCCCCGAACTGGTTCCCCCCTTCTGAATTGGTCCTGGCGGACAGACCGATATAGAAATGCTCTTTTACTCTAAGAATGTCTCCTCCATCAACAGTTCCCGGTTCGTAAATAGCTTCGATCTTCCGGTGTCGAGAAAGTTCTTTTTTTATCCTTTCTTCTTCTCCCCGCCGCCTTTTATCCCCGGGTCTGGTTATGACTGCACACTTTTCAGTAACAATAGCAGTATCCTCTACAAAAGTAGAATCAGCGAAGTCTAAGTCAGGCTCCAAAACAATAAGCTCCAAGCCGCATTTTTTTAAACTCTCACAGTAAGTGTGATGTTGTTCGAGAGCCAGGCTGTAATTCGGTTTTCCCAGATCAGAAGTGGTTATTCCCTGGCTGAAATTCTTTCCGGGGATTCGGACTATTGCTTTAGTGTAAATTCTTTTTGCCATTTTATTCATGATATAATCTCTATTAATAATCGACATTTTTTATGAATAATTCAGGTTGTGCTATTCATAAAAAATGTCGATTATTATGGGTTGTCAGTTTATGTTTTTGGGTTTTAAAAACCGGGAAAGTGAGGACAGGCTCCCGATAAATCCAATTACAGCTCCTCCTGTGATCACTCCCCCACATTGAGAAAAGGACAAATAACGGAAACTGATAAGTTCGCTGAAAACTCCCAGTGATGAGCCTAAGTAAATTGGTAATATTCTGATTAAGACAAAAAGCATAAATAAAGAAAGCACTCCGCCTAACAAACCTAGGATTGTCCCTTCAGCCAGGAAAGGGATCCTGATGAACATATTGGTCCCTCCAGATAATTGAAGGATTTCTATTTCATCTTTCCGGGAAAAGACATTCAGTTTGATAACATTGGATATGATGAGAAAGGATGCCAAAATAAGGATCCCTCCCAGAAAAAATCCGATAGCCTTAGCCAGCCTGCTGAATGATTTTATTCTTTCAACCCAATCCTGGTTATACTGGACATCTTCTACTCCGGCAGTATTCTGCATCATATCTATAAATCCGGAGACTTTATTTGAAGTAATACTGTTTTCTTTTAGGGTGGCTTCGAAAGATGGAGGAAAAGGATTGATATCTAAGTTTTTGACGATCGCTATTAAATCCGGGAACTTCTCTTGAAATATTTCCCTAGCTTTTTCTGTGCTGATATATTTTGTCTTTAAAACCAGATCGGATTGTTTCAGTTGTTCTTCTATTACGGTAATATTGTCTTCAGGGATGTCTTTCTCAAGAAAAAAAACAATCGCCATGTTACTTGATATTTGCTTGGCTGTGTATTGAAGGTTATTGGATAAAGATAAAAAAACTCCTATTATTAGGAAAGAAAAACAAATAATCGTAATCGAGAATATATTTCTAACTCTATACTGCCACAGATTGTTTAAAGCTTCTTTTGAAAAATACTTTATTTTTTGAAAAATTAGAGTGATTCCTTTCTTAATAATTTCCCTTTATATAGAAAAAGGATTTTTTGGCCGAAGTTTCTAATAAGCTCCCTGTCATGAGTACAGATAATAACTGTAGTCCCTTGGCGGTTGATCTCTTTGAATAGGCTCATTATTTCAAAGGCCAGCTCTGTATCAAGGTTTCCAGTTGGTTCATCAGCAAGTATTATATCAGGATTATTGACTACAGCCCGGGCGATCGCTACCCTCTGCTGTTCTCCATAAGAGAGATGAGATGGGTATTCCCACATTTTGTTGTGTAGATTTACCATTCTGAGGGCATTAAAAACCCTTCTACGAACTTTTTTTCGGGGAGTTCCCAGGATATTTAAAACGATTGCTACATTGTCAAATACTTTTTTATGGAAAAGTAGACGAAAATCCTGGAATACTATTCCCATTTTTCTCCGTAATAGATAGATTTTGTGGTTGGGAATTTTTAGTATATTTCTGTTATCGATAATTATTTGTCCTTGGGTTGGAAAACTTTCCCGGAATATGATCTTAAGTAGCGTGGTCTTTCCTGAACCGCTGGGGCCGGTTACGAAACAAAAATCTCCTTTCTCGATTTTTAAGGTAATATCAGATAAAGCCCAGTGTGGCCTTTGGTATTGTTTCCAGATGTGATACAGTTCGATCATTATCCTGAGCTATTCATAAAATATATCGATACACATAATATAGAGTAAGATGCAAATTGTAAATTGTTTCATTTGTATAATGATTCTGGAAAAAAATTTTTACGCTGAGGACGCTGATAAGACTAAAACGTTGATTTCTTTTCCCGATGAATCGGCAAAACAAATCAACCCTTCCTAACTTCGCTTCGCGAAGTAAGTTGATATAATGGTTTTCATTTTGTGCTCCAGCACAAATTGGAAAGTGCTTTTTCTTTTTTGGATGCAAGCCAAAAAAGAAAAAGCATCTTAGCCTTATCCGTGTAAATCCGCGTCTAATGATTTGCCGCTTTTTTCCCTGTAAAGTATTGTTTTTAAGGTTTCACTGTTTTTCACTGCCTGTCCTGAAGTTCCTGTCTTTTCTGGTTTATATCTGCTTTTTCCCGTGTCCTCAGCGTCCTCAGTGTAAAATTTTGATTTTTATGAAGAACTCAGGCTAAATAAATAGATACATAAACCAGCCGAAAAGCAGTGCCCCCCCAATCATTATCAGGAAGAGAGAACCAGCGTATTTTAGGCGTGCTTTTTTGTTTTCTCTTCTAATCAGAGCCAGGACGATACATACAAGGGCAGCATATATGACCATTGATATTAAATGGCTCTTCAGTATCATTGTTTTTTCCCCATGGCAATATCAAAGGCATCCAGGGCTGTCAAGTAGTTCAATAAGCCGGCGCCGGAAATATATGCAGTGCCGAATTCGAAAGAAGTGCTTTTTAAATCGCCAAGGCCAAATGAAATAAGTTTTGACAAGAAATAAAAAGCCCCGTATCCTAAATCAGAAAAAAACCCCAGAATAGTCAAGGGGTTTTCTGTTTGAAAAGAATAGACCTTTCCTCCCATATAAAGGCCGAGAACTGCCATGGCTGAGATACATAAAAAAAATGTTAATCCTCTCCCATACTTTTTAGTATAAATATGGCCCAGTCCCGGAATGAACCATCCTAGAATAAGGGTTGTTATCGCTTTAGCTTTCATTTCAGGAAAAAATAGTAATAGAATTAGCGGATTAAAGCAAGAAAAAAAACTTTAGAAATACTGAAACAATTCAAATCCAATAAATAGATTCTTAAAAAGCACAATCTTAGTGATGGGTAGAGCTTACTTAACCTGGTTTTTTATGAATAGGTCAGGTTAGAGATGAAATTGTTATAAAGCAACCTTTTCTCTAAGTGTTTCGTATAGATATTAGTAGCACAGAGAAAGATAAAAATTAAAAAATGAAAAAAACGAGGAACAGTATGATTAAAAAAGTATTCAACGCCTTTATTATTTCCTTACTATTAATTTCGACAGCGGCCCTTTTTGCGGAAGAAATCCCAGCCGTCCCTAAAACAGATAACCCTCCTGTTATTGATGGAAAACTAGACGATGCGGCCTGGCAGGCAGCCTTAGAATTTAATAATTTTAAAACCATAAAGCCTGACTATGGCAAGGAGCCCGCACAAAAGACTGTAGGCTATATTACTTTTGATGAAGAAAACATTTATTTTGCCGTCCGCTGCTTTGACAGCAAGCCTGATAAAATCAAAGCTGCCGTAAGTGCCAGGGATGCGATGTTTCAGGACGACTATGTGATGTTTGTCCTGGATCCTTTCAATACCATGCAGGAAGGATTCGGTTTTTTCATAAATCCTCTGGGAATTCAGGGAGACGGCATGGTGACCAGCGAAGGAAATTTGGATCCCATTTATGACATGATCTGGGACAGCAAAGGTCAGATCGATAAGCAGGGATATTCCGTTGAATGCCGGATCCCTATAAAGAGCATCCGTTTTCCCAAAGGAGACACCATCATAATGCGGATGGGTATTTTCCGGCAGGTCGTCCGTAACTCGGAAATGTCCAGCTCTCCGCCCATGTTTGCTGATAAAGGAAGTTTGATTAAACAGGCACGGTCCATTTCGCTTAAAGGTTTGAAATATAAACGTGTTATTGAACTTCTTCCGGCTGTGACCCACAGAACCCGGCAGTCCCATCAGGAAGGTGCGATGCAGACAGATGACAACCAAACCGACCTCAGCTTGACCGGGAAGCTAGGGTTGACCTCCGACCTAACCCTGGATGCTGCCATTAACCCGGATTTTAGTCAGGTAGAAGCGGACGCGGGCCAAATCGATGTCAACCTGCGTTATGCGCTTTATTACCCGGAAAAACGACCTTTTTTCCTTGAAGGTAATGAGCTCTTCCGGTTCGGAGGGAATGTGGAGGAGGGCCCTTTGGCCATGATGGTCCACACGCGGAGAATCATTGATCCGGTTTTTGGTTTCAAACTAACCGGAAAGGTCGGTCGTAAGAATACACTGGCAGCCATTTATGCCCAGGATAATCTGCCGGATGATTCAGTGGACGAACATCCGGATTTTTCCATTGTGCGCTTCAAGCATGCCATGAAAGAGGATTCATATATCGGTGGTTTTTACACTTCCAAGGAATACGGCAAGGGATATAACCGGGTTGTGGGTGGGGATGGACTCTATAGGATATCCCCGGTATCCACCGCCTCTTTCCACCTCTTCGGGTCCTTCACTCAAAGGAATGGAAACAATATGCAAAATAACGGCCACGCCCTCGGCCTGAATTACAATTACGGCACCAGAACATTTGTTCTGGATCTTGGTTATCAGGACATCTCCAAGCATTTTCTGGTTGATACCGGTTTTATCACACGCACGGGATTAAGGCGCCTTTCCGCTTTTGCCATGTACCGCTTGTATCCCAAATCCAAATTCTTCCAGCGCATAGAGCCTTTCTACTGGAGCTTCCATCTCTATGATACTCAGGATAAGATGATGCAGACCTTTAACTTGTTTACGCTCCGTACCTGGCTGCCCGGGAATTCCCAATTCAGGGTGGATGCCATTTTATCCAATGAAGTTTTTGCGGGCCAGCTCTTTAAAACCAGCGGTGTCGGGATTCAGGGCCGGACCCAGTTCACAAAACAATTGTATTTCGACATCTTTTTCAGGCACACAGGTTCCATCTATTATGATCCCTCTGCGCCTTTCCAGGGATATGGGAGCCGAGCGGGGAGCTCTCTTATCTAGCCCATGGAAAAACTGAAGTTTAGTCTCAGCCTGAGATATTCAGATTTTTACCGCGACTCCGACAGGAAAAAGCAGTATGATTACACCATCATCCGCAGCCGCAGCACTTTTCAGGTCAACAAATACCTTTTTGTGCGCGCCATTGCGGAATATGATACCTTCCAGGACCGGCTGACTGTGGACGGGCTCATCTCCTTTACCTACATTCCCGGAACCGTTGTTTATGTCGGGTATGGTTCGGCCTATGAGAAAATGGAGTGGACCGGCCAGTATTATCTGGAAAGCGACCGCTATTTGCAGACCAAGCGCGGCTTTTTCTTCAAGGTCAGCTATCTCTGGCGCTTTTAATTATTAGCTCATCCCCCAATTGTCATTCCTCTGAAAAATTGTTTTTTGTGTGGATGATATTTTACGCTGAGGACGCTGAGGACACGGATAAGACTAAAATGTTGATTTGTTTTTCCCATGAATTGGCAAAACAAATCAACCCTTCATCACTTCGCTTCGCGAAGTAATTTGAAATAAAGGTTTTCATTTTGTGCTTCAGCACAAATTGGAAAGTGCTTTTTATTTTTTGGATGCAAGCCAAAAAAGAAAAAGCATTTTTTTCTCCGTGTCCTCAGCGTCCTCAGCGTAAAATTTTGTTTTTCTAATATTTAGGTTTTACTGCTTTTTCCATTTTCCACTCTTTATTTTCCGGTTTTTAACAATGAAGCAATGGAACAATTTAACCATGCTTCCCAAGTTATCTCACTTGTTTATTAAGAGCTGCGAAGATGTTATAATTAATTATTCAGGGTTGCTAATAAAAGAAAAATTACTTGCAGGAGAAAGAAATGAGAAGCATTAGAGATATTGCTGGTAAGTCTTTGCTGACAGAAATACAGTTAAAAAAAATAGAGCAGATCATTCTCGGCCATAAAGAATATACCCGGGAGGCTGTTAGAAATGAGATCGACTGGTTCTGTAATAAATTAGGCATGGCACCCTACTACTTTAGAACAACTCCTCTGGAAACAATAGCTGCTCATATAGAGGCCATAAAATCAGCTGAGATCATGGCCAGAGTCAGAAAAGATAAGGATTTATTAATCGACCTGGTAACTGAGTCAAAAAATGAGGCCCTTTATCTCGTTGGTGATGATCATCAACGCGCAATTGAGGTGGAAAGACGAATTGAAGAAAAATATCCGAATTTCAGAATACAGTCATACCGGACTTCGGGAAAAGCGTTGGGCCGGGAGCATTTGCGCATGTATGTGGTTAATAAACCTAAACTTAATATGCGCAAGGTCTTTCCTGAAAAGACCGATCTTAAAGAAATTGCCTGTAAGGATTTTTTAAAAAGCACAACCCAGAAGACATATTTGAGATATCAAAGCATTATTGAAAAGGCAAAAGGATGGGAAACACCTTTGATTGAAGTGTCCGGGAAGGAGAAGACCGCTGAGCTGCGTATTATGGTCGTGGCCAATCGTGATTCCAGCTATAGTTTTTTCTCTAATATTTCTGATGTTATAAATTCTTATAAGCTTGTTTCTAACTGGAAGTATATTGAACAGTTTGCCAATGGGAAAACTGTCTATGTGTTTTATCTGGACGATATTAAAAATAAAAGCATGTTAAAGGACCTGATAGAAGACATCACTCTTGTCTATGTGATTCCTGACAGCCCCCTGTCCCGGCTTTTCCGGGCTGGGAAGCTGAATGCCCAGGAAACTGTTTTCGGGGTTTCAGCCTGGAGTTTTACTCATCAATTCCTTGTTGCTTACAATGAAGAATATTTAAAATTAGCAGATGCTTTCAAAGAATCACCTGAACTGTTGGGTATCCTAAGGAATTTAAAAACCAAACTGGCAAAAGATACTTATACTGAATCCAAAGTATGGGAGGCTCTGCTGGATAATTATAGCTATCTTAAAAAGCTTTTCAGGCTTTTTGACAGAAAGTTCAATCCTGCTTTAAGAAAGCATGATATTGACAAAGCAGTCGTTGAATTGGAACAGGACATCAAGCGTCAGATTCCGGCTGAAATTGACCGGAGTATCTTCTCAATGATCATTGTTTTTATCAAGTCAATATATCGGACTAACTTCTATAAAAAGGAGAAGACTTCCATTGCTTTTATGTATGATCCCGGTTTTTTAAACAGAGTCGATTATCCTGAGCTGCCTTTTGGAGTTTTTCATGTTATTGGAATCGAGTTTAGAGGATTTTTTATACGCTTTAGGGATATTGCCCGCGGCGGGATCCGGATTGTACGCTCCAATAATTATCAGACTTATATTAACAACTCGGATTCTATTTTTGATGAAAACTATAATTTGGCTTTGACTCAGCAGAAAAAAAATAAGGACATCCCAGAGGGTGGCTCCAAAGGGACTATTCTGCTAGGCAGGGAATACCAGGATAAAGATGAGACTGCTTTCAAAAAATATATTAATGGTTTACTCGACCTGCTGGTACTCGAAAAGGATATCCTGGATTACTATGGAAAAGAAGTGCTTTTATTTTTAGGTCCGGATGAGGGAACTGCTCATCTTATGGAATGGGCATCACTGCGAGCAAAGACCCTGGGATACCATTACTGGAAAGCTTTTTCCACTGGAAAACCATTAAACAGAGGTGGTATTCCCCATGACCTGTACGGCATGACAACAAATTCCGTTCACCAGTATGTTATCAATATCCTCAGGGAGCTAAAGTTGAAAGAGGAAAATATGACCAAAGTTATGACAGGTGGCCCTGATGGTGATCTTGGCAGTAACGAGATCCTTATTTCCAAGGATAAGATCCTGGCACTAATCGATGGCTCCGGCGTCTTGTATGACCCGCAGGGATTAAACAGAAAAGAACTGGAAAGATTGGCTAGAAAACGAAAAATGGTCAAGCACTTTTCACAGGATCTCCTCTCAAAAAAAGGATTTCTGGTAAATATAAAAGCTTCAGATATAACACTTCCCGATGGAGAATATGTGGCAAATGGGCTTGAATTCAGGAATTCTTTTCATTTAAACGAGAAATTTAAGGCTGATATTTTTGTGCCTTGCGGGGGGAGGCCAGCTTCAATCTCTATTGATAACTGGAAGAATTTTTTGGATAAAAAGGGGAATCCCCGGTTCAAAATCATCTCCGAAGGAGCTAATCTGTTTATAACTCAGGGGTCCAGGCTTCGTTTAGAAGAAAAAGGAGTATATATATATAAGGATGCTTCAGCCAATAAAGGGGGAGTGACGTCTTCTTCGCTTGAAGTGTTTGCCTGCCTGGCATTATCAGATGAGGAGTTTATTCAACATATGTGTGTAAAAGGGAATAAAGTGCCTGCTTTTCGAAAGAAGTATATAGATGAGATTCTGGGTATCATCCGGGAAAATGCTACCCAGGAATTTATAGTCATTGAAAAAGAACAAAAAAAGAAAGGACTTCCCCGGGCAGTTTTAACTGACAGGATCAGTGATAAAATAAATAATGTGACTGATGCTATTTACGCTTCAGGGCTTTTTAAAGATGGCGAGTTATTTCGAAATTCAGTTAAAAACTGCTGCCCAAAGGTTTTAATGGAATTGATAGGATTTGAGAATTTGATGCAGAGGGTTCCAGACGTCTATTTAAAGGCCATATTTGCTTCTAGTCTGGCAAGCTCTTATATCTATTCATTTGGGCTGGATGCTGATGAGATCGATTTTTACGATTACGTAAAAAAATTCAAATAAGCATAGAAAAACAGTTGAAGCTTAGTAGTTTGCAGCAGTTGATTTTCCCAGTTTCTATTTGCTATTTACTATAAGCTGGTGTTTAACTATAATAGCCACTTTAGAACACAAAGCTTAATAATGGGGCAGGGAGGTCTGCTTTGGAAAAAATGACCACAAGAAATAAAAGAATACATTTTTTTGTTTTAATATTTGTATTAACAGTAGCAGCAGTCTCCGCTCAAGTTAAAACCGGTGGCTACTTCGCCTGTGATTATGCCAGGGGACAGAGTGAAAGTATTTTCTCCAGAGATACTTTTTTAAATCCTCTTATGGGTATTGTGTTTTCCAGCCAGGCTTCCAGTAAAATCAATTTTGTCAGCGAGGCCACCCTGACACAGGGGAATGTAGTAGATATAACTCAAGCCTGGGCAGGTCTGGCCCTTGAAGATTATTTTAATGTCAAACTAGGATTATTCATTGTTCCATTTGGCCAATATAATGAAAATAATCTACCGCATCAGAGTATGCTGATAAACAAGCCTTTAAATGCTGAACATCTTTTTCCTTTTAGATGGAGGGATGTAGGGGCTGTAGCCGAAGGGATTTATAGTGGTATTTTGTATTCGCTTTATATCGGAAATGGCCTGGCTGAAAAAGAGTACCTCAATACTGGGCAACAATTTAAAGACAATAATAAGGACAAAGCATGGGGAGGAAGATTCGGCCTGAGGTTAGACCAAGGATTTGACGCATATTATTCTCTCTATAGGGGGAAATTTGATGATGCTAACACCCGTAACCTGGTTCTGCAGGCAGTGAATTTTAGTTGGAAAACAGAACAATTTGAATTTTTCTCTGAATATACAAAAGCCAATATTGGAAATCCGGATGGTTTTTCCAATGGGAGTGCTGATGGGTATTATATTCAGATTTCTTCTTTTTTTAGCGGTATTCAACCGGTAGTCAGTTATCAGCGATATAAATATAATGATGATTTTCATGGTCTGGGTTTTAATGGTTCTTTGGAACCGGGAACAGGAATCGCCCGGAATAAATCCCGCTGGACCCTTGGAGCGGTGCTTAAGCTTTCAAATAATGCTTTATTAAAAGTCGAATATGATTTCAACAGAGAAAAAGATATAGAGCTGAAAAACAATGTCTTATTTTGTCAATTGGCAATGAGTTTTTAGCTTAGAGAGAGAGACTTATGATGAATATTGCGATTATTGGTATGCAGTGGGGCGATGAAGGAAAAGGAAAGATAACTGATCTACTTACTTCTTCGTTTGATATCGTCGCCCGCTTTCAAGGCGGCCATAATGCCGGACATACTGTTTATATAGATGGGAAAAAAATAGTCCTGCACCTGATTCCTTCCGGCATACTGCATCCTGACACTCTCTGCCTTATCGGCAATGGTGTTGTTATTGCTCCCCGGGCTTTTATCAAAGAGATAACTGAACTGGAAGAACTTGGGATAAAGATAGATGGTAACCTTGCTGTTAGCCGTAATGCCCATCTTATATTTCCTTACCATACTATGCTTGAGAGTTCAGCCGAGGAAAAGCGGGGTGATAGTAAGATCGGGACTACTTGCCGGGGAATCGGTCCTGCTTATGAGGATAAAGCCGGGCGCTCTGGTATTCGCACCGGAGATCTCCTTAACCTTTCTGTGCTGGAAGCGAAGATAAAAGATAATGTCGAAGAGAAAAATATTTTTCTTTCCCATTATGGAATGCCCTTGCTGAATCATAAAGAGGTTCTTACAGAGTATGCAGAATATGCAGAGATTATGGGAAAATACCTTAAAGATATCTCTTTTATTCTTGAGAGAAAGATAAAAGATGGCAACTCGGTTCTTTTTGAAGGGGCTCAGGGCACGCTGCTGGATGTTGATCATGGTACTTATCCTTATGTAACTTCGTCAAATTCAACTGCTGGAGGTATTTGCGTGGGATTAGGAATTGCCCCGAATAAAGTTGATTATATTCTGGGAATAGTTAAAGCTTATACAACTCGTGTCGGCGCTGGCCCGTTTCCAACAGAATTATCTGATAAATGGGGGGAGTATCTACAAAAACAGGGAAATGAATATGGAGCTACTACGGGACGCCCCCGCCGCTGCGGCTGGTTTGATTCTGTGGCTGTATCCTATGCTTGCCGTTTAAATGGGGCTGAGAAGATTGTTTTGACCAAAGCTGATGTTCTCGATGGTTTGGAAGATATCAAAATATGTACTGGCTACCATTATAAAGGAGAAAAGCTGGAAAGTTTCCCTACTGAGAACTGGATTCTTGATAAGGTGGAACCTGAATATAAAATAGTCCGGGGATGGAAGAAATCTATTCAAGGTGCCCGGGAGGAAAAACAATTTCCTCAGGCGTTTCGAGATTACTGTAATCTTATTGAGGACTTAATCGAGGCAAAAGTTGTAATTGTCTCTACGGGGGTCAACCGGGGGGATACAGTGTTAATAGAAGATGAACTTGCCGGATTGGTTGAGATTAATAAGGTCAAAGCTGCTATAAATAAAGATAATCCCGAATGAAAAAGAAAATCTTTAACTGGATCGAACTCGACCGAGCTGCGCTTGAGCATAATATGCAACAGTTCCGGAACCTTATCGGTACTAAGAGAAAGCTGCTGGCCATGGTAAAAGCAAATGCTTATGGCCATGGGATGTTCGAAGTGGCAGGGATTGCCTGTAACAGCGGGGCAGATTGGTTGGGAGTACAGTCGGTTGAGGAGGGCATCAGTCTTCGCAGAGAAGGTTTTGAGTGTCCTATCCTGGTGGTAGGGTACATTCCGCTGGATGACTTGGAAAAAGCTGTAGAAAATGACCTGAGGATCACAGTATATAATCCTGAATCTATCGACAAATTAGGTAAGGTTTGTAGGAAGCTCGGGAAAAAAGCTTTTCTGCACTTAAAGGTAGAGACTGGAACTTACCGCCAGGGTGTAGAAAAGAAGGACGTGCTTCCTTTTGTGGATAAAATGCGCAAGGATTCTCATCTTGTCCTGGAGGGAGTTTCTTCACATTTTGCGAATATTGAAGATACAACTGATCACACTTATGCTAAACGACAGCTGCATAATTATCACAGTATCATCCAAAACCTCAAGGAACATAAAATAAATATACTAGTCAAACATTTTTCTTGCTCGGCAGCTGCGATTCTTTTTTCTGAGACTCATTTTGACATGGCTCGAATCGGTATCGGAATATATGGTTTGTGGCCTTCAAAGGAGACCTATTTGTCCTGTTTGCTGCAGGATCAGCAACTACTCAGCTTAAAACCTGTCCTTTCCTGGAAAGCCAGAATCGCTCAATTAAAAAAGGTGCCGAAAGGTGCTATGATCGGATATGGCTGTACCTATAAGACAGGCAGGGAAAGCTTGCTGGCTGTAGTCCCGGTGGGATACTATGATGGATACCCTCGTAATCTATCCAATACATCTTATGTTTTGGTAAATGGAGAAAGAGCTCCCCTGCGGGGGCGGGTGGCTATGAATTTTTTAGTGGCTGATGTAACTGATATTTCAGGCGTCAGGCTTGAGGACAAAGTCGTACTTATTGGCAAAAGTGGGGGTGATAGCATATCTGCTGATTCTTTGGCCGGGTGGCAAGGCACTATTAATTATGAGACTGTAACTCGTATTAATCCCTTTATTCCCAGGGTCGTAGTTTAATCATATAAAATCTATCGGGAATATTGACTAAAATGTGTTATAATGATATATTATATCATCGCAAAAAATCACTTTTAAAATATTTGCGATACTATTAATATAAAGACTTATGAATTTTTATTGGAGGAATAGCAATGAAAGAAAAAGTTGAAAAGGCATTGAATAAAGTCCGTCCTTCACTTCAAGCAGATGGAGGTGATGTTGAACTGGTAGAGGTGGATGATAACGGAGTTGTTAAAGTTAAACTGACCGGGGACTGTGCGGGCTGTCATATGTCCCAGATGCCTCTGAAGATGGGAATTGAAAGGATTTTAAAGAAGGAAGTTCCCGGGGTAACTACAGTCGAAGCGGTTTAATGGATTTAAAACAAAGCGAGCTTGGCTTAGGAGGGGTAAATGATTTACAGCGATAAAGTGATGAAGCATTTTGAGAATCCCCAAAATGTGGGAGTTATGAAGGATGCTGATGGAGTAGGTAAAGTAGGAAATCCTGTCTGCGGAGATATGATGACTTTTTATATTAAAGTCAAGGATGGCCGTATCAAAGATGTAAAATTTCAAACCTTCGGCTGTGGCGCCGCAATTGCTGTGTCAAGTATGGTCAGTGAGATGGCTCTGGGAAAAACTCTGGAAGAGGCTAAGCGGATTACTAATGATGACGTGGCTGTGGAACTTGGAGGTCTGCCCAAGAATAAGCATCACTGCTCCAACTTGGGAGCGGATGCCTTACATAAAGCCATAGAAGACTTACAGGATAAGCAAAAAAAAGGAAAAGAGACAGCAGCTGCAAAAACTGTTGTGGAAAGAAAGGGAAATTGCCCCTATTGTGAAGGCCCGATCGAAGGCCTGGAATTATTTTGCAAGAGCTGCAATTTAAAAATTGACTATTGCCCGGAATGTAGCAAACCTTTGCAGAAAGGATCAAAAGAGTGCCCTCATTGTGGTGCAAGAGTGATAAAAAAGTAAAGGGATGTACAAGTGAAAAAAGAAGGAATAGCAGAGAGAATTCTTAAATTAAAAGAAAAAAAGAATGCCATTATCCTAGCTCATAATTACCAGACTGGAGATGTTCAGGATATTGCTGATTTTGTAGGAGACTCCCTGGATTTGAGTATTAAAGCTTCTAGAGTGCAAGAGGATGTGATTGTTTTCTGCGGAGTACATTTTATGGCAGAAACTGCTGTGATTTTAAGTCCTGAAAAAACAATCCTCCTCCCGGATGCGGAGGCAGGGTGCCCTATGGCTGATATGATCACAGCTGAGGAACTCAGAGCCTGGAAAAAGGTTAATCCCGGGAGTGAAGTTGTATGTTATGTGAATACATCAGCTGCAGTGAAAGCTGAATGTGATATTTGCTGTACTTCAGCTAATGCAAAAAAAGTAGTTGCTTCCCTTAAGGGTGATAAAGTCCTGTTTGCACCAGATAAAAACCTAGGCGCTTATATAGCTCGCGGTTCAAGAAAAAAGATAATTCCTTGGGATGGATATTGTTACGTGCATAACAATATTTTGCCTAAACATGTCAGGGAGAAAAAAAAGCGTTATCCTAAAGCAGAGGTATGGGTGCATCCTGAATGCCTGCCAGAAGTCATAGACCTGGCTGATAGAGTTTTTTCCACCGGGGGGATGGTAAAAGAAGCCCGCAAAACTGCTTTGGATGAAGTTATAATCGGTACGGAAGTAGGAATTATATACCGTTTAGAAAAGGAAAATCCCGGAAAAAGATTTTATCCCCTTAAAGATAACGCAATATGCAGTAATATGAAAAAGATCACTTTGGAGAAGGTATTGATTTCTCTAGAGAACATGGGGCCCAAAGTAGAAGTTTCTACTGATATAAGCCGGAGGGCAAAAGGGGCTATTGAAAAAATGGTATCATTGTAGTAAATGAATAAACCTGAAAAGAGAATCAGGGACATTATCAGGATATTACACCAGACCTATCCAAACAGCCGGACAGCATTGCGCTTCAGAACGCCGCTCCAGATCCTTATTGCTACTATTTTGTCTGCTCAGTGTACTGACCGGAAGGTCAATGAGATTACTCCCGCCCTTTTTAAGAAATACTCAGGTGCAGCAGATTTTGCGGCTGCTGACATGGTTGAGCTTGAAAATGAGATCCATCCTACTGGATTCTATCGGAATAAAGCTAAAAATATAATCAAAACCTGCCAGAAAATTGAGGAAGATTTTCAAGGAGAGGTGCCTGATAATATGGCCGCCCTTATTACCTTGCCAGGAGTAGCGCGCAAGACTGCAAATATTGTTCTTTCTAGTGGATTTAACAAGGCCGAAGGAATTGCTGTTGATACTCATGTCAAACGTATTTCAGGCCGCTTGGGTTTGAGCCGGGAAAAAGTCCCTGACAAGATCGAGCGTGACCTCATGAAAGTAGTGCCTAAAAAGGACTGGCTTGATTTTAATTATTTGCTTGTAAACCATGGCCGGACATTCTGCAATGCCCGTAAACCCTGCTGCAAAGAATGCCCGATCCGACATCTCTGCCTTTATCATCTCAGCCTTCCCTCTGTAACTAGAAAATGAAGATGCAGATGAAAATTTATTCAGCTTCCAAATGACTGTATCACAGCAATATCCACTCTCCCCATTCCTCACATCTTTTAGCATGAAAAGATGGGCAGAATCCGCAAGAAGGATCGTTGTATTCACGAGCAAGGATTTCACCATACGTCGCCCAACAACCTGGGGAAGAGTTCATATAACGATGTACAGGGCCATCAATATCAGGGAATTCGCCTCTGCAACTAATACATTTACATGTCTTCATATCAGTGTTCACTATGCTGCCCAACGCTCCGGTTCATTAACAAGAACTTGGTCACGCTGAAAGCCCCGCTGAGCATGGTCGAGAAAGCGCTGAACATAAGAAGGGCGAAGAACATGAACGTGGAGAAAAACACTAATGCTGTAATTATTAGTAAGTATTCAATTATTTTCTTATAAATATTTTAATGGAAATTAATAGCAGTAATTGCAACTATTCACGTATAACAAAAAAATCAAGCCGACTGGAACAGCGATTGGCGAATTTGAATTTTCGGTGCTCGCAATAAGTTTTTTAAAATATTGAAATACAGTGCGCCGTATATTCCAGCGGCTTATTTTAGCGTTAAATTTTTTTATATTTTTATTCTTTTAATATCTCAGAAATTCGTTTTGCCGGTTTGATGCATTCATTCTTATCCAATGCTAAATCAAATGCTTGGGTTAAGACTGTTCTAACTATATTTAATACATTGGATTTTGGCAATCTCAAATTTATTTGAAATAATATATCTATTGATTCTGTCCTATACCCATCTAAATCGGAAACAGTTGCAACACGATCCTTAAGAGGATTCCAATCGGAAAGTATTTTCATTACTTTTTGAATTTTTTTTCTTCCATTTTTTAATTTAACGCCGCTAATCAGCCGCGCGGCTTTTTGCGTCGGCTGAATTAGCCTTGTTGGGTCTTCATAGTACTTGGCACCCAATCTGCAGACATAAAAAGAAATGCTTCTTTTGCACCCTTGCATTTCAGTGACGGATATTCATCTCGCATTCGTGTTAAATTAAGATATGCATGAGGTTCATTTGGAAAGGCTCCATCTTGCTTGAAGTACACGCCATAACGAACTCCATCGGTTACTATCAAACGATTGCACGTAGTTCGACCATCTTGCTCTGCATATGTCTTGGCTTGTGATTGGGCGTTAAGACAAGAATAATCTTTTTGTTTAGCTTCAACCACAACTGTTAAATTATTGTCTATTCTTGGCAATGTGCTGAACAAAGCGATATCTACACTACACCATTCAATCGCCATTTTTTGCGGTGTCCAGCCCAGTGAACGCAACAAAGGAATAACAAGGTATGCAACTGTCTCTGCTTCAGATGGACCACCAGTCCTTTGATACCATTTTGAAATGTGAATGAGTTCATCGATTTCAGTTGTTATATTTTCAATTGCATTACTGGCGACTCCTTGGTCAAAAAGATATTCAGCGATCTCTTTCCAATCGACATCATTAGATGGTGTTGGAAGTTCTATCAGTGGCCTTTCAGTTGAATGATTATCGACAGAAAGACCAGTGATCCAATCTATAACAGCTTGAGAATCCATCAATTGCACAGTATCTCCAAATTTTAGGGAATAAGTATCAAAGCGCTTTGGAGTACCTTCGTATTTCCATAGCCACTTTACCCGCCGAACATGCTGAAGGTCCCATCCATCAATATCACCAAATTCTTCGTTCCATAGATAGCCACCAACAACGATTCCAACACCGAGAATATCAGTTGTTCCCATTCTCAAAACAACAAGATCCCCATCAGCAATTTCCTCTGCGAAACGTCTTAGGTCGGTAATTTTACGAGATGATACTTCCCATTCTTCTCTTAATTTTTTTTCACATTCTGGCCATGCGCCTTCGGAACCCGGTCCATTCAAAATTACATCCCAGTAAAGGCAAAGATCTGCATAGTTTCTATTAGTATCACCAGCAGCTACTTGCCATATCTTTTTTCCAGTAATAACCATAGAGGTTCCTCCTGAGACCTAACAATTACTATACTGCATGCTGCATTTTGAGAAAAATACAGCCGCAGAACCGTCTACATATTATGAATCCCATCAAAATATGCTTAAAATGCAGTAATATTTTATCAATATCCTTGTTATACTGCAAGCTGTATATC
>JAUWNW010000019.1 GCA_030612445.1 Candidatus Aminicenantota bacterium
AGGCATTTCTCTACCTCCTTACGCTCCTGCTCTGCTGCCTTGCCCTGCTTCTGTGCCAGCGTAAGCTGCTGGTTTATTGCCTCATATTGGGAGCTTAATGTCTGCACAGTTCTTTTCTTGGCAAGCACCGACCGCAGAGTCTCCACCTCTTCCAAAGTCAAATCCGGCCGCACCTGCTGCAGCAAGCGGGCCACCTCACTACGGAGGCTGATCCGCATACCATTTCTTTCCGGCCTGTCCTTCTGGCCCTTGCGGTATTCACCAAGACGCTGATGAAAATCATCCACCCTCTCTGCCTGGTTCAGGAGATCCTTATTGAACGAGATGGCCTTGCGCTTCGCTTTAAGTTTCACCTGGCGGTCAGTATCTCTCTGCAGTTGCTGCCTGGCCTCACGCATTTCCTGGCTAACCTGCTGGTGCCTTTCGGCAAAATCTGGGGGTAGGGGAATAACCTTTTCCAAGGCCAGCAGCTGGTCCTGCCAGGATTTCATAGAGGCCAGCTCAGGAACGGCCTGCTCCAATCGATCCAGACGATGCAACTCTTTATTCTTATGATCCCGCTCTTTCTCTAAACCGGCCCGCTCCGCCACAGCATTTTCCATGGCTTTCTGATGATTTTTCCAGTCCTTGGAAGAAAGGCTGGCCGCCTTGACCTCTTTCTGCAGTTCCTTGAATCTTTTGACAGCCTTGTTGATCTCAGGCAGTTGTCCCGCCGACTTGAACAGGTATGTCGCCTCTTTTTCAAGTTGATCAATAACCTCCCACAGTGAGGAGATGCCTGCGCCAGCGGCAAACAGGGCTTGCCCCACCTCGCCTTTCTGGTCAAGAATTTCTTTACCGCCCCGCACCAAAGTGTCATGATCAATACCGTAGATGGCTTCAAAAATTTCCGGTTCAACGCCGTGGAGAAATGGAGCTAAGATACCCAAATCAAGGGTATTACCCTCCTCATCAATAATATCGCCAATACGCTTTTTCCGACGCCAAAAGATAATCTCTTTTCCAGCACTATTTTCAATACAGCCACCGACCAATAGTTGATCATAGTTGTGAATGAAATTATCAGGCGTCTGTTGATGGAACCCATACAGCAGGGCCTTGAGGGCCCGGAGGGCACTGCTTTTCCCTGCCTCGTTTGGACCGAAAATGATGTGGAGGCCAGGTTCCTCGGAGTTAAATTCCAGGGTCTGATCAGTGAAAGGACCGAAGGCCTTCAGCTCGAGACGATTCAATCTCATCTGACCCTTCCATGATGAAGAAGTTTGGCAATCAAGAGTTCCTGCACCTCAGTACGTAGCTCTGAGATTTTGTCAGGAGATGGATCAAGAAAGGGCTCATCACCGCTGTGGATCTCAGCTGGTAATTTACTTTTCAAGGCAGACAACTCCGGTACTAGTCCCAAGAGGGTATCGCCATCCAGTTCCAGCTGTTGAATGGACTGCAGCAGGCCTGCAATTGGCGTATCCTCGCCAAAGATTCCCTCAAGACTCACCTTGCGGCTTGTCTGAAACTTCACCTTTTCCAGCCACACGTCACCGAATCCAGCGGCAATGCCTCGGAATTCCTCGGTCCACTGCGCTGTCCGATCAAGTAATTGGGCATGAACAGGGCATCTTCCAGTCAAAACCAGACGCAGGGCCAAGGTCTTACCGTCCGCCTGGTCAAGTTTCTGTTCAAATCCCTGCCGAACCGCATCATAAACGCTATCGGAGGTTTCGCACTCAGACAGATCCACCTGGCAGTTGGCCCATCGCAGCACATCAAGTTCACGATCTTCAACCTCAGTGATGCGCCCATCATCCACAGTCACCAATGTGGCACCCTTGGCTCCGCTTTCTTTGATATGGCGGCCCTGGATATTACCTGGAAAGACTATCCAGGGATCTTCAGAAATGATTTCCCGCTTGTGGACATGGCCCAAGGCCCAGTAGTCATAACCTTTGGACTTCAGTTCAGCCAGAGTACATGGCGCGTAATCCGCATGCCCCTCACGACCAGTCAGGGATGTATGAAGCATGCCGATATTAAAATAGTTGGCATCGTTCTGAGGGTATTGGGAGACAAGGTTGTCAGTCACGGCGCGGAAGGAATAGCTTTGGCCATGGATGATGACGCAAAGATCATCGAGTTTTACCGACTGGGGCTTCCTGAAAGAAAAAAGAGTCACATTGCCAGGCAAGGGCATGACCTTAGTGATCTGACTGGCCGCATCGTGATTGCCGGAAACAATGAAAACTTTGATCCCAGCCCTGGCCAATCGACCCATCCGGGCGGCGAAAAAGAGGCCGGTGTTGTAGTCCTTCCAATCACCATCATAAAGATCACCAGCAATAAGGATAAAATCAACCTCCTCCTCTATGGTCAAGTCAATCAGATTATCAAACGCATGCCTCGTCGCCCCGCGAATCTCCTCAACAGGCGCATCTTCATACATCTCAAGTCCTTTTAATGGGCTATCAAGGTGTATGTCTGCTGTGTGGATAAATTTAACCATAGATTTAACCCTGTGCCTATTTGGTCTGCTTAACCATTAAAAATGAAATGGGATAGATAAGAATTTGCTTTTTCTGTTGATGATGATTTATCCTCAATTTCATCTAATTTTCACCCTCTGAGTCTCCATCACCCATAATACAAATAAAAAACAAGTCCAGTCAATAAAAAATCCGCAAGAAAGAGAGAATCTCCTAAAATTGGGCTTAGTGATGCTCAAAAAGAATAGAGATCACTCTTGTCCCTGAACTAGGGGATTGGAGTATCATATATATTCTGATTGTTCCTCAGCTGAATTATAAGAATTTGCTTTTTATGTTGATGATGATATTCCCTCAATTTCACCAAACTTTCACCTCCTAAGCAACTACATCAACAATAATACCTAGGAAAAACATATACTTCAACAAGAAATCCGCATATTAATCTTATCATTGTATAGGATTTTGCTATGAATTTGCTTAGAGCTTTCTTGAATATATTTTGTTTCAAAAAAATGACTTTTTTATTAAAATAATCGTATACTAAAAATATGAAACAAAACAATAGGAGGCTTTCTATGCATCGAATTCCATTATTAATTCTGATTGTAATGTTAGGGACTATCCCGCTGCCCACAACAGCCGGAGATACGCTTATATTGGCCCAGAAGCCAACTCTAAGCCAGACAGATGTTGTTTTTGTTTTTGCCGGGGACCTATGGCGCGTCTCCCGCAAAGGCGGAGCGGCTCAGAGGCTGACCTCTGATCCGGGGGTTGAGACAAATCCTGTCTTTTCCCCAGACGGTTCTTCTATCGCTTTCACCGGTGAATATGACGGCAATGTTGATGTATTTGTGATCCCGGCAGCTGGCGGAGAGCCGCAGCGGCTGACCTGGCATCCATCTACCGATATTGTTCTAGGTTGGACGCCGGACGGTAACAATATTCTCTTCACATCAAGACGCACTGCCTTTTCCAGATTCAGTGAACTTTTTACTGTAAGCCTGGATGGTGGATTACCCAAGAAGCTTCCTCTACCTATGGGATTCGAAGGCAGTTATTCCCATAACGGCAGGAGTATTGCTTATGTCCCCCTGTCCAGGGCATTTTATGCCTGGAAACGTTACCGGGGAGGACAGGCCACCCCCATCTGGATAGCCGATTTGACTGATTCCAGTATAGAGAAAGTTCCCCGCAAAAAATCCAACGATTATAATCCCATGTGGATCGGAGACAAGGTCTATTTCCTCTCTGACAGGGAAGGTCCGGTAACCCTCTTTGCCTACGACATAAAGACAAAAAAAGTCATACGGATTTTGAATAATAATGGTTTGGATCTTAAGTCCGCCTCAGCCGGACCCGGAGCCATTATTTACGAGCAGTTCGGATCTCTTAATCTTTTTGACCTGGCCTCCGGCAAGACTCAACATCTCGCTGTTACTGTCGCCGGTGATATGACCGGGATTCGGGATAAGTTTGTCAATGTCGGCAGCGGACTCTCTTCTCCAAACCTCTCCCCTAACGCTGTCCGAGCTGTTTTTCAAGCCCGGGGTGAGATCATATCAGTCCCTGCGGAAAAAGGTGAATTCCGTAATCTAACCAACACTTCGGGAGTAATGGAACGTTATCCTGCCTGGTCTCCTGATGGAGAAAAAATCGCCTATTTTTCAGATGAATCTGGCGATTATATGCTCCATATACGGAATCAGCAAGGAACCGGAGATGTAGTTCGCATAACTCTGGATAAGAATCCTTCTTTTTATTATGCCCCCGTATGGTCACCCGACAACAAGAAGATGGCATATATAGATTGCCATTTGAATCTCTGGTTTGTGGATCTTGAGAAGAAAAAACCGGTCAAGGTGGATAAGGACCGCTTCCAGGGAGGCACATATGACCTGATTCCCAGTTGGTCCTCTGATTCGAAGTGGCTGGCATACAGTAAGCGGTTACCTAATTATTTGGGTGCAATTTTTCTTCATTCTCTGGAAAGTGGTAAAAGCACCCAGATCACAGATGGCATGAGCGATGCCCATATGCCGATATTTGATGCTGGCGGGAAATATCTCTATTTCACGGCCAGCACGGATTCAGGCGCTTCTCTACAGCCGGACATCCACAGCATGTTCCGGCCCGTAACACGATCTGTCTATCTGGCTGTGTTGTCAAAAACCGACACCTCGCCGTTTTCTCCGGAAAGTGATGAGGAAAAACCTGCTGATAAACCGGATAAAAAAGCAAAAAAGACTGAGGATGATAAGGCCTCAGATAAAGAAAGCAAACCAGCGGATAAAAAACCTGTAAAAGATATTAAGGTCAAGATCGATTTGGACGGGATTCTCCAGAGGATATTGTCTGTTCCCATGCCTCCCAGACCCTATGTCGAGCTTCAGGCGGGAAACAAGGGAGTACTTCTGGCCGTAGAATCTGTTGCGCCGCTACCCGGAACCTTTTTTCCTCAAGGAAACACTGTACACCGTTATGACCTTAAGGCCCGAAAGGCTGATGTGGTTATCAATAAAGTAAATGCCTTTGAGATGGCCCGTAACGGGAAAAAATATCTTTACAGCCAGAAAGGCCGCTGGTTTATAGGAAATCTTCGTCCAATGCCTCTATCAAGTGCTCCTTCTCCACCCTCCCCAGCAGCAAGGCCTTCCGGAAAGGCTCTATCTACCCAGAATATTGAGATCAAGGTGAAACCACGAGAGGAGTGGCAGCAGATGTACCGGGAAGCCTGGCGACTAGAACGGGAATTTTTCTATGATCCAAACCTGCACGGCCTTGATCTTAAAAAAGCCCAAAAAAAATATTCTCCTTATGTTGAGTATGTTGCTGCAAGACAGGACTTGAACTACCTTTTTGCCGAGATGCTGGGTGAGATAACGGTTGGGCATCTTTCTGTTGGCGGCGGTGATCTGGTTCGGGCGAAGCGTATTTCAACAGGACTTCTTGGGGCGGATTATAAGATCGAAAACAACCGGTATCGATTTTCCCGAATATACAACGGTGAAAACTGGAATCCCCGGGCCCAGGCGCCCCTGACCCAGCCTGGAGTGAATGTCAAAGCAGGAGAATACCTGCTGGCTGTGGATCGTCAAGAGGTCAAAGGCAAAGACAATATCTACAAATATTTCGAAAATAAAGCGGGAAAGCAGGTTGTTCTCACTATAGGCCCTGCTGCGAAACTCGAGGGGTCACGGGAGGTGACAGTCGTTCCCGTCGGAAGTGAAGCATCCCTGCGGAATTTTGCCTGGATCGAAGACAACCGTCGCTATGTCGACCGGGTGACAAACGGAAAAGTGGCTTATGTCTATATGCCTGACACGGCTTTTGGCGGATATACTTATTTCAACCGTTATTTTTATGCTCAGGTCGGCCGGGAAGCTCTTATTGTTGACGAGCGTTTTAACGCTGGCGGTATGCTGGCTACGGATATTATAGAGCGTTTTAAACGAAAAATGATGAGTCTGGTAGCAAAAAGAGATGGAGTTGACGAAGTCCAACCCCAGGGAGCCATCTTCGGGCCCAAAGTTATGCTCATCAACGAGTTTGCAGGATCCGGAGGGGATGCTATGCCCTGGTACTTCAAAAAAGCCAAAGTGGGACCGCTTGTAGGCAAACGCACTTGGGGTGGTCTTGTCGGCATGGCCGGAGCCCCTTCACTTATGGACGGAGGATATGTCACTACTCCCAGTGCAGGTGTCTGGAGCCCGGACGGGAACTGGATAGCGGAAAACATCGGTGTTATTCCGGATGTCGAAGTGGAACTTGATCCAAAAATTGTCCGACAGGGAAAGGACCCCCAATTGGAAAAAGCCATTGCGATCGTTATGGAAGAGCTGGCCAAAAACCCGCTTCACAAGCCCAAGCGTCCGGCTTATCCAAACTATCACAAAAAAAAATAGCCTGGATTATTCATGAAAATTGGCGATACGTTTAAACAGCAATACAATCATTTGAAGATTCTTTTATATGTCGTGAATAATCCAGTGATAGGTCAGAGCAACAAGGCATTAAAGAGCAGTTTGTAGGTACCGCGAGTCTGGCTGCCGGCTGGATACTTACCAACCAGGGGGGAAGGTAATTATCATTGAATCAAAATCAATCGGAGAGTACCTGGATCAGCTGGAAGATATGGGAGAAGATATTACTGATTATGAAAGCATCTGGGGCTACTCAAACGGCTATTTCTTCTTGATCGGGTAAGGAGGAATGGGCGGCAGGGTTTTTTCTTTGGTTTTCAGCTCTTCCAGAATGACTTCTATGGCTTTGTTCAACTGTTCATCAATACCGGCAAATTCCTTGGCAGGATCATTATCTACAAAAATATCCGGCTCTACGCCATGCCCTTCAATGATCCAATTCTTGCCATCTGTACTGTAAGGAGCAAACTCCGGTTTTGTCATGTTTCCTCCATCTATAAATGGCAAAGTACCACGAATACCAACAACTCCACCCCAAGACCGCTTGCCGATCAGTTTTCCCATCTTGTATTTTTTAAAGCGGTAGGGAAAAAGATCCCCATCTGAAGCAGAAAACTCATCCAGCAGACAGACTTTTGGTCCCATCAACATCTCCCCGGGATCCGGCCCTGGAACTGTGTTCCGGGACATATCGACCATGGCGATCTCCCTTCTCAGTCGCTCGATCAGCATGGGAGAAACGTTTCCTCCTCCATTCCCCCGGACATCGATGATCAATGCCTTTTTCCGCAGCTGTGGATAGAATAGCTTGACGAATTCGTTGAGACCACGGACTCCCATATCCGGCACATGGATATAACCGACCTTTCCTTTGGTCGCCTTGTTAACTTTCTCAATATTCTCCTGTACCCAGGTGTAGTAGGCCAGAGGGCCCTCATCCCGGATGGGAATAACGACCACTTCCCTGCTTCCCTTTTCCTCCGGCTTTGAATTGATCTTCAGGCTGACCTGCTTGCCAACAGTGTTGAGCAGAGCTTTAAAAGGATTATTCATAGTATTGGTCGGAGTACCATTAATAGCAATCAGATAATCTCCTTCCTGGGCATTCACTCCGACTTCAGTAAGAGGAGATTTCAGGCCAGGATTCCAATTCTCACTTCTGAAGAGTTTTTTGATCATGTAATATCCGGTTTTTTCACACCGCTTCAATATCGCCCCCAGAAGACCTACAGGAATTCTCTGCACATGGGGCATATCCCCTCCCCCGACATAGGTGTGGCCGACACTCAATTCACCAATCATTTCTCCGATCACATAGGTCAAGTCCGCCCGGTGATTGACTGAACGGGCGAGAGGTTGGTATCTTTTTTTCATCAGATCCCAACCCACACCATGCATATTGGGCGCATAGAAGAAGTATTTCATCTGTCTCCAACTTTCGTTAAAGATCTGGTTCCACTCTTTATTGAGATCAACTTGAACTTCCATCCGGGAAAGATCCAGCTTTTCAGAAAGTTTGATCGTCCCTTTGGGAAGATCGATAATGGCATAGGACTTGTTCTGGCTGACAAGCATTTTTTTCTGGTCAAAAGAGACCTCATAACCGCCGATCGTTCCAAGATCTGTTTCTTTCTGTGCTTTTAAATCATACATTTTAAAAGATTGCTTGCGGTCTTTGTCCCCCATCTTCAGGTAATACAGCGTGTCTTTGACCGAAGTCAGGTTTCCATATCTGGCAACTTCAACAGGAAGACGCATGATCCTACCTTTAATCCCATCTAAATCGATGCGGAGCGTTTGCTTTGATGCTTTTGCATTTTCCTTGTCTTTAGCCTTGTCTTCCGTTTTTTTAGCTGTTTTTAGACCGGCTTTTTCTGCTTCCTCTTTTTTAACCGATACTTCATCGCTCTTGGGTTTGAACGGAGATTCCACTTCTTTATTCAAAGTCACAAAATAGATCCGCGCCATGGAACCATAAGCATGATTCCATTCAGTACTGCTGTAGATGGGATTAAAATTCCTGTCCGAAACAAAAAACAGATACTTCCCTTCGGAATGAAAAACAGGAGAATAGGAGGAATACCAGCCATCCGTCACCGCCTGGTTTTTCTTTGTTTTCAGGCTATACAGATATATCTTCTGCATAGTATCTTTTTCCTGTCTGGCATAAGTAATCCAGTTGGAATCCGAAGACCAGGAGTAATCTGTGATCTCCCAGGCTTCTGCTTTATCCACGACAACGATCTTTTTGGATTTTATATCAATATAGTTAAGGCGAAGCTTTTTATCTCCCCACAGGAGTTTTTTGGAATCCGGAGACCAATATATCTGGTACTTATAGGTCTCTCCTCCTGAGGTAATCTGGACCGGTTTGCCGGTTCCATCCTGGGCAGTGATATAGATCTCGTCTTCGCCGCTGGCATCCGAAATATAAGCGATCCACTGACCATCCGGAGACCATTTGGAATTTCTTTCATGGATACCGGATGTATTAGTCAGATTGCGGGTATTTCCATGTTTGGCCGGGACCGTAAAAACATCTCCTCTTGCCCCGAACAAAGCCCTTTTCCCTCCTGGAGAGATCTCATAATTGCTCACGAGGCTTCCCGTCTTGACCAATTTAGTCCGGCTGGAATTAATATCATTAGCAATCCTGATCGGAACTTTAGTAATCTCTGTATTGGCCAGATCAAATTTATAAATAAATCCCCCATTTTCAAAAACAATGGCTTTGTCACCTAGAGAGGGAAACTTAATATCATATTCTTTAAAATCGGTCAGTTTTAAGGTGTTTTTTTTCTGAGTATCATAAACAAAAAGATTCATCTTTTTGTTCTCATCTCGATCAGATAGAAAATAAATGCGCTGGTCCTTCCACATAGGAATGATGTCCTGGGCAGGATTATTAGTGATATTTGTTACTTTTTTCGAGGCAAAATCATAGACCCAGATATCATCCGCCATTCCGCCCCGATATCGCTTCCAGGTCCGAAACTCGCGGAAAATTCTGTTATAAGCTAACTTTTTATCATCAGGAGAAAAGGAGCAAAAACCTCCTCTTGGCAGCGGGATCTGCACCGGATAGTCCCCTTTAACCGTAGTTAAATAAAGCTGGCCGTTAAAACTGTTCCATTCTCTCATTCTGGAACGAAATACAATGGAGCTGTTGTCATGCTTCCATCCCATAACGATGTTGTTTGGCCCCATTCTGTCTGAAACATCATCTCTGCTAAGGGCGGCAGTATAGGTCAAACGTTTAGGAACTCCACCCTCTCGGGAAATTATAAAGACCTCCCGACTGCCGTCATATTCGCCTGTAAAGGCAATATATTTTCCATCATAAGAATAGCGGGGGAATATCTCAAATCCCTCATGACTTGTCAGTCTGCGGGCTACTCCTCCCTCGGATGGCACTGAATAAAGATCGCCGGCATAAGTAAATACGATCTGATCGCTATGAATAGCAGGTGTGCGCAGCACCCGAGCTTCCTTAATGGCAAAAGCCGAACTTAGAGAAAATATCATTAAGACAAAAAATGAGATAAATAAATTTTTCTTAAACATGATTCCTCCTTAGGGCATTGATAATAATTTGGATTACATAACCTGGATTATTCACGAGTCGAGGTTGCCGTGGATGCGAGGCACAATGGATGAAGCTGTGGTATTTCACCGCAAATCCATTGTAACGAAGCAAATGCGGTGAGATCGGCTTGCTCGGAGAGTAAAAAATGGCGATTAAAATTAAAAATAAAAACAAGAAAAAAGTTTCCATAATCATTCTTGAAAAAATCTTACATGTCATTTAAAAGAAATTAATAATAAAAACATCGCTATTTTTTTATGAATAGACCAGGTTAATATAGCACGGAACAGAGAAGCTGGCAAGACGGGGAACCCTTTCACCCTGTTTGCATTTTATTGAGCCTCTATTTAAAATGGGATTAGGGTATCGCCCTTCCTGTCAACCCTAAAGCTCAGCTTAATAGGGGCATTCTCTCTCAGCTTGGCTTGGCGGAGCCTTCTTATCAATCGGCGGTTTTTCGGGATTGGCGGTGAAAATGTGTCGAGTCCGAAACGCGGTGGGAAATCCGATACTTCCGTCTTTCGTCCAGTTTCCTCCTAAGATATGGGTTTCCCGCGTAACCTGAACAGGCATGCCTTCAGGCATTCCTTCAGAGGAAATTCTGATGATCCAGATTTGAGGATTTCCAGCTCTGTACGAAGCGAATGCAAGCCATTTGCCTTCATAGGGCCACCCCGGGCCACTGTCCACAGCCGGATTAGATGTAATTCGGACAGATCCCCCCCCCTTGGAAGGCATCACATAGATATCCGTATTGTCTTTGTGCACCGCCGTGTAGGCAACCCATCGCTCATTGGGAGATAAAATCATCGATACTTCCTTGCCTCCTTCGGGTTCTGAAAAGTCAGTATCTCCTCCCAATCTCCTCTGTAGATTTTGGAGAGTTTAAATTCCTTTTCACCTTTTTCGACTAGAGCTTTAACTTTTTGGAGAATAGACAGTTTTTCTTTAGCCATTTTAACTACTTCTGCTTGATCAGGAAAATTATCGACGACTTTCTGAAAGGCCTTTGGAGCTTCTTTAAGTCCCAGTTTCTCATAACAAAGCCCGATGTGCAACTGAGCCTTAGCAGCGGTCGCCCGTTCATCCGGAAACTTTTTGACAACCTGCTTGTAAACCTCTATGGCTTTCTCAAGTTCCACCTTGGTCTCTTCAAGGTATAAGGCTCGCTCAAAGAGTTCTTTACCTGTTTCTTGGAGAACCAGACTTGAAAAAAGGAAAGAAGCCCCAGCTAATAACAAAATCACCGTGACTAAATTTTTCTTTTGGTTCATCGCTTACCTCCAAAATGGATATACCGATAAAGTATCCACCGAGAACGATTTTTGTTTTAAGGAAATGTGGAAATTCTATAAATATGATAATTTTCCGATCAGTAACAAAAAAACCTGAATAACCAAAACGCCACCAATTCTCAACCAAATCACAACACAACCTTAACCAACAGCCATTCATAAAACTTTATAATGATATTTTGTATGATGCAAGTTTTCTTCTGAAGAGGGGGTGATGCCAAAGATAAAACACAAAATTAACAAAACAATAATAAAAAAAGGAGGAGAAAATGTTTAATAACTCAAAACGATGGGGCTTGGTTGTCCCATTAATGGCGGCTTTAGTTTTTATGGGGATTAATTCTCTCGATGCCAAGAAGCCCGTGAAGTATGATTGGGCAGTTACAATTCCGAACGAAAGTATTAATCTATGGGGATATCTAGGTGAAAATCCATCCGAGAAGCTTAGTGGGGATAACGTCAAGGTCGGTGTGAAGAAATACAAAGGCGCGCTAGCGACAGGCTATTATTTTGCATTAACATTAGAAAATGATCCAGAGGTAACAAATCCCAGCCAAGTTGGTTTTCAGGTTTTAAATCTCTCGCAGTCTAAATGTCAAGATTTTTGTTGTTATTTCCCTGATGATTTATGTCTAGATTCAATTGATGAATCCGAAATTTGTATGCAGCAGTTTCTGGAAAATCAACTCCATCCCGCTTGTGATTATCAGGAGATATGCCTGATAATCCAAGTAGATTGTGATATTGAAGCTATAGGTCAAGGGGATTTCACCACATCTTCTGGCTGGGTAATGATCGATGTCCGCAGCACATTCGAGGCTTTTACGGATGACTATGATGGTTATCACAACATAGTGAGCAGTAATAACATTGGGGAAATGAAGATTTCTAGAGACGATGTTAATAAATGGACAATAACCATCGATGAGGATATGTTTGGCTTTCAAGAAACCTATAGACTCCTCAAAAACAAAAAAAGATGGGAATACAAGACACCCCTCACGGCCACGACTCCATTTTCTTTCGTAACCACCTGGACCCGCAGTAAATAGAAGGCTTATCCAAACTCATTTAAATTTTCCATTAAGTCGAGAGGATGTGTACTTAAGACCAAAAAGAGAAACTCCGTCTCTTCCCCCAATTCCTGACGCCAAGTAACTTTCCAAGCTTACGCAGTTCATCTCAAACTGTCCATCTTTCCCGCTCTGAATCATTTGACTTCGTTCTTATCCTGGTATAACCTTTTCGATAGGGGAAATCGTTGCAAAACATCATTTCGTTGAACATGTGATTTTCCCACATTGATTCTTCTGGGAGTGCACTGTCCGTGAAAATAAGGCTGAGTTGGAAAAGAAAGGCAATAATAGCTTTCTCTGGACTGACAATCCTCTTGAGCGTCATCCTTACCATTTTGGCTATCCGTGAAGCCGAAAGGGGAAAGCTGGTTAAAGAAAAGGAGATAAAAGAAGAACAGGCGAGAACAGCCCAACTCCTCATTGATCAAGTGAGAGCAATTGTTTCAGAAGCTGAGGAAAGAATAATGAGATCAATCCGGAATGATCAAATTTCATCTCAAGAAATAGTCCTTAAAGAAACCTGCAGGAGGATAGCAGAGGAAGAAGAAATCACCGATGAGATTTTTATTATCAACGCACAAGGCAGAATGTCTTTCCCGCTGATTAAACCGCTTTATTTTCTTCAGGGAGAAGGAGAACTTTCAGGTAAACATCCGATTGAAATAGAAGCCGATTTCCATTTCAAAAGAGCAGGAACATGCGAATTTCGTACGAAAAATTATCATCTGGCCATAGAATCATATAAAAAATTAATGAATGAAACTTCCGATATCGCCTCATGGGCAATACTACTGAATTGCATTGGCCGTTGCTATATAAAATCCGGAAAAAACCTGAAGGCACTGGAAGCTTACCGAAAGATCTTAAAAAAATATCCTGATGAGATAAGCTCTGATGGAATTCCTTTCGGATTATTAGCTCGATACCAAATAGGAACAATCAACGGCAATATGGGTAAAAAAATTGAAGAAGTCGAAGCATTCCTTGAACTCTACAGCAACATTTTCAAATCAAAATGGCAGTTGAAAAAGGACCGCTTTTATTTTTACCGGAATAAAATCAGAAAAACCATTGAATCTGCCCTTGTAGAAATAAGAGAATCAAACAATAATGAGAACCTTATCAAAGAATGGGAGAAGCTGGAGAAGCTTGAGGAACAAAAACAAGGCCGGATGAACACACTAGAGAATCTTGCTCAAAGGATCGCGCCCTTAATTGAGAAAAAAAATCATGCCCCAAGAACATTGCCTGGAATTTTTGCCCATTTTTGCCAGGAGATTGAAGAAGAAGTCTATATGATCAGTTACACATACATCGATGATAAAGTTCTATTGGGCATGAAAATCGACATCAGATTTCTCACCGCAAATCTTTTGCCGAAAATATTGGAGAGGTTTCCTCTAAAAAAAGAGTGGCATATCCAGATAAGAGATGAATCTGGGGATGTCGTGGCCGGAAAAAATATAAGGATCCAAGAGAAGCAGTCTCCTTCCTTGGCGTTTTCAAAAAGCTTTGAGGAAAACTTCCTACCCTGGAACGTGAATATCCTCCAAGACAATCCCAGTGAAGCCGGGAGGAAATATATTCTGAGGAGAAATATTTATATCCTTTTTGTGGCAGCGGTCGTAATGGCCATACTTTTGGGAGGCTTTTTAGCTATCAGGATTACAGCCAAAGAGTTTGAACTAGCCAAGTTAAAATCAGAATTTGTTTCCACAGTCTCCCATGATTTCAGAACACCCTTGACGTCCATCCGTTATTTAGCCGAACTTCTCAAGAGAGGTCGGATTAAGGAAGAGACAAAAAAACAACTGTACTATGAAACCATAACCGATGAAACCGATCGCTTGAGCCGGCTGGTCGAAAACATTCTCGATTTCTCCAAAATAGAGGCAGATATGAAAGAATACCGCTTTGAGAAAACAGACATCGCCCAACTGGCAAAGGATGTTTCCTCTCGCTTTCAAAAACAGGTTGTCGGGAAGAAATTTATACTGATAACAGAAATACCAAAGCAAATGCCGAAAGTTTCAGCCGATAAGGAAGCTATTTCTCGGGCCCTTTTCAATGTGCTCGATAATGCTTTGAAATACCGGGGACAAAGTCAGAGAGCAAATCTTCGAGCCTGGTCCGACCGAGAGAATATGTTTTTAGAAGTGGAAGATAAGGGGATAGGGATCAGCAAGGAAGAACAGAAAAAAGTGTTTGACAGGTTTTACAGGTCTGACAGAGCATATGACGATAAAATAAGGGGCAGCGGGATAGGTCTTGGAGTTGTCTCTCATATCATCAAGGCGCATAAAGGTGAGGTAAAGCTAGAAAGCGAGCGCGGTATAGGAACAAAGGTCACATTAAAAATACCAGTAAAAGGAGATATGGATAAAAATGGATAAGATTCTGGTTATTGAAGATGATAATGCCATCCTTATGGGAATAAAAGATGACCTTGAGTTCGAGGGATACAAAGTCTCTACTGCCTCAGACGGCAAGGAGGGCTTGAAAAAGGCCAGGGACCAAGATTTCCAGTTGATCATCCTTGATATCATGTTACCAGAGCTCAATGGTTTCGAGGTGTGCAAAAAGATCAGGGAAGCGGACAAAAACACCCCTATTTTGATGCTAACAGCAGTAAGGACCAAAGAGATAGATAAGGTGGTTGGACTGGAATTGGGCGCTGATGATTATGTCACCAAGCCTGTGGGCACCAGAGAGTTAGTTGCCAGAGTGAAAGCGATTTTAAGAAGGGCGCGGCAGAAGGAAGACGTTGGAGAGGTCCACACATTCGGTGATGTAACTATTAACATCAAAAGTCACGAAGTGCATAAGGCTGGAAAGAAGCTACATTTAACAGCCTTGGAATTTAACCTGCTCAAGCATCTTATCAAGCATAAAGGAGAAGCGTTAACCAGGGATAATCTGCTCGATGAAGCCTGGGGGAATGCTATTGTCTCACCGCGGACAATTGATCCTCACATCGCGCACTTGAGAAGGAAAATTGAGGACGATCCAGCAAACCCAAGATTCATTATCAGTATCAGGGGAGTTGGATACAAATTTATAGGGAAATGAGCTCTTAATCGAAATGCATTGCAATCTTAATCTAATCTTAACCGAGGGTGGTGAAAAATTTGATACGATCTATGCACATAGAGAATATTAACAGGCAAGATTGTTGGTGGATATGAGCCAAAAGAAAATCTCGCTTTCGCTTGTCATGGCCATAGCATTATCAATTCTGTTTACTCTATTTTTTTTACCCAAAGCTTTCCCCCAGGAGTCAACCGGACAACTCTACGAAGAAGCCCTTTTCAAGAAAGAAGCAGAGGGTAACATGGAGGGTGCCATCCAGCTTTTTCTCAAGATTATAACCGGCTTCCCTGAAGAGAGAGAAATGGGTGCCAAAGCTCAGCTTCAAATCGGCATGTGCTATGAAAAACTGGGTATGGAGCAAGCACTCAAAGCCTACCAGAAAGTGGTTGATAGTTATCCAGAGCAAACTGAAGAAGTCAGACTTGCCAGGGAAAAAATCTCAAATCTTCTCAAAGCTCAGGCATTGACAGAGAAAGGGGAAAGAGAGTTCATTATCCGCCAGATCTGGTCAGGTCCTGATGTGGATTTTCGCGGAAGCCCCTCCCCTGACGGCCGCTATCTCTCTTATGTAGACTGGGAAACAGGAAATCTAGCCATCCACGAATTGGCTACTGGAAAAAAGCATCGCCTCACCCATGATGCAACATGGCAATCTCCCATACAATACGCCTTTTACTCTCGAATTTCTCCTGATGGCAAGCAAATCGCCTACTCCTGGTTTAAGCAACTTTCTGATGATAATTATTATATCGAATTAAGACTCATCGGAATTGATGGATCCTCCTCTCGCATTCTTTACAGCAACAAAGATTTTGAGATCTATCCAGCCCAATGGTCTTCAGATGGCAAACGTATTGCGATCAGAATGTACAGCAGAACAGACAAGAAGTTCCAGATCGCATGGGTCTGGGTCAGTGATGGAGATCTCCATGTGATCAAGAAATCAGAGGTGAGACAGACAACAAAAGATTGCATCTGCTATTCACCCGATGACCTGTACATCGCTTTTGACCTTCCGGTCGAAGAAGATTCCGATAATTACGATATCTATCTTCTTGCTGCAGATGGTAGCCGGGAAATCCCTCTGATAGAACACTCAGCCAACGACAAGCTGTTGGGCTGGGCTCCGGGTGGGAAGGAAGTGATATTCATCAGCGACCGCACAGGAACCATGGACCTTTGGATGATTCCGGTCGAAAATGGTAGGCGTAAAGGGTCTCCCCAAATGATTAAAAGCGATATCGGGAAAATTTTTCCCTTGGGATTTACTCAAAATGGCGACTATTTTTTCAGCATCTATCGAAGCTGGTTTAATTCCTCTGTTGCTACTATAGACTTAAATACGGGTAAAGTTCAATTTTCTCTGAAACAGCCCTTCAAAGGTTCAAATCGCTGCCCCCAGTGGTCACCCGATGGCACACAGATGGCCTATATTTTTGAGCAACTCAAACCTGCAGGACCTGGTTTTTTTAAGGAAGTGCTCCATATATATTCCTTCGAAACTGGAGGGGACCGCGAAGTGCCTTGTAAATTAAAGTTTCTGAATAATCCCCGTTGGTCCCCAGACGGCCGCTCCATTATGGTCACATCTTTCTATAATCCGGAGAGAAAAAAAGGTTACGTTGGAGGGCTTTACCGGATCAACATTGATAATGGGAAAGTGAGCCAACTGGCCGAATATGCTCTGGAAAGTCTGGGTACTGGTGAATGGGCCAATATCAGGGGCGAACGGTCAGCGGATGGAAGAGCTGTTTTCTTTGTAAATCAAGGCTGCATTTTGAAACACCAAATCGAATTAAACTTGGACGAACAACTCTATTGTGATCCCAATATACAAAGAAATCTAGCGCTTTCACCTGATGGAAAAAGATTGCTGTTCGATATCTATTATGCTGAAGAAGGCACAGGGAAGCTTCTGATTATGCCTGTGTCTGGCGGAGAGGCAAGGGAATTACTCATAATAAAGGAGCCGGGATTTTTTCGAACTTTTGACTGGTCATTTGACGGGCGATATATTCTCTTTGCAAAAGACGAAAAAGATGGCACTAGCCTTTGGACAATCTCCTCCGAGGGGGGAGAGCCTCAGATGTTATGGAAGACGGATAAGAGAATAAACTATCTGGATGTACATCCTGCTGGAGAGCAGATTGCCTTCCACAATTATATACAAGTCAAAGAAATTTGGGTGATGGAAAATTTTCTTCCCCATTAGTCTAATTTAAATTCGAAGTTGTTCGCGGGGATGGAGATCTCGGGACTCCTAGCCTCCTGCCGGTATGGATACTTTACGTAACAAAAAAATACTCACCTCTCAAAATGACCATAAAGAGCGGAGCATCTGCGTCCACAAGAAAGCACCTACATTCTTTCTTGCTCAAATGATTCTCAAATGGGGTTCAAACTCAGTTGATCTAAAATAAAAGCCCCAGAGATTATTTCCACAATTGACATCTTTATAATAAAAATAACATATTAAAAATATCAATTTTCAAAAGTAGCCCTCTCATAAAAAATACTTTTAAACTTTCTTCCATTATTTGCTTTATATTTATTATTTCTATTTCTTCTGGAATTGCTCAAGAGAAAAACCAGGCCCCTCCATGTAAAGCACATCAGGTCAAAGGGAATATTTATGAAGTGAAAGGCGGAAGCGGCGCAAATACAGCTTTTTTTATTGGAGAAAAAGAGGTCCTTGTGATGGACGCGAAAAGGATAGTTATCTTTTCCATCTCTTATAGGGAATAACAGGCAAATCTACTTTTTTTACAAATCTTAATATAGCGAAAAAATCTCCCTTTTCAGGCACTAACTTGAACTTCCAATAGCGAATAAATCCATACTGAGATTGAGGCTCAAGAAGGGATGGAATCAAACTAGCCCCATCTTGAGCACATGTTACATAATAATCGCCTCTTTTACTTATCGTTTTCAGTACCTTCTTCTCCACCTCGATCTTCCCAGGTGGAAGATAATCATATTTTGCCGGAATAACATCTAGGACTTTGTAAGCTTCCACTTCAACAGAAATATCATTTACAAAAGTTTCTACTCTTAAACCATGCCTAAGTAATGTTTCGACAACATCCAAATGCCCAGAAGGGACGATATAACCTAAAGGACGAGACACACTGATTAATGGTTCTACATTGGGGAACCAATTTTCAATGGTTTCCTCAACAACTTTATAGCTTGCAGGGTACTGATAAGGAATTATATCAGATAAAAAGAGTGCGTCTCCTGCTTTCTTATCAACTTTTAGCACTCCTCGAACGTTAGTCTTAATGCGTTCAAATTTCTTAATGTTTATTGTAGGCTCTTTTTCATCCCTGGCATATTTCATCCTTAAATGGACTAAATCACTCTCAGAATAAATTCTTGCTTTATCAATTAGATTCTTGCGCAGGCCTCGGACCATAGAGTTTATCTCTATGCCATGCCTGGCAATACTTTCTACAAAAAACCTAATTCCAAAATACTGCCAGCGGGTTCTTTCCTTCAAAGTTTTGAGGTCGTGGCTGGAAGCACCTTCTTGAATAAAAGAAAGAGTTTCATAGATGCCAGGACTATTTCTGCCATCATTGAGATCCGTTGTGCTAAAGCGCTTCATTATCTCCCTTTTTCCTGTGTCTTCACGGCTGTAATTAACTCCAGCAGACGAATCAATACCCATCTCCTGAGTGATCAAATATTCATGGAATGTAATACCTTTCTTTTTCAGGCTTTTCTCCACTTCCTGCAGTATAGGATTCCGGGAAAATTTTTGAATATCCGGGTGGATATTTATATTAGAAACACAGCCAATATTGACTCTGTAGTAATCATCACCTTTCTCATGGACATCCATAGTCACTTCTGGCATCCATGTCCTGAAAACACGATTAATGACTTCTGCTTCAGGGGCCTCCAGTTTGACCTGGTCGCGGTTCAAATCAAGGTCCTGTTCGTTGGGGCGCTGGTTTAAGAAGTTTCCATAAGGATTAGCCTGGGGGATGATAAGGAAATTCACTTTCTTAAGCAGGGGCTTAAGCTCTCCAACAGCAAGGTCTCTAATCAAACAAAGGGCAGCTTCCTTTGCCGATTGTTCATTCCCATGTTTTGCGGCAACAAGATAAAAAATAGGTTTATTCCTGTTAAGTTTTTCCGGACAATCAATTCCTTCTTCAGTAAGAATACACAAATATATATCTTTTGATCCATAATCCTTTGTTTCCAGTGTACGGCCTACAATAACAACTGTCATTTCCTTACTCATATTATCAACAAGGCTCAAAAATTGAGTAATCTCTTCATACTGGCTGTACTGAGTGAAATTTATTTTTTCTGCCGGAGTATTGACAGTTTTTCCTTCTCCATGAAGAATGCAAAAAACAAAAATCAAAATAAAAGCTGCCGATATTTTCTTAATGTTCATCTCTTCCTCCTTTTAGTAAACAAGTTATGATAACATTTGAACACTAACTAGACAATTCTATCCTTTCAAATTATATTAACACCTACTGCAAAAGCAGGATATCGAAAACAGAAAAACAGTCCGGTTATTTGCATGGGCTTCATTCCTGAAGGACTTAGGTTCGGATATTATCTATAGTTCTATATTCGCTCTGGGGGCCTTTAGTTATTCCTTTTTACTAATCTATGCCAAGAACTTTGGCTTCAAAGTAGGCTTTGCCCTGTTATCTATTTGATATATACCGCTTCCTGGAAGTGTGGAAATTATGAAAGCATACGACTATCCTCCTTTCCTCCCTCCTCCCGAATCCAACAGCGCTCTAACCCTAATTACAAGGTGTTGCCCCTGGAACCGGTACGAATTCTGTTTTATTTTTAAATATTCGATAAACTGCAACGATTATAAATAATAATCTGTTATAATATTTATGGGAGGATTCACAATGAAAACAATATTAAAACTAAATATTTTTGCTCTAAGCCTTTTGCTTATAACTGCCAGCTATTCCCTTGCCCAAAAGATAGAGACAAAGGATGGCATCCGGATTGTCCATAATGAAAAGGAAGGAAAGTGGGGGAAAAATCCGGAATTATCAATTGAATATGTCAAAAATATCGGAAATATCGAATCATTAGATGAAAATGTTTTATTTTATATGCCGGCTGATATCGCTTTTGACAGCAAAGATAATATTTACATTCTTGACTCCGGCAACCACCGTATCCAAAAATTCGATACTGATGGAAAATATATAGCCACATTCGGCAGGCAGGGAGAGGGGCCCGGTGAATTTCAATATCCAATGTCGCTTGATATCAACACAGAAGGATATTTATATATATCAGATCCTCAAAACCAAAGGATCCAGATCTTAAAACCCAATGGAGCAGAGTTTACAACCATCCCGATGCACGAAAATCCTGCCGGGAAGACAAAATTATTCCGATCCGGCCAGATACTGATGGCTGAAGGGCAAGGTTTTATTAGCTTCGGAACAGGAGATGAGGAAAAAAACAAAGAACTCCCCAAACTTTTAAAAATACTTGATTCGGAAGGCAAGGTCTCAAAAGATTTTGGTGAAAAAAGGGATTATAAAGACTTCCTCCTTAACAGGATGGGAAACCAGATTCATTTTGTGATCGACAAAAATGACTTTGTATATATAGCTTTTGACTATCAGAACAGGATCGAGAAATATTCCCCTGAAGGAAAATTACTGTGGAGCGCAGACCGGACCCTAAATTATGATACGGCCAAACCAAAAAATAAGGGAAGCAGAAAAGCAAGCGGAGGAAGAGTCAGCATCCAAATGCCGGATATGAACCACTGCTCCAGTGGAGTTGCGGTCGATTATAAAGGAAGGATATGGATCGCTTCCTTTTTAAGACAAATTGAGGATAATGAAAAGGTCAACACCTCCATGCGGGTAACTATGGGTGCGGGCGGCCGAAATATGTCAAAGTCCGTGTCCGGGAATACAGATGTCCAAAAAACCGATATGTACCAGCTGGAGGTATATTCTACTGATGGTTTCCTTCTTGGGGCCATCCCGCTCACCCACTTTGTGGATGACATCCGGATCAATAAAGACCGTATTTTCCTTTTAGATGAAAAACGAGGAATGTTATACCGGGAGTATAGAATTATTGATAACTAACCTGGATTATTCACGTCGACATTTTTTATGGTTCTTAGTCCCAGCGTAAAATAAAATACCGCGCCCTTGCCCGGTTTTCCTTCAGCCCGGATAATGCCGCCGTGTTTGTGGATTATCCGTCTTACTATTGCCAGTCCCATACCGGTGCCGGGGAATAACTCATCCGGATTTAATTTCTTAAAGGGACGAAACATCAGCTCAACATCTTTCATCTCAAAACCAACTCCATTATCTTTAATGAAGAATTCCTTAATTTTTTTCTTCTCTTTAACCCCGAATTCAATCTTTATTTTCGGTTTTTTAGATGAATAAATCCAGGCATTGGTAAGTAAATTATCGATAACCAAACCCAAGAGACGGGCATCTCCCCTGACATTCACATCTTTTTTAATGACAAAATCGGCTTTCCGATCAGGATTGCCCTCCTTTAGTTCAACCGATTTTTTACTTACAAGTGCGCTTAAATCTACCTGCCCGAGCTTCAGTTCGACAAAAGACAGCCGAGTTAATTGTTCGATCTCTTGAAATAGCTGATTCATACGATGGCTTGCCGCCCGAATCTGAATAAGCTGGTTCTTGCCTTCATCATCTACTTTATCAGCATAATTCTGCAGCAGCGACATACTAAACTCACTTATCCCATTTAAAGGTTTCCCCAAATTGTTGGCGACTATGGAGAAAAGCCCCTCCAGTTCATTGTTTAAAGCTTCCCATTGAGCGGATTTATTAAATTCTTTGGATATTTGTTCTTCCCTGGTTTTTTGTTCCTCTCTAAGCTTTATTTGCTCTTCCTCATTTTCTTTTTTCAGGGCCTCTTCTGCAAGTTTCTGCTCAGTTACATCACGGAAAGCAGCACTGATCTCCCCGGAAGGAAGCTTAGAGATAAAAAATTCTCGCCAGCCTGCTTTGTCATCCTCCCTAAACCGGGAAAATGGAATATACTCCTCTGTATCGTTCTGCCAAACTTTTTGAAAAGCATCTAAGAGCCCGAAAGATCTTACTCCCGGGAAAACAGCTGTTACCCGCATACCGATAAGGTCAGCCCGATGTATCATTTCTAATTTCTCTGCTGTGCTGTTGAAATCTTTAATAATAAAATCCTGCCCTTTCTCGACTGCTTCAAATACAGCAATACTATAAGCTGTATTTTCAAACCGCTCTCTGTATAAATCTACCCTTTTCTCAAGCTCCAAGATATTTTTTTGCGCTTTCTCCACCTCAGCTATGTTCATCTCCCGAATATCGACTTGCTCCAATAAATACCCTAATCTCTGGCGTAATACCTTGAGTTCGTTTTTACTCTTTTTTTTGAGCTTAGCACCAGACTCGCTCGGCCCGGAAATTTTTTTAGTAACACTGACCATATCCATTACTGGTTTAGAAATAATATTCTGAAGCATTTGTGCCAGAAAAAAAACCAGCACGACCAATCCCCCAAACAAGAGTATTATAGATATCAGAAAAGGGATAAACTTTTTATTAACTTCATTGGCTGAGGCGCGTACAAAGATCCTCCCATAGGTCAGATCTTTATCAACTATAGGGAGGATAACAGTCAAATAACCTTTGCTGTACTCATAAGGCTTTATCTGTACCAGAGCAGGAGGGACAAGCCCGTCACCTGAATGGCTGTAAACTGCCAAAGGTATGCCTTCGGAATCAAATATTACACTCTCGGTAATATAAGGGATAGCGCTAAATTTTGACAGGGCCGCTTCCAGGCTTTCACCGTCCTTGGAAATCAATGCTTCTCTGCAATATTCTCCTGCCAACCTGGCGTGAAACCTGACATCATCAATAAATTTTACTTTGGCTGCCCTGAGTTCATATAAGACCACCAGGCTGAATCCAATAATCAGAGAAAAAACAGAAACCAGCAGTATTATCCCGATTAATTTTTTTTTGATCGTCAAATTCTGAAACACCCAGTTTTACCACTGTTAATTCTATTTATTTCTTCCAAAAATATGCTGGAGAAGGACCATTACCTTGTTTGGCAATGCCTCAATAAATTCGACTCCCATCTCGTATAATTCGCCATCCTGGATATCTTTAACCCATTTGACCTTTCCGTTCAGCTTGAGTATTTTTTTCGACTTTGAGAGCGTAATTTTTAGAGTAACCTTCGTATCTACCGGAAAGGAGCTGTCACTCTGCAGCCTAACCCCGCTTAAGGATATATTCTGGGTCAGGGCATTAATACTTGTTTTTTTTGAAGAGCCAGCTTTATCATCTGCAAACTCGATAACAGCTTTGTTCTCTTCATCTTTTCGCTTATCTTTTCTCTTTTCCATTATCCTAAGGCTCCCATAATAATGTTTTTTTCATCACTAATACACTTACTTGTCATCACTTCCCCATAAATACATATAATAAAAAAAAATCAGCAAGATGTCAATATAACTGGAGTGAGAGCCGGAGAAAAAATAAGCCTTTTATTTTAATCTTAATAAATCCTCTTCCTCTGATCCTGTTCTTTTTTGAGCATAGACTGTGATAATGCCGTCTTCATCAGCTTTTCCCAAAAAGATAAAACTTTTTGAAATACTTACCCCTACTGCCGTAGAAGTGACCTCTGCTTTAGTATCGCCGCTTTCATCCAGCAGCCAGTATAGGGACCGATTTTTTTCCTCATCCCAACGGCTTGATATCAAAATATTCCCTTGCGGAGTTACGGCAATCCCGCTTAAATTCGGATGTTCTTTGTAGATAGATTTTTTATAATTATCAATGACTTTGCCGAAGCGGTTCCACCAGTCCGGGTTCCGGGAGGCAAACATTTCCTTTCTTCTCTCCCGCCACTTGTTTAAATCCTTACGGGTGACCTTTTCCGGCTCAGGCAGAGAAGTTTGTATTTCCCTAATCAGCTTTCCCTGGTAATTATAGACCTGCAGTTTAGTACTTAAGCCATCAGAAAAAAGAACAGTATTTTGTTTATACGGGCACCAGGCAAAAGCCGGAGAAAAAGGAACGGGCGAATCAGCCCCTCTGCTCTCATAAGAGATCCTTGTTATATAATCGGTCCTCTTTATTTTAGAGATAATGCCCCCATCTGCATTCTGCAGGACAATCTCCTGGGGAGAGCGGTGATAGAAAAAATCCTTTTCTCTTTCCGGGCGGCCTGCGAAATTTAACTCGGTCAAAAATCTTCCATCGGGCAGGCAATAGGCGATCGAAACTCCAAAAAATTCTTTTATATCCAGTTTAACGGCCTTTTGAAACTTTCCTGAAAGCTCCATAAGAGTTATCCAGGGATGCCCTGTGAAAAATTCTGTAAAATACAGTTTTTTGTCTGGAGTAAAACCAAAGCTTACTCCATCATTTCGTTGGATCTCTCCCGGGCCCTGGCCTTCTCCTCCCATCTTTCGCAGAAATCTGCCTTCAGGCGAGTAGACTTTGATAAAAGCATCCATGCTGTCATATACATAAATATTCCCGTCCGGGCCTTCTTTTATCTGCCGCGGGTAGATCAGCTCACCCTCAGTACCCAGGGTTCCTATCCTAACGGCTTCATCAGCATAAATATAACCCAATGTCCCGAGCAGGACTGTCAGCACTAAAACAAATTTCCTCATATTAATCTTCTCCTTGACGAAGCACTGTCAGAAATTTTTTACAAGTCACTACAGTTTAAGATTTCGTTTCTTTATATTTTCAACCACAAATGGAAAAGGCTTCAGGTTTTCTATCTCAACGCGAGCACTTGTGTAATTGTCTTTAAGAAATTCCTCAAATCCAAGGACTTCATCGTGAGGGAAAAAATCTCCCATCAGAGCCGGCCAGGCTACAACTTCTCGTTCTTCCAGCTCCCTGAGAGCGATCAAAGGATACTCAAAATATTTTTTCTCTACCCCGCTAATATTTTCAAAACTTATTTCATCGATCCCTTTCAAGCTTACCCTGACCTTTATATTAAGATATTTAAACAGCTCAATGAGTTCCGGTTTATAGCCGAGAAAAAATCCATTGGTCTCCAGAATAAAAGGAGAACCGGGACGGAAACGGAAAAGAATCTTTATAATCTCTATCAGGTGCTCAAAAGATCTATCTCCCAGTATAGGTTCAGCCCCGCTTAAGCGAAAGAGGTTTAAGAAATTCTTCTGGGCAATTGCCAGCATTCTGCTAACTACTTCCTGGGGAGAATAAAAATCCTTATATTTGCCGGGATTAAGATTCCGTTTATAATTCCAGCAGTAAGCACAAAGAAAAGAACAACCCACTGCATCAGCAGTGGCAATTCCACCATAAAATTTGGCCGGCCTGAATCTATAATAGAGCCTTTTGCCCTCCTTCATGACCTGGGACTCCACCTCTACCGCTCTTTCCAGCGGATTAAAAGGAAATTGAATACTCATATAATATCTCTTAAGAAGCGGAAAACCCTTTAAAAAGGTCAATATATATGGTACTTAGAAAATGGAAAATAGTAAATGGAAAATGGAAAATTGCAGAAAATTTTATAATTTTTCTTCAGAAAGCTTAAACCAATAAGAAAAAAGTTCCTTTTCAAGTTCCTTGTAATTTTTAAATCTGAAAGAGATTATTTTCCAAAATTCTGCATTATGTCTTTTGTGCTTCAAATGAGTGACTTCATGAAGAATAATATAATCAATTAAATACTCCGGCAGAAACCGCATCTTTTTATTAATTGTCAGATTTCTTTTAGGACTGCAACTTGCCCATTTGGTACTCATCGATCTGAAAAAAACCCTATTCAGATTTTCTTTTAGTTCTATTGAATAGTTTTTCTGATAATTATGAACCAGGTCATAAAACTCTTTATCCGTTCTCTTAACTGTTTCTTTTTTCAATGCGGCTTTTCGACACCCCTCTATAAAGTCCATTTTTTCGGCTATCCATTTCTGATGCTTGTTCATAATATCATCCGGGTCAGAGCCTCTGGGGAGGACCAGTAGGAGTTTGCCGGTTTTTAATTCCAAGCGAGGATAGAGGATATCCCTGAAGGAGATATTATAAGAAATGGTTTTAATTCCCATAATTTTTGATATTTTCCATGAGCCGATGATGGAGATCATTCATTTCTTCCATGGATAAACCGTATTTTGCCTTAAGGCCGCGGACAAACCTCCGGAGCTCTCTCTCCACCTCTTTTTTAACGGTGACTTGATGGATCCAGCCGCTGAAGAGAAGGCGTTCGATCTTAGCTGAAAAATCTTTGACTTTACCTGGCAAGTCTTCTTTGCCATCAATTTGTTTTTCCAGCTCAAGGAGCAGGGAATAATCCATATCTGAAAAAGCAAGAGATTGTTGTCGGGCAAGAAGATTCTGGATAATACCGAATGTTTCCTTGCCGTTTGTATAAATACGCTCATAATCCCGGTTTTTCTCTTTCCACATCTCGAGCAGCCTTTCCACCTTTTCGATGATGGATTCATAAATCGGGTTTTTATGCCTGTCCACAAGAACCAGGCGGTTCAAAACAAAGAGGATATTGGCTGCTTTTTCCTCCATGCTTTTGATTCTTTCTTCCAGCTTTTCAAGGTAAAACTCGTCAAATGCAATAATCGGCTGGTCCTGCTCCAGTTCCTTGATTTCCGTTGCTTCATGAACAAACTTAACGGTTTTATCATAGTATTTCCGGATATATGCTTCATCATCGGTCTTCTGCCTGACAAGCTTCAAGTAATAGCTATAAACCCCGGAGAGCCACTTGTACTCCTCAAAAAATTCGACCTTTAGCTCAGACGGCCCCAGAAGTTCGAATAACTTCCTGAGCTTTTTATAAAAAGTTACGAATTCATCTTCTTTGTGAGTATCCGATGTGATCAATTCGACCGCTTTAAGAAGGGACTCCCTTGTGTATTCCTGAGGAATTTCCAGAAATATCACAAGCATGTCCTTCAAAACGACCAGAAATTCTTCCTTGAGTTCCTCAAGGTTGAGAAGGGCGCCTTTAATATCATCCCCACTGTACATGGCCAGAGCTTTTTTGAACGCCTTGAGCACCCCGACATAATCTATGACCATTCCTACTTCCTTGATCTCTCTATAGGGGCGGTTTGTTCTGGCCACAGCCTGGAGGAGGCGGTGCTCTTTGAGTGGTTTATCCAGATATATCGTCTGGAGTATAGGGACATCAAAACCGGTTAGGAGCATATCCGTCACAATCAAAAAACGGGGAAATTCATCTTCCTTAAATTTACCCACATAGTCCTTCCGGATATCCTTAAAGTCCCTGCCCCCGTACCTAGCCCGGGATTCAGCTACATATTTAAATAGATTTTTTCTCTTTCCCCGGTCGTTTTTGTCATAAGTCACGACAACTTCTGCATATTTTGCAGGAAAATGTTTATCCAATTCTCCCTTGTAAATGGCACAAGCCTCCCGGCTTCCCGCCACGACAAGAGCTTTGAATTTTCCGTCCAGGTTCTCTTTGAAATGTTCTGCGATGTCCTGAGCAATCACTTTTATTCTTTGCGGATCTTCGAGAACCAGCCTGATGACATTCAGCTTCTTTCGAACTTCCTCTTTTACATTTTCACGGAATTGTTCGGGAATCTCCTCGAATTCCGATTTCAGAAAACTTTCCAGAAGTTCCTTGCGCAGATGGACATCTTTTTCCAGCCTCGGTTGATAGGCGATCTTGACGGTAAAGCCGTCCTTAATCGAGTCTGTAATAAAGTAACGGTCCAGATAGCTCTCCTCCGGAGGGTAGCTGAATTCTGAATAGGTGTCACGGCCATGCTTGGCAATAGGCGTTCCGGTCATAGCAAAAAAGAAAGCTTTCTTCAGGATTGCTTTCATCTGTCCGGCCAGAAGCCCGTACTGGGTTCTGTGGCCTTCGTCGATGAAAGCGACAACATTCCTTCTTGTCATGATGGTTTCTTTATGCTTTGAGACTTCTTCCAATTCCATCTGCAATAATTTGAGTTCTTCCGGCCGGAACTTATGAATCAGGACAATAAACAGACCGCGTTTTCCCCGATAATCATCATAACAAAGGATTTTTTTCAGGGCGGTGATCGACCCGATGATCTCGGGTTTGGCAATGTCCAGCGCGTTAAATTCCTGATAGAGTTGGTCTTCCAGTTCGATTCGGTCCACCATGAAAAACAAAGTGGGATTTTTAAGAAAACTCGAAAAGTACAGTTTATGGGCAGCAAAAATCATGGTCAGGGTTTTACCGCTTCCCTGCCAGTGCCAGATAAGGCCTTTGTTTTTCTTATCTTTCCCCTTGAGATTTAGATGAACCCGGTCAACCATGCGGTTTGCAGCCCGGTACTGCATATAGCGGGTGATGACCTTGGTGGCATTTCCCATCTCTACTCTGAAAAAGAGAAAATTTCGGATAATATCCAAAAGGGTTTCCCTTGCCAAAATTTCGATCATAGAGCCGATCGAGTCCATTTCCGGGGTTTTCCATTCATGAGTTCTGACCTCATCAGCCCAGGGGACAATGGGGAAATAGCGGGCAATGTTTTCAGCGGCCCCGCCGATCTGAACATATTTGTAAAGTTCAGGAACGGCTTTTTCATAGTCCTTAATCTGCGAATAGGCATTCATCCAGGTTTCCGCGATATTTGCCGGGTTTTTGCATTCGATGTTGACCAGAGGAATGCCGTTCACATAGAGGATGATATCCGTTCTGATTTGGTCTCTTCCCTGGAAACGGACCTGGCGGGTGGAGATGAATTCGTTTTTTTCGGGAATTTCGTGATCAAGGAGACGGACGAATTTGACAATCCTGTCCTTGTCGAATTTGATGGGCACCCCGAATTTGAGGAAGTTAAGGACTTTTTTGGCTCCCTCAATCCCGGTCGAGAGAAGCTTTAACTCGTTAATGACTTTTTTTATTTCTTCTTCCGTGATGCTGAGATTACGGTTGAGCTTTTCCAAAGCCCTCACCAGGTTTGAGTTAAGAAGGGGTTCTTCAAAGCTTTCCCTCTCCAGGTTTTCAGCCGGAGTATAGGTCCATCCTTTATCTTTGAGTTTTTGAAGGATGTGATCCTCCACCAGCAATTTTTCTCTAAAGCTCATTTTATCCATCCAGTCTGACTCTTTTTCTTCCTGTTAGAAGGTCATGCATTAAGCCCTTTTTGACTCGGTTTAGCTTGCATTTTCTCTCCCTCATTAATTCCAACTTCTGATCTGCCGAGCTGAGAATTTCAGCGATTTTCTTTTGTTCTGGAAGAGGGGGGAGGGGGAGTTTTATTTTTTCTATCCTAAACAAAGCGAGTTTTGGCTGTTGTGCTCTTCCAACAAATGATTTTATTTGATTTTGTCCAATTTTAGAGTTAAGTACGTAGGCAAGATATGTCTTTGCAATATTTCTTAAGTTACATAATTTTGCAGCATTCTCAGTTAAATTTGCTCCATTAAGGATTGTTGGTATATTTCCGGATAAGCCTACTGTTCCAGCGATTGAAATATAAACATCATCGGAGGAGATAGTGTAATTCTTAATCTTCTTGTGTGTATCCATGTCAAGATATTTAATATTGTTTTGATCAACTTTCATGTTTTTAAAATCAACAACTCTTATATATGGGAATTGTGTTAAATCATCTACCAGCCTGTTTCCCTTGGGAAGTCTTTTTCCTCCTATAACATCTGCTACATCATTAATTTTGACTATTTTCCAGTCGATAGGAATCTGCCCTAATTTTGTTTTTATAAATTCCTTATGCCCAATACCCAGGGTCAGCAGCGTCTGCATCAACCCTTTTTTTAACCTTTCCGCTTTTTTGATTGCTTCATCAACCTTCTCAATCGCTTCATCCACCGTCGTTAAAATCTCTGCGATTTTTTTCTGTTCTGGGAGTGGGGGGAGGAGGAGTTTTAATTTCACTAAATATTTTTTATGTACTGCTGCTTGGCCGACATGACGAATAGCCAAAGATCTGAAATAATTTTTTTCCCATAAAATTAAAAAGCTATACAGTAAAAATTCAGGAATAATTTGATCGGTTTTTAATCTAATTCTTGTAAAATGATTACTAAACGTACAGGGAAATGGTGCTTCATTAAATACTGTTGATTTCCCAACTAAATCAATACTATTTGTATTATTGAATAAGAAATCACCTTGCCTTAATAGCATAATGTCAATTGAGTTTGGAATTGGCACCCTTAGGAATTTATCAAAGATTAGTCGCCCATCTATAGTTACATTGTTCATTCTAATTTGGACTATTCCGCCATCATCTCTCCTACCGCATGCAAAACCATTAATAATTTCAACAATCACGTCCTTTAGTCTAATTAGTTCCCAATTCACAGGTCCTTCTTTTAATACAGTATTTTGTTGGCTTTTCATTAATTTTGCTAATTTTAAAGAGGTAAAATAGTCCTCATCTACTAGGAAATCCGTTAGATTTTTTGTTCACAAATAATTTCCTCTTTAATGTTCATTGTCATTCATTTCTTTCATATGTTTACACATTAAAACTTGACAAAATTATTATTTATATTATAATAATTTAGCTTAGGTCTGAATCGGAGGTATCGGTTGCCGATTACTTGCGATGGTTCAGTACCTGAGCTTTTTTCTTTTCTGGTTTCCAATACCATACCCTTAGTTTCCTGCTAATTTTTGAACTGACTTTACCTTTTGACCAATCATCTTCAAGCAAGCTTTTAACTCCAATCCTTTTTACCAAATATTCCCTCAGCATATTTTTCCATTTGTTTTCAGTCGGAAGATTATTATTTAGTATGCATCCTAATAGTAAATCACATGCACATAAACGGACATTTTCCGGAGAGTCTGATTTTATAGATCCAATATGCCTGAATATTGGAAGTTCTCTTTTGACATTATAGCCCTCGCCTGGAATGCAAAATGATTCTCTAATTAACTCTATAAATCGGTCATGGTTACACCTAGTTACTTCATCAACAAGTAGAACAGCGTTTTTAATACTTTTCGTGTTCTTGAATATAAGAAGTTCAGTAAACTTTTTATAAACTCTCGCTTTTTTGATGGATTCACCTTCATGCGACTGTCCAAAATAGCTGAGATTAAAAACTGTATTATTAGTATCGACAACAATAGCACAAAACCAGCTATCAGAATATAAGTATGCAACAATAAAAACTTTACATA
>JAUWNW010000172.1 GCA_030612445.1 Candidatus Aminicenantota bacterium
TGGCATTTACATCATCCCCCATGGGAAAATAAACCTTGGAAGTGATGACTATTTCATCCCGGCAGTCTTTTATCAGCTTGCCCAAAATCTCTTCAGCCAGGCCGTGTTGATAGACATCGGCGCAATCAAAAAAATTGATCCCTTTATCCCGGCAGAAATTAAACATTTCCCTTGATGTTTTTTCATCAGCATCCCCGCCAAAAGACATCGTCCCAAAACATAACTGCGAAACCTTGATTCCTGTCTTACCTAAAAAAATATATTCCATTTTACTTTTTCCTTGAGATAGAATTGATCTCTATCTGTGATTCAAGCATCTGTCCATTTACCGGCTGCTTATGGATTTTTCTCGTCTCTATCTCCTTATGCTATCCCTTGGGATTAAAACCAATGCGGTCAAAGGGATTAACGACACTGGTAGTAATATTCCTTAAATGGGAATTAATCCGTTTTAACTGCCGCGAATATAAGGATAGCGCAACTGCATCGCCGGCAGAAATATTTTTATCTTCCTCTTTGACTAATGCTTCCAGGCAATCATCACAAGCTTGATTGACCCAGCTGTATTTATCCAGAAGCTCTAAGGCCAACTCTTTGTCTCCAGCTTCAAAGCATTTCTTAGCCTGAATAAAATTATCTTCTACTGCTTTTTCCAAACGACTAATATCCTTTTCAAACTTACCGCCATGTAATTTTCCCGGATGGACCATGGCCAGTTCGACAATATTCTTGGTATAATCACCGATGCGTTCTATATCAATAATAATACTTACCAAGCCCAGGCCGGAAGGTAATTTCTCCGGACCGGTTACAACCAGGTGGTTAAAAACATTGCGGCGCACTTCCCGTTCATAGCTGTTTATTTCCAAATCTCTGCCTTTAACATCAACATCAATTTCATTATCTTCTCTCTGCCGCAGCGACTCTCGAGCTTTTATAAACATCTCCCTCGTCAGCTCCAACATTAAGAAAGAGCGGTGATATGCCTGGTCCATAAGATTATCTTTTTTAAAAATCGCCATCCATTTTTTAAACATCCGCAATTCTCCTTATCTTAAAAAGTTTATTAATATTATGGGAATCAGAAAAAACATAATAATAATATATAAAACCGGAATAAATTTTTTCCGGGTTGAAAACCGGGCGAATATTTCTGCTGCTCTTATGGGAACAAACCTAAAAGGCCACCAGATCATTATTCCTGATATATTAAACAGCAGATGAGAAAAAGCTACAATAATCGCCGCTAGATTCCCGGTTACCAGAGCTGCCAGTATGGCTGTCACTGTTGTTCCAATATTCGCTCCCAGAGTATAAGGGAATATCTGAGTAATAGTCAAAATCCCGGCCCCTGCCATAGGGACTGCCAGTGAAGTCGTAATAGAACTGCTCTGAACCATAGCGGTAAGCAAGAGTCCAACCAAAAGCGCCCGAAAAGCCGTTTTAAACAAATACCGGTCAAACCAGGCTTCGGCTTTATTTACAACTAATATTTTTAAAGACTTCACCATCCGGGTCAAAGCCAAGAGGAGACAAACCAGAGATAATATCAGCAGAACCCAGGGATGATCACCGACAATACTCCTTGCTGCTCCTACAACCGGCTTGGTCAATGCTTTAACCGGACTGAGAAACTCAAGCCCACCGATATTCTGAAACCTTTCGCCCAGGAAAGTCGCAATACGCCCGAGGAAATTAGTATAATACTGCAAAGGGAATATAACGATCACAGCCAGCACATTAAAAAAATCATGGACAATTGCCGCTGACAAAGCCCTCTCAAATTCAGCGTTACGCTTAACCTGGGTCATTGAAACAAGCATGTTTGTAACCGAAGTGCCGATATTTGCCCCCATAACAATCGGAATAGCATTGGCCACATTCAGAGCACCCCCTGCTACCAGACCGACTACGATCGAAGTGGTGGAGGAGGAGGATTGGATAATAGAAGTTGCCAGAATTCCGATAAACAATCCTACCAGCGGATTGCTTGTGGTCTTTATCAATGACTCCGCCATCCCTTTTCCAAACATCTTTAAGGAAGTGCCCATCAACTCGATGCTGAAAAGGAATAAATATATAAAGGCCAAGAGGAAAAGGATATTGAAAATTACAATATGCTGATTGTAAAATTTCTTGAGAGTTTTCATTATTTTTAGCAGATCGGGGGCAAGATCATTAGGTTTTGCTTAAAAAAAATATATATCACAGGAGGGAAGGACTGTCAAAATATTTCAAATAAAAAAACAGAAAAGCCAGTAACTTCAGGAAAAAGCGAAAAATAATTCATCACAATAATGGATACCTGGACAGAAAGGAGAGTTTAATGTATAAAAATATTGATATGGCAACAATATCACACGAATTAGACCAGATAGCAATTTCTGTTAAATGCCATATGCTGCTGAAGCAGCTGCTCAAGAAAAATCCGAACCTGGAAGAAATAATGCGCAATGCCCGCAATGAAACAGAGGCGCTTGTGGGGGTTAGAAATTGGGTTTCAGAGGAATTAAAAAAAAATACGGATGCTTATAAATTCTACAAAAGAGAAGTCAACGGCCCGGAAGCATTTAAAAAACTTACATGGAAAGATTGTGCATGCATACGTATCCTTGATTACATTGACAATGCAGGACAGGAATTCGACGATCTAAATTTAAGGGGAGAAAAAGCTGTCAGTAATCCGATTAAACTAATCTGGCTGGCAGCAACTTATGGAACCGGCGGGGCAAAACCCTTTTTTTTTAAAGATATGCTTCAGCTCTTCAGGCAGTTCTCAGGAGAATGTAGCCGAGAATTCCCATCAGGGGAAAAAGTGGAAGAATGGATGTCAAGATGGTGTTCAGGTCTTGATCCCAGGATCATTAAATTAAGAGAAGAAAACCGGGAACGGATATTAAAAATTCTAATTAACAAAATTGATACAGGAGAAATTAAGGATGCAAAATTTTGTTTTAAAAAAGGAATGTCGCAGGAACAAAAACATCTGAGAGCCCTTGAATGGTGGAAAGACAAACTTTTTCATTTAAGGTTTGCGGTCAGATCACCTGACTTGCTGAATGAATTATTAGGGAATTCCCTCGATCCTGATACTATGAAATTACTCTATGAAGCTGAAAAAAAGGGCATCCCGTTTTTTGTTAATCCTTATTATCTTTCACTTCTTCATGTTCGGGTCCCATATTTTGCCATAGGCGCAGATCTGGCTATCAGGCATTACGTGGTTTATAGTAAACAACTCATCGATGAATTTAATTATATTACGGCATGGGAAAAGGAAGATGAAGTTAAACCCGGAAAGCCAAACGCTGCCGGCTGGATATTGCCTTCATCCTATAACATCCACCGCCGCTATCCCGAAGTGGCCATTTTAATACCTGACACCATGGGAAGGGCCTGCGGGGGACTATGTGCATCATGCCAGCGGATGTATGAGTTTCAGAGAGGGAATCTGAATTTTAATCTGCACAAACTTAAGCCTCATCAAACTTGGGATTCTAAACTGAGGGAATTGCTTGATTATTTTGAAAATGATTCTCAGCTCCGGGACATTTTAATTACCGGGGGTGATGCCCTGATGAGCTCAGATAAATCATTGGAAAAAATCCTTAACGCTGTTTATGAAATGGCAATCAGAAAAAAGAAAGCCAATGAAAAACGCAAGAATAAGGAAAAATATGCCGAAATCCTGAGAGTCAGGTTGGGGACAAGACTTCCTGTATATCTTCCCCAGCGCATTACACCAGGGTTGGTAAAAGTTTTAAGAGAATTTAAAAGAAAAGCCTCAGGGATTGGGATAAAGCAATTTATAATACAAACTCATTTTGAGTCACCAATGGAAGTAACTCCTGAAGCCCGCGATTCAATTAAGCAGTTGATTTCTGCCGGGTGGATAGTTACCAACCAACTTGTGTTTACTACTGCTGCTTCACGCCGCGGGCATTCCGCAAAACTTAGAAAAGTGATGAATGATATAGGAATATTAAATTACTACACTTTCAGCGTGAAGGGATATATGGAAAATTATTTCAATTTTGCCACAAATGAAAGAGCTGTCCAGGAACAAATGGAAGAAAAAACATTTGGAAATGTTCCAGAAAAATATCATGATAAGCTGAGCCAATTACAAAACGAGCCCGAGTTGCTTGCAGAAAATATTCTCGAAATAAGAAAAACAGCTGACCGCCCCTTCCTGGCAACTGACAGAAATGTATTGAATCTGCCCGGTGTGGGAAAAAGCCTTACTTTTAGAACAATTGGAATTACCCGCTATGGCAGAAGAATTCTGGAATTTGAACATGATCCCACAAGAAAACATAGCCCTATCATCAGGAAGATGGGGAAGGTAATTATCATTGAATCAAAATCAATCGGAGAGTACCTGGATCAGCTGGAAGATATGGGAGAAGATATTACTGATTATGAAAGCATCTGGGGCTATTCCATAGGAGAAACAGAACCAAGGATGCCTCTGTACGAATATCCGGATTACGAATTTAAAATAACAAAAGAATATACTAACCTGGAATTGTAATACCTTATCCTCTCCCCTTAAAAGGCTAAAATTCAAGAATGAAAAAAACCTTTACAACCTGCATCGTCATTAATAAAATAAAAGTTCATATCCTGAAAAAAACCAAATTACTATCTATAGAGCCTATCCATTGATCTTTACACGTCTAATCAGCGATATAGCCCGTGCGATGGAGGATGCGGTATTTTCCGCTCTTGATCCGGACTTTGATCTTGCGGAAGCCGCCGTCTGTCCGGTAGTTTTTGGGGGAGTAATAGAGCAGGTAGTAATTCTGGGAAGCGGCAGCGGTCTGCTTGAATGAGGAAAAGGCATTCGCGGATGCGGTCGTTATCCCGCCGGTGGCTTTGGTGATCTCGTGGAAGGGCTTGAATATGGCATATGATTGGTCGCTCAGTGGGAGCTTGTCGTCAAAACTGAAGGTCTCAACATCCGATTTACCCTCAAGCTGCTTTGTCAGGAACAGGAAATGAGTGGTAATGGTGCTGTCCGAGAAGATGCGCTTTATCCGATCAACATCGAATGTTTTATCTCGACTCATAAGCTCCGGACTGTCTCCAAAGTATAGGTGTTTTGGGACGGGAATCTCTTCTTTCTGGTAGAAGAAGAAGACGTGTTTCTGTCCCTCGAGGTCCTTCAGGTATTCGGCAAAGCCCTGGAATTTCCGCTCATCGAAATACTTGTAATCTCGGATTTTCCGGAACAGGGCTTCTGTCAATAAGGGGGAGG
>JAUWNW010000150.1 GCA_030612445.1 Candidatus Aminicenantota bacterium
GAAAAAGGAATTCCTATTGGCTCAGAATACCCACTTGCCTTAGCAGTCGAATATTATCTAACGGAAAAGAAAAAACCACCTGTTGTGGTAAACCTCTCCACTTCCCGGGTTATTTCAGATATTTGCGCTAAGGAAGGAGTCAAACTCTTTCAGACGAAAGTGGGAGAAATCAATGTCTCCAGAAAGATGAAACAGCTCGGAGCCGGAATAGGGGGTGAAGGTAATGGCGGGATCATCGTCTCCAATGTCCACCCTTGCCGCGACAGCTTTTCCGGAATGGCGCTTATCCTGGAATACCTTTGCAGATCAGATAAAACCGTTTCTGAATTAAGAACCTCAATGCCGGATTATTATATGATCAAAGGCAAAATAAGAGCTTCATATAGAGATAGAAAAAGAATACTCACCCGGCTTAATGCAAGATTTAAAAAAGGCAAAACTGACAGAACAGACGGGCTGAGAATCGATTATCCGGAATTCTGGTTTCATGTACGTCCCTCAAATACGGAGCCGGTTATCCGGATCATTGCCGAATCCAGAAACAAAGAAAAAGCGAAACAGATATATGATAGAATCAGAGAGGAAATATAATGGAAATCATCATTCTTCCTTCATACAAAGAAGTAAACAAGGAAGTCACAAAGAGAGTAACCTCCCTTATTAAAAAAAAACCCAATTCAGTCTTAGGACTTGCTACCGGCAGAACTATGCTTGGAGTTTACCGCAGCTTGGTAGAAGCTTACAAAGAAAATAAAGTTGATTTTTCCGCGGCCACAACATTTAACCTGGACGAATATATAGGACTTCCCTCTGATAATCCTATTACTTTCTATTCCTATATGCAGAAAAACCTCTTCAATCATATCAACATCAATCCAAAAAATATATTTATCCCTCCCTCTATGCCAGACAATATCGAGAAAGAATGCCGGCTATACGAAGAAATAATAAAAAAGAAAGGCGGTATAGATCTGCAATTACTGGGTATCGGCCAGGAAGGGCATATTGGATTTAATGAACCCTCATCATCCCTGCAGGCTAGGACCAGGGTCAAAACCCTGACAGAAGAAACCTTAAGAGACAATTTCGGCTCTTATAAGGGTCCGCGTTTTACTCTAACCATGGGAATAGGCACTATTATGGAAGCTAGAGAAATCATCCTTATTGCCTTGGGTGAAGAAAAAGCCCGGCCGATCGCAGATGCAGTGGAAGGGCCGGTAACCGCATCCTGCCCGGCGTCCGCCCTCCAGTTTCACCCCCTGGCTAAAATTATCATAGATGAAGGAGCCGGAAGCTTGTTAAAAAGGAAAAATTATTATAAATGGGTCTGGGAACATAAAAACGAAGTGGAGAACTATGAATGAACACAAGTATACTATGATCGGGAAAGCTAATATTTTTTAAGAGGAAAATCATGGAGCCAAAATATCTTGTAACCGGAGGTGCCGGTTTTATCGGATCAAACATTGTGGAAGGCCTGCTTAAAAACCGGGAATCAGTGCGGATTATTGATAACCTATCTACAGGAAATATCCATAACCTCGATAATTTCCGTTCAGAAACCGAATTCATCGAAGGCGATATTCGAGACCTTTCTACGATCCAGAAGGCTATGAACGGCATTAAATTTGTTTTTCATCAAGCAGCTCTGCCCTCAGTCCCCCGTTCAATTGAAAACCCGGTTGCCTCCAATGACAGTAATATTTCAGGCACTCTAAACGTCCTCCTGGCAGCCCGTGATAATAAGGTTAAACGAGTCATCTACGCCGGCTCTTCTGCCGCTTATGGAGACACCCCAACCCTGCCCAAGCAGGAAGATATGACCCCTCATCCACTTTCGCCCTATGCTTTGACCAAACTTACCGGAGAATATTATTGTAAAATATTCAGCTCTGTATACGGATTAGAGACCTTGACCATACGTTACTTTAATGTATTCGGTCCCAGACAGAATCCCAAATCTCAATATGCAGCAGTTATTCCAAAATTTATCGAATCCTTACTAAAAGACCAACCCCCTACTATCTACGGTGACGGCGAACAATCCAGAGACTTTACTTTTATTGAAAATGTTGTATCCGCTAATATCCTAGCCAGCAAAGCCCAAAAAACCAGCGGAGAAATCATTAATGTGGCCACTTCCACCCGTACAACTATAAACCAACTTTTCTATACCCTTAAAGATCTTACAGGAAAAGATATCAAACCAATCTACGGTGAAGCTCAAAAAGCCGATGTCAAGCACTCACTTGCCGATATAACCAGAGCCAGAGAAATCCTCGGTTATGAACCGGTTGTTAAGCTTAAAGAAGGGCTGAAACGCACTGTTGACTGGATGAAGAGTTTATACAAGTAGGAACTTTAAAGGGTTATTCCTCCAGATATTGGATGATCGATGGTATTCCGTCTTTACGGGGAGTCTGGTTCCATTTGGCAATCAGATAATAGATCTCATCTTCCATAATACGGCACTCAGTCTCTAAAAAATCTTCGGCTTCTTTGATGTCCATATCCCAGGTAGTATTCACAAATCCCAGCGTTCTGATAAAATAGATGGGAATCAAAGAATTTAATAACTTTGTTCTAGGGACCAATTTATCCCGAAAAGCTACAATATAATCAAAAAGTATCCTTGCCCATAGATCAGCTGGTACACTGACCTTTTTTTCAGAAACTTCCTGTACTGCCAAAAGCTCCTCTAAATTCAGGGGAGCAATAATTTTTTCCCAGATAGTCCTATATTCTTTAAGACCGGAAACAAACTTTTTAAAAAGATTCGACGTGTCGACCTTAACTTCCGGAGGATCTTCTTTGACTCCCAGGCCGAAACCGAAAATATTGGTAGGAGAGCTTTTCGAGGTGTCTTTCCATAAATATTCAAAATCCATTGCTAATTTAAATACCGTCCCCACTACTTGAAAAAACATCGGCCCTAGACTAGTTCCAGGATCTTTAGTGCGATGAGATTTTGAGGCCCCGAGAAAAGTCTGGCAGACCTTAAACCCGCGTACAATGGCAATAGTTGTCATCCAGATATCTATACCATATTCATACACATTCTCATCCCAGGTCTTTTCCGTCAGATAAGCACGGGCAAGTTTGCCGGAAAATCCAAAATCTCCCGCTATAGGCTGTCTCGTCCTTCGTCCGTATAAAATCCGGGTTAAAGGATAGGTGATATTATTAGTTATAGTCCCGTCATATTTGTGCCTTACATAAATAGGGATTACATAGTCGTGCCCCATATAGATAGGTTCAATGAGGTATTGGATCCACCGGGGAGTAATGCTTTTTAAATCCGCATCAAGCATCACTATGGCCTTAGCTCCCAATTCTACTCCGGCTTCTATTAGATTTCTGATGTTCCGTCCTTTCCCTCTGGTCCCTGGAGGAGTTGAAATATAAAGTTTTGAAGCATTGGTTTTTGTCTGCAAAAAAACTTTTCCGGTATTATCGGGAGAATTATTATCTACATTAATGATAACACTTTCTTTTTGTCCGAAATACAGAGAGAGGCCCTTATCGACCTGAGACACGACAAATCCTATGGAATCTCCCTCCTTGTATGAAGGGATACCGACTACGATCTCAGCCTTTTTAACCTTATCCGGATTTTTTATTATTCTAGTCATAGTAATTTAAAATTTATTATTCCTGAAAACTCGCTACAGCTTCTTTAACAGAATGATAAATGGGAAAAACTTTATCAAGACGCGTTAACTCAAGGATAGATTTTACTCCGTCTTTAACACCGCACAATTTAACTTTTCCCTGCATCCCTGTTTTTTTTAGTACAGAAACCATAGCTCCCAAGCCGGAACTGTCAATAAATTCTAATTGGGATAAATCAATAACTATCTTTTCTCCCCCATTTTGAACAATTTCATTTAATTTAGATTTAAAATCAACCGCCATATAGCCATCAATATGTTTTTCATCTGGTCTAATAATAGCAATCCCATCTCGAAAATCCTTATCGATCTTCATTTAACCTCCTGGCTCTGAAACCATTTTAAATTCCCACTATTTTACAGACTAAAAATATTATAATAAACAAAATATGTCAAATCATATTGCCTTTACATTATGGGAAAAAATTATTATTATTTTATTAACAGCATATAATGAAAATTCTGATTGTGGAAGACGATCCGGTTTCCCGGAAAATCTTAGAGAAAAACCTCCAAAACACAGGCTGTGAAGTCTTAACAACAGAGAATGGAACAAAAGCCTGGGATATCATCTCAAACGACCAAGATATCCGCTTGGTTCTTGCTAACTGGACGATGCCTGGTATGACTGGATTAGAACTCTGTAAAAAAATCCGGGAAACAAACTTTCCAAAATATGTTTACATAATCCTTCTTACTGCTAAAAGCCAAAAAGAAGATATTATCGAGGGACTGAAAATCGGAGCTGACGATTACATGACAAAACCTTTTGAATTCGACGAACTGCAAGTAAGAATAAATGCTGGAATAAGGGTTATTCAGCTTAATTCAAAACTCAGGGAAGCAAACGAGATAATGCGCAAAGACCTGGAATCAGGTAGAACAGTACAACAAAGCTTACTGCCTCGGGAAATGCCGGACCTGCCCCCAATTGAATTCGCCGCCCGTTTTTACCCCAGCCTTTATGTATCCGGTGACATTTACAATGTTTTTCGCCTTGATGAAAAACATTTCGGATTTTATAATATTGACGTTTCCGGCCACGGAGTCCCGGCCGCTCTTTTCAGCGTTAGTATCAGCCAACGCCTGAATAACGACCTCTATCCCCACGCCCTTTTAAAAATTCCCCTAGGAAATGCCCCCCATTATCAGATTAATTCCCCCGAAAGAGTCGCCCGTCTTCTAGATGAGGATGATACGCTGGGTAAATATGATAAGTATTTTACAATGGTCTATGCCATTATCAATATAGAGTCAAATAAAGTGGATTTCTATCGCGCAGGTCATAACCTACCTCTGCTTATTCACCCTGACGGTTCTTCTGAATACATCGACGGCGGTGGTCCCCCCCTAGGATTAGGTCTGCCTCATGAAGAACAAAAAAAACAAACGCGTGATTTGTCTCCGGGTGACCAGTTTATAATTTTTTCTGACGGCATTAATGAAGCCAGCTCGCAAAAACAAGATTCCGTTTATGGCCTTAATAGAGTAAAGACAGTTCTTTCAAAATATTCCCAAGACTCGCTTAGCGCCTCATTTGACAGGCTTATTGAAGATGTTAAAGACTTCCAAGGCAGCGAAGAATTTACTGATGATATCTCCATTATCGGTTTTAAATTAAAGGAGGCAGCAAAAGGTGCCAAGTGAAAAAAATCGATATCAAACTTACCGCTTCTCTTGATAATCTGGAGGAATTAAGAAAACGATTGACTTCATTTATCTGCTCTGTTCACCCCAAGATTTCAAGCGATTGGCAGCAAGAAATAAAGCTCATTGCAACAGAATTATTTACTAATATCTGCAAGCATTCCCAAGCAGCAGAAAAGCCGGTTTTAATTCGTATAAAATTTTACAAAAGCATAGTAACATTATTTTTCTGCGATCAAGGGAAACCGTGGAACCCAGACAAAATATCTCCCCCCAACCTTTCAAATCCTCAGGAAAGCGGCTACGGATTATATCTGGTCAAATCTATGTCAAAAAAATTTTATTATAAATGTATAAAAATAGGTGAATACAATAACTTCACCCTTATAGAAAAAAATTTACCGCAAGACAACCCTAATCACCTCTGAAGAGGAATTGCCGCCTGAATTTTATTTTACCTGATTATTCACGAATTATCATACCTATCGACATTTTTTATGAATAGTCGGGTTAAGAGCTGTTCCAGAGCAAGCCTGTCCTTCTCCCACAGGCTATAGTATTCTTGCAGTTTTTTATTGATATCTGTCAATTCTTTCTGTAAAGAAACCATGAGCTTTCCTTCTTTATGAGTTTCCGGCCGGCACATGACAGATTCGATCTCGGATTTTCTCGACTCAACTTTATCGATTTCAGCTTCAATCCTCTTGATATCTTTCTCTATTTGATTGCGCTTCATACTTACAGCTTGACGAGCTTGAGCTTCCTGCCTTTTTTGTTCTTTTGTCTTCTTAACTCGCGGTTCAACAGATTTTTTCTTATCCTGCCCAGATAGGTTATCTGAAACACTTTTCCTCTTTTCTAGATAATAGGAATAATTTCCGGCATATTCCTCAACATGTTTTTCATCTAATTCAATCACCCGAGTGACAAGTTTATCCAGAAAATATCTATCGTGGGAAATAATCAGAAGTGTTCCATCATAATGAAAAAGAGCCTGCTCAAGTGCTTCCCTAGAATCAACATCCAGGTGATTAGTCGGTTCATCCATAATAAGAAAGTTAACAGGAGAAATCAGGATCTTAACCAGAGAAACACGCGCCTTTTCTCCTCCTGACAACACTTCTATCTTTTTATATACATCATCGCCACTAAAGCGGAAAATACCCAGCGCATCACGTATTTTGGGAATATAATTATCAGCAACAGTTGAAGCCACCTCATCATAGACAGTGGCAGCCATATCAAGAGCATCCACCTGATGCTGAGCATAATAGCCGACTTTAGTTCTCTTCCCAAGGTGTACTTCCCCTATTTGGGGAACAAGTTGTCCTGTAATAAGACGAGTTAAGGTAGTTTTCCCGGCTCCGTTTACCCCTACCAGGGCAGCATTTTCCCCCCTGCTAAGATGTAAATCGACATCCTGCAGTATCCAATCTTTATTATAACGGAAGGACATATTTTTAATCTGCAAAATATCTTTATAGCTCCGTTCTTCTACTTTTAAAGAAAATCCAAAACGCTTTTTTTCTACCGGCGGTTCGATCTTCTTCATCTTCTCCAACTGCTTTACTCTGC
>JAUWNW010000160.1 GCA_030612445.1 Candidatus Aminicenantota bacterium
CTTCATATTCCACATTCGCCTCATATGAAACTGAAAAATATTGGAATGTGGAATATGAAGACTTGACCCCTTATAGATTTTATTTCAGTTCAACTGTCTTTGTGATCTTGCCTCCGAAGCGGGAGCTGTATTTTAAGGTGATCTCTCCTTTTCCCTCGATCAGGAACTGGTGTTCTACTTTTCCGAATCCCGGCACAACCAGAAATTGCAGTTCAGGCCTGTACTGTTTGTATGTTACCTGATCCCTGTAGATATCGTTTAAAGTACCGCCGGCTAAAACTTTAGCGTTCTTTCCTGAAAGCTTCAGCATATCTTTTGGGTAGAGGTTTTTTTTCTGAGAGTAATAACTCATGGTAGGAATAGCTTTTTTATTTAGCAGTCTGGTCCTTATTCTGTAAAGTCCTTTCTCGATCTTTTTTACGTCAAAAACATCCAATTCGACTTCCGGAGTATTTTTTGCGCCAAAGAGCATGGCCATAGCATTCCGGTGGACCAGGTCTTTGAGCATAAAGGGAGCAGAAAGACGGGAGCTGAATTTGACCCAGCCGCCGATCTCAATATCCCCATAAGTGGGATGTTTATAGGCTTTCCAGGGTTTGTAAAGCTCTCCCTGCACCAGATGGTCACTGAATTTTAGACGTTCCCTGGCAACATCATTGTTTTCCATAAAAGGGCTTCCGCCTTTTTCTGAACTCGGCTTGGCTTTTTTTTCTTCTTCCCGGCTCTTAAAAGTCTCAGTGGAGGACTGGAATAATTCGATAACATAGCCGTAAGCACCATTACAGCCTACCATCCACTCGACAAAATCTCCGTAGGTAGTGTAAAGGTCTTTCCAGCTGACCATATATTGATATCCTGGGGTTATTCTTTCTGCCTGTTTGCCTATATAATCATAGACGGCAATGTCCTGGGGAGGGTATTCTCCCAGTCCCTTTGAGCTCGGTCCTCTTAAGTACATACCGCCTGAATTGTGCAAGGCCCAGGCAATGCAGATATTCGGCCGTTTGCGCACATATTCGGCAATGGCTTTGATGCCGGTACCGGAATAAGGATAGTCACCTGCTCCGGCCTGGACGTAGGGGGGCATCCAGTCAAATCCCCAGTTCCGGTTGGGGTCGACATAACCTTCGGAATCTTCATTGATCTTGCCGTCTCCATCATTGTCGATGCCTTCCTGGCCGAGCAAGGTCCATTCTCCTTTTTCACCGGGTTTTACTCTGACCATCAGGCGTGAGTCCTCAGGGTCGGTCTTTAATTGGCCGAAGGAGTTCCGTTTACGCATCATGCAGATATTACCGTCCCCATCAAGGTCATCCGGAAAATCTTCATCGTAAAGGCCGTCAGAGTCATCATCATGAGGCCTGCGCAGGCCGCGGTTGCTGCTTGAAGTGTTAGCATCGGCAAAGAAGTGATAGCGCCCGTCTACATTGACTATTGGTATGACATATATGCAGTTTTTATCCACAAGTTTTGTCACTTCTTTATTTTTTCCGTATTTGGTCAGGATATAATTGAGGAAATATAGAGTTACTTCAGTTGCCTGAAGCTCATTGCCGTGAATATTGGCATCCATATAGACTCCGGGCTTGTCCAGCTCTTTTCCTGTTTTAGGATTATTAACAGTCATACAGTAAATAGCCCGCTCCTCTTCACTTTTTCCGACAAGATCGAGTTTGGTAAGGTGCGGATAAGCTTTATTTAAGGCTTTGACTGCATCTACGACCATGTCATAGGAATAGTAACTATCAAAAGTCAGGGGTACGGTTACCTTCTGTGTCCTAACTTGCGCGGTTAAGACAGAAGTAATGGGAAAGAGAAAAATAAACAATAATATCAGTGTTTTTTTCATCTGGAGCCTCCTAAATCTATGGTCCTGGCATCAGCCCAGGCAATTGCTGTTTTTGCCCTGATATTGACCTTCACAGGTTTTTTGGCAAGGATAAGCCAGGTAACTTCCTGGCTTTTGTGTCCGCCAATGGATTTGATCAGGCTTCTTTTTTTACCTTCAATGATTTTAATGTTTTGACCTTCCAGAGTGATGATGACCGGAAGGATGCGGCTGTTTCTTTTGCCCATAGCCGTGGGATAGGGAAGGTAACCTGAATTTTCCACCCAGGCTTTTACTCTGTAAAGCCCTGAACCAAGGGATTTCACTTCGGTTTTGGCGATATTTATGCGCGCCATTTTTCCGGCAATCTCAAATACCCAGGGCACCTGGCCTTTGAGCAGAGGTTCGGCCATTTCAGCGGGAGGTGTATTGGCTGCAAAAGGAACTAGGCCTCCTATTTCCACATCCTTTAAAGTAGGGTGTTTAAAAGGCTTCCACGCAACAAATCCTTTTCCTTCCAGTTTTTCATCGGAAAAGGCGAGTAAAGCTTTCTCCTTAGGGTCTCCGCCTTCTTTGCTTTTTGGCTTGGGCATCTGGCGCAGCATCTCTGCCATTTTTTTAGGAGTCATCATCCCGCCTTTAACAGCCTCGATAACCTGCTTGGCTTTAAAGTTGGGCGGGGCTCCGGATGATTTCAGAAAAGCCTGGATTTTTTCCTCTCCCAGGGCGATGAATTCATCAGTGCTCATCTTTTCAAGCTTGTCAGGAGTGATGGCCTCTTCTTCCTTCTTTTCCTCTTTAAGTTCAGGCAGGGTCCAGAAATCCAGGCTGAAGGAGGGCAGGCCCATGTGATAGTAGGCCCAGAGTTCAAAGGAACCGTCTTTGGCGCGGGCTGTTTCCTGGCGTTTTTCGTCGAGTTTGTTTTTTTTGAGATATTCTTTATAGTTTTCTGAAAGCTCTTTATAGAATTTCAGGTCTTCCGGCAGAGGATTGACCACAGCACCCAGGCCCAGGAAGCTGCCTATCATAGCTTCTGTAAGCTCCATGCCTGATGGTACAAAAGGCTGCATCATCTCCATTATCTCTTTCATTGTGTAGGTTCTGCTTGTATCTATTCCCAGGGCTTCCCCATATTGTTTGGGTATTTTAAGTTTGTCCATGTCAACTGAACCCTGCCTTCCTCCTTGGGGAGGGGTAAGGCAGAAGTTAGTGGCTCCGAAACAGAATGTCAGGCCGATCTCCCTGTGTTCGTTTATAAATTTTATCAAATAATAGCTTTCTTCCTCGCTTCCGGCCCAGTCGCCGCCTGTTTTAGTATGGGATTTAAAGAGGTGGGGGAAATTGATGCCGATATTGACTCCTCCGGGGCCGTCTTCATTGTAATTTCCGTCTTTATCATTATCCAGGCCTTCAGAGAAGAGTTTGTAGATTCCTTTTTCGCCTTTTACCGGGTCTGCCTTTTTCATAAGCCGGGGATCTCCCGGTAAAGGGAGCCATTCTCCCTGAGGGTCTTTTACCCGCATGGAGGTTATAATTCCATTTCCATCCAGGTCATCGGTTCCGTCTTCATCTGTGCCGTCATCCATATCGTCATTGTGAGGCCGGGAGTTACGGGTGTCCATTTGAAGCGGATTGGCAAAATAGGCAGCGGCTGCATCAGGGTTTCCGCAGGCTAAGACATACCAAGTCTTATCCTTGCGTAGTTCCGGTTTTTCCAGGATCATCTTGATAAGATATAGGGCAGCTTCGCTTGCGATGGGAACTGTGCCTTCCATATTGGCGGCTACAAAAACCGCAGGGAGGGATTTTTTCATTTTGCCGGTTTCGGGTCCAATTTCAAGCAGGCTCACCAGATGTAATCCGGGGCTTACTGCCAGCTTATACAGTTTTGTGAACGTTGGATTGGTGCTGGCAAATTCTTGCAGGGCCTTGTTCAGTTCAGCCGGGGAATGATAACTGTCAAAACTGATTTTTACCGGAGCTGAGTAGCTTGAAACTGAGAAGATTAAAATACTGATTAATACAAGTAATGTTTTTTGCTTCATGCTCACCTCACATAAATTATAATGCCCATAAAGACTTTATTATATAACCTCAGTTGATTTTAACAAGTTTTTATTATTTGAAATTTATCCTCTTTATCATTTACTATTTTTTTTTTCTTCTTTCTTTTGTATACGAAAAAAGTTATACAAAGGTTCAGCATAAGAAATGGCATTGCAATAATTTTGCCTATAAGCAAAATAAAAAGCGAAAATATTTGCTTATAGGCAAAATTAATTGACTTTATGACAAAAAATATTTATAATAAAAACATGATAAAAAAAAGATATTTAACAAAGTTTGTATATAAAGATCTGCAAGAGAAGATGATCTTTATTGGAGGCCCCAGACAGGTTGGAAAGACTACGTTTGCCGTAAACATTGTTGCTGATAAATTTAAAAATCATGCCTATTTCAACTGGGATAACAGGGAGGATAGAAAAAAAATATTAAAATCGACATGGCCGGGAGATGCAGATCTTTTAATCTTTGATGAAATCCACAAGTATAAAAATTGGAAGAACTTAATAAAGGGAGAATACGATAAACTCAAATCAAAATATAAATTCCTGGTAACAGGAAGTTCACGTCTTGATATTTATAGAAGAGGTGGTGACTCGCTCCAAGGTAGATACCATTATTATCGACTCCATCCATTTTCCCTTGCGGAGCTCTTGGAGAAAACCAACAAAGTTCATATATTTGAGGAGATAGTCTATCATGAGAAGTCATATACGGAGGAGTTTGAAACACTATTCAAGTTCGGTGGGTTTCCTGAGCCGCTTTTACGAGGTAGCCCTCGTTTTTTACGCAGATGGCATAATGAAAAAATAGAAAGGATGTTTCGGGAAGATATCAGGGATGTAGAGCAAATCCGGGATTTGGGAAATATGAAATTACTTAGTGACATTTTGCCTGAAAAAGTAGGTTCTCTTTTATCAATAAATGCTATTCGGGAAGACTTGGAAATCAGCCACCGTGCCGTTAGTAACTGGTTGAATATTCTCGAAACATTTTATTATCATTTTCGAATTTATCCGTTTGCCAGAACTAAAATCAGATCGATCAAGAAAGAACCAAAGCTATATCTTTGGGATTGGTCTGAAATTGAAGACCCTGCAGCCAGGTTTGAAAATATGATAGCAGCACATTTATTAAAATTGTGTCATTTTCTCTATGATTATGGAGGCTATAAAGCAGAGCTCTGCTTTTTAAGAAATGTAGATAAAAGAGAGGTCGATTTTCTCGTGACTATTGACCGGAAACCATGGTTTGCAGTTGAGGCAAAGCTTTCAGATAAGAAAGTAGATACATCCATTCATTATTTTAGAGAAAGGTTGAATATTCCATATGCCTATCAGGTAGTGAAGGAATCTGGAATAAATCAGTTTAGCAATGAAGTTTATGTGCTCTCTGCGGATAGGTTTTTGTCTTCTTTAATATAGATAAATATTTTTTCAGCCTCTCTGAACTCCGGCCGAATCCGTATCCCTAGGAAGCTCAGCCATGCCTTCAGGTTCATCTGGCACCAAGTTGCTTGATCTAGCCCAGATTTGGAAATACTTACACTAGTGTTTGAAATATGGCGGCTTAACTGCTAAAGTAGAATAAAGAAAAAACTCTTCTGGAGAAAAAAATATGAGGAAAAGAAAACTCTGTTTTAGAGTACTAATATTATTGCTTACAGCTATATTTATAACCAATTATGTTTCAGCGGATTGTTTTACAGTGCTGGTGGGGAAAAAGGCTTCAGCTGATGGTTCTGTTCTGTTCGGGCATAATGAGCAGAACCGTGGCCGCAGGATAATTAATTATCGCTGTGTTCCCAGGATAAAATATGAACCAGGCACAGTAGTAACATTAAAAAATGGAGGAACTCTGCCCCAGGTGGAAGAGACCTGGGCTTTTATATGGCAGGAAAATCCCGGGATCGACTTTGGTGATTCCTATTTTAATGAATGGGGCGTGGCCGTCAGTTCAGACAGTTGTCCTACCAGGGAGGATTCTTACGATGAGCTTTGTGAGCGTGGGTTTATCACAGACGGCGGAATTGGATATATGCAGCGAAGGTTGGTTGCCCAACGGGCCAAGACAGCCAGAGAAGGAGTAAAGATCGCTGGAGATCTTATCGAGCGTTTCGGTTATATTTCTTCAGGGCGTTCTTTG
>JAUWNW010000060.1 GCA_030612445.1 Candidatus Aminicenantota bacterium
ATCGGCTATATGGTGAAAGAAGAGGATGGGACCTTCCGCCAGGAATATGTGCGTCTCTCCTCAAACCCGGAACCGGAACATCAAGAAATCTACAAGATGCTTGATTTATCCGGAGCTCCGCTTCCCAGAAAACGGCTAAGGTTCAATCGGTAGGGGGTAACACTTTTTGCTATCTCTTTTTGTTTCAGTAGCTTGTGTTTTAAAATGGTGAACTTGGGTTAAGGCACTATATCTTAAAAGACCATTTGATATTATAATTTCTTTAATAGGAATAATTTTGTCCTTCCCTTTATGGCTGCTTATAGGTTTTTTTATTTGGGTGGAGGATTTCGGGCCGGTATTTTTTTGTCAGGAGAGAGTCGGAAAAAACGGCCGCTACTTTAAGACGATAAAATTCCGGTCCATGAGAGTAGATGCGGAAAAAGATAATATCCCGGTCCAAGCCAGTGAAGATGACCCCAGGAATACAAGAATTGGAAAGCTTCTCAGAAAAACTGCGATGGATGAACTGCCTCAACTTATCAATATTTTAAAAGGCGACATGAGCTTTGTCGGGCCCAGGGCTTTGCGGGAAGAAGAAAAGGATGTTAATGGAAGCGGTAGAGTAATTCCGCTTAAGGATTTCTCCGGTTTTAAGGAAAGACAAAGGGTCAGGCCTGGTTTGACTGGTTTGGCCCAAATATATCTTCCGGCTGATGCTCTCAGGAAAGAAAAATTCCAATATGACCTTCAATATATCGAGCAGCAAAATTTATGGCTGGATTTGAAGCTGATGTTTTTTTCGTTCTGGATAACATTTCGGGCTAAATGGGAATCAGTAGAAAAAAAAGTATAATTTATTTGTCGACATTTATTTTTTCCTCCATTATAATTATCCTGAATTATTCACGAGTCGAGGTTGCTGCAGATGCGAGGCACAGGGTGCGCAAGCTGTGGTCCTTCACCGCAAGTACCCTGTAACGAAGCAGATGCAGTAAGATGGGCTCGCTGTAAGTAAAAAAATGGCGATTAATATTAAAAATAAAAACAAGAAAAATGTTCAAGTAATTGTTCTTGAAAATTTTTTGTATGTCGCTGAAAAGAAATTAGTAATAAAAACATCGCCATTTTTTTATGAATAGTTCAGGTTACTTAGCAAAAGGATAAAAGGAGATTATATTGAGACGGAATGCATTCATAATAATCGGATTATCCGTTATTTTTATGGCTTATTCTTTATACAGCCAGGAAGCTAAAAGAACTGATTATAAAATCGGGCCTAAAGATCTTTTAGAAATCAGTGTGTTTGGCTTAGATGAGCTGAATAAAACGGAAAGAGTCTCTGAAGAAGGGAAAATTACGCTGCCGCTTTTAGGTGAGATCGATGTTGATGGGTTGACCAAAAGCGAACTTGAACTAAAGTTAGCCCGGCTTCTGGAGGAAAAATATTTACAGGATCCCCAAGTAACTATATTTATTGCTGAATATCAGAGCAAAAGAGTATCAGTTATGGGAGCTGTTCAAGATCCGGGATGGTATGAGCTTGTGGGCAGGCAGACTGTGCTGGATGTGGTTGCTAAAGCTGGAGGGTTGACTAATGAAGCGGGAAGTAAGATGTTTGTAATGCGTCAAAACTCAGATGGTAAAAATTCTTCTGTGCAGATATCACTTGATGACCTGATTTTAAAAGGCAATGCTGAATTAAACATACCTCTCAGGGCTAATGATATCATTAATATCCCCATAGATAAGATAGTGAATGTGTATGTTATGGGACAGGTTCGAAATCCCGGAGTTCTGGAAGTTAAAAGGTCTCGAATTCCCACGCTTTTAATGGCAATAGCACAAGCAGGAGGGTTTGCTGAAAGGGCATCTAAGGGGGGCGTTTTAATCAAACGAATAGGCAAAGATGGAAAAGAGATAAAGATAAAAGTAAATGTGAAGAACATAATCAAAGGGAAAAAAGATGACATCCAGTTATTAGAAGAGGATGTAGTAGTTGTACCAGAGACGATATTCTAACTATGATTGACATACACAGCCATATACTGCCAGGAGTGGATGACGGGGCTCAAACCTTAGACGAATCCCTTGAGATGGCGAAATTAGCTGTTGAGGACGGGATTGAGAAGATGGTAGCAACTCCGCATCTTTTCCGGGGAAATAGCCTGCATAAAAATCTTGGCGCTATAAATTCAGTTAGAAACAAACTTGTTGGGGCTTTGGAAGAAAATAATATTAGTTTACAAATATTTACAGGAGCCGAGGTCCATATTAGTCACAATTTATTAGAAGAGATCAAACAACACCGGGAAAATCTGGTCATCAATAACAGCTCGTACCTTATTGTTGAATTTCCTCCTGATCATATATTTTCTGGCGTAAAACAGCTTTTTTTTGATTTGATGAGCGAGGGATTGATTCCGATCATTGCCCATCCGGAGAGAAATTCTGTATTCAGGCGGAGTCCTGAATTATTGTTTGATCTAGTCCAGATGGGGGGGCTTTGTCAGGTAAATTCTGGAAGCTTTACCGGACTTTATGGTACCAGGGCTCAGGAAGCTGCAATTCAATTCCTTAAGTTAAACTTTGTCCATTTTATGGGGTCTGATTGTCATAATACCAAAGCCAGCAAGCCGAAAATAGCTGCATCTGTTAAGGCTGTAGCCTCTATTATTGGAGAGGAGAGGGCAAAGGCTTTGGTCAAGGATAATCCTGCCGCAGTTCTTGATAATAAGGAGATTCCTGAGCTGCCAGAACCGGAAAACCTCAGAGAGAAAAAAAAGTCATTTAAGATAAAACTTCCATCTTTTTTTAAACGTTGAGAATGGAAGAAAATTACCTGAGCTCGGGGGACACTATACTTAATTCAATTATGAGCAGAATTAAGTATAGTGTCCCCCGAACTTTATTTTTGCTGATTTTTCTGCTGACTCCGCTTTTTTCCCAGACGGAATATTCGCTTAAAGATGCCCTTAAGGTGTGCGGTCATATTGAAAAATTACAAGCCGCGCAGCTTAAAGAATATTCGGGTCCGCTTCGGGAGATTATAGTTACAGAAATAGAGCTCAACTCGTATATTGCTTATTTGATAGATATAGACAAGGAAGATGTGATGAAGGAACTGCGGCTTAAAATATTTGCGGATAACAGGATCGAAGGGAAAATATTTATAGATCTGCGGGGGCTAAAGCTTCCTAAAATCCTGCGTCCCGAGATGAATTTTTATTTTGGCGCGAACCTGGATATTAAGGAAAAAAAAATAAGGGTAAATATTGACAAGCTTTTTCTTGAAGATCAGGAAATAAATAAGATGATCCTTGATATGGTGATATATGTAGCTTCAAAGATAAATGACACAGAATCAGGCAGCATCAGCGACTGGTATGTCTTGCCATTCGGAATAAAAGATATAAGAACAAAGACAGGGGAGGCGCTGTTTTTTTACTGAAGAAGTAAAAGCTATAAATGGTGAATTGTAAACTGTAAAACTGCCAAAACTATATATATCATTTTGGTTTTCAGAATTTACCATTAACCATTTACTATTTACTATTAACCATTTACTATTAACCATTTACTATTAACCATTTACTATTAACCATTTACTATTAACCATTTACTATTAACCATTTACTATTTACCATTTACCATTTACTATTTACTATTTACTATTTACTATTTACTATTTACTATTTACTATTTACCATTTACCATTTACTATTTACCATTTACTATTTAATTAAAAATTAAAATGATTAGAGTTATTAGCGGCCTTTATAAGGGAAAAAAGTTGAAACGTGTGCCCAGCGTAAATGTCCGGCCGATGCCGGATAAGCTGAAAGGCTCACTTTTTAGTATTATCCATTCCGATATTCCTGATAAAGATTTCCTTGATGGTTTTGCAGGAACCGGTTCTGTTGGTATAGAGGCTTTAAGCCGGGGAGCGCGGCTTGTTGTTTTTATTGAAGAATTCTATCCTGCTGTAAAAATAATAAGGCATAACCTGGATAAATGTCAGGCTGAGGATAAAGCTATTGTTATACATAAGGAATTCAACCGGGCAGTAATAAATCTAGCCAGGGATGAGCTGAAATTTGATTTAATATTTTTGGACCCGCCATACCGGCTTTTAGATGAAAGAAATCCCCTAAAAGTAATTTTTAAAAGAAGCATTCTTAAGGAGAATGGGTTGATAATATTACGCTATCATTTTAAAACTAAATTTGAAGCAAAATATTTTAAACTGGAGCGGAAGGTTAGGAGGGGGGATGATATTATGGAGTTTTATACCTTGTGAGTTGGACAGATGACATTTTTTAAGCAAAAAGAAAAACCAAAGTCACGCCCTTCATTTCTTGTAAGCCAGGATGATCTTTTTTCGGATTTAGACAGAAAAAAAGGTTCTACTCTTTTTCTAGGGAAATATACCCTGAGTGAAGCTGCGGTTGTCTTAAAAAAGAAAAGTTTTACCCGGGAGGCTCAGAAGCGCAAGCTATGGCCGATTAATTCTGAGCTTGACTCTTCTGAATTTCCACCATTGCAGAGGCTTAAGATGTTTTATAAAGACAACAGGCCGGAAAATTTAGTTGTTGATTTAAAAATTAGGGAAGGCAGATTTAAGCCAGTAACCGAACTGCCTCTGAAATTCTCATTTTCAAGATATGATTTTTTAGTATTGGAATGGTTGACTTTACAAAACCCTCATTTGCCTTTTTCCGGCGATAAAACTCCCCTTCCCGGTCAGAATTATCGTGGTCTTAATTTGGGGAAAAAGATAATCGATTTATTTGTTTATTTAGCCCGGCTAAATAGAAATGACGGGATTCTGGCGTTTCCAGCTTATTTTCATAATGCGCTCCTCTTTTCTAGAAATTATCATTTCATCAATCCGGAAAAGAAAGCAGAGGTTCAGGCGATTCGGAAATCATTTCCACATATTTCCTTCAAACAATTAGCTTGGATCGTTCATTTGAATTGTATGCGGGATAGTGAAAACAATATCTATAAGTGGAAAGCCGAGGAGCAAATCTATCCCTTAAACAAGGAAATGAAAAAGTATTTTATTTCCAAAGAATATGCGGAAATGGTAAATGAGAAGGAAAAAAAAATGAAGTATTCCATTGATTGGTCGTGTTATTGGGAGAAAATAAATAAAACGAAATGGTGACTTTTTTAAGGAATCATCCTTTTATCCCAGCCTGGGTTTTTGCAGTGGTGATGTTTGTAGGATGTTCGGTACCGGTTGATAAGATTTCGATAATTTCAGAATCCCATCCGATTCTTTCTGTCATTTTATCTGATTCCTTTCTGCATTTCTGTATGTTTGGCCTGCTTGCGTGGCTTATATGTTATGGGTATCATAAATTGGGCAGATTTAGAATACCTTATATAAAGATTTTTTTTATGGCGATAAGCTATGGTCTGGGGATAGAGATATGGCAGGCTGTATTGTCGTACAGATCCTTCAGTATATATGATTTATTTTTTGACCTACTGGGTATAATTGTTGCGATTATAGTCAGGAAAAGCAGGAAAAGCAGATAAAGCAGTAAAAGCAAAACCTTTAAGATTTATTTTACGCTGAGGACGCGGATAAGAGTAAGACGTTGATTTCTTTTGCCACTGAATTGGCAAAAGAAATCAACCCTTTATCACTTCGCCTGAACTATTCATAAAAAATGTCGATGTTCATGATGAAACTATTTATATCAAGATGTATGAATAATCCAGGTTAACTCCGCGAAGTAAGTGAACTAAAGGTTTACTTTTTGGGCCTTGCCCAAAACTGAAAAGTGCTTTTTGTTTTTTGGGTGCAAGCCAAAAAAGAAAAAGCATCTTGGTTTTATCTGCGTCCATCCGCGTCTAATGCTTTATCGCTTTAATCTGTGTCCTCAGCGTCCTCCGTGTAAAATTCTGGTGTTTCTGAATTTCCTGAATTTAGAGGAAGATGTTTTAGTTTTAGAGAAATTCTGCTATAATAATTGCTGAATTAGGAGATTTTAAAATGAAAAAAGATATTCATCCGGATTACAATGAGTGCCAGGTAATTTGTGCCTGTGGAAATAGTTTTAAAACAAGGTCAACTAAAAAGGAAATCAGAGTTGAGATATGTTCACAATGCCATCCCTTCTATACAGGAAAGCAGAAGTTCATTGACAGTGCGGGAAGAGTGGAAAAGTTCAGGAAGAAATATGGTGAGATCAAAAGATAAAAATAATGCTTCAAGAGTTGGGCGGTGTAAAGGAAAAGTATGATAAGCTGACTGCATTGTTGTCAGATCCTGATATAGTTTCAGATCAGAGTAAAGTTAAAAACCTTTCCAAAGAAAGGGCTGAACTTGAGCCCATTGTTAAAGCCTATATAAGTTTTCTAAAAATAAATAAAAGCATAAAAGGTTCCCGGGAAATCATTGATGATCCGCATGCAGAAGAGGAACTCAAAGAACTTGCGGAAGAAGAATTGCAGGAGCTTGAAAAGGAACTGGAAAAGATCAAAAAAGAATTGAAAGTCCTGCTCCTTCCTAAGGACCCCAATGATGAAAAAAACGTTTTTCTGGAAATAAGAGCGGGGGCGGGAGGAGATGAGGCATCACTTTTTGCCCAGGATTTATTCCGGATGTATGCTCGCTTGGCCGAGAAAAAAGGCTGGAAAAAAGAGATTATGAGTACTAGTTCTTCTTCGATAAAAGGATTTAAGGAGATTATCGTAAGTATAAGGGGCAATAGGGTTTATTCCAAGCTTAAATATGAAAGTGGTGTTCACCGCGTTCAAAGGGTGCCACAAACAGAAACCAGCGGACGCATACACACATCTACAGTCACGGTTGCGGTCCTGCCGGAAGCTGAGGACGTGGATATTAAGCTTGATCCTAAGGACTTGAGGATAGAAGCATTTAGTTCTTCCGGACCGGGTGGCCAAAGTGTAAACCGTAACTATTCCGCCATAAGAGTAACACATAAACCTTCCGGCCTGGTAGTCTCTTGCCAGGATGAAAAATCTCAGCATCGCAACAAAGATAAAGCTTTACGGATACTAAGAACAAGGCTGCTTGATATCGCGCAGAAAGAACAACAGAAAGAGATCTCGCAAAACCGAAAATCCCAGGTCGGGACAGGAGAAAGGAGCGAGAAGATCAGGACATATAATTTTTCTCAGTCAAGGGTTACCGATCATCGCCTAAACTTGACCCTACATAAATTGGAAAATGTTTTGGATGGAGACCTGGATGAGATTATAGATACGCTGACTATACATTTCCAGAGCCAAATGATGGGCGAGGGGAGAGAAGATCGAGTTTAAGGATTATGGGGCGCAGTGAAAAGTGCTCAGGAAATACTACAGAAGGGGAAGCTTCTTTTAAAAGACTTGCCGAATTCTTCTCTTGAAGCAAAGTTGCTGTTTTTTGCTTTAACTTTGTTATCTGAAGAAAAATTCTACTCAGAACCGGATGTATTCCTGTCTTCTGCCCAGGAGAATAAGTACTTGCGTATGGTTAAAAAACGGCTTAAGGGGGTGCCGTCGGCATATTTAATTGGAAGCAAAGAATTCTGGTCACTCTCTTTTAAGGTGCGGCCCGGAGTTCTGATTCCGAGGCCGGAAACTGAGTTGCTTGTAGAAAAAGTAATTGAACTTTCAATAGGTGGAGAGGAAATAATTGCAGATATTGGGACAGGCTGTGGAAATATAGCTATTTCCTTGGCTAAGGAGTTAGGAGGAGCTGAGATCTACGCCACGGATATTTCCCACAAAGCATTAGATATCGCCCGGACAAATGTTATGCTCCAGGGTATGTCAGGGATCACCTTGATCTGGGGTGATTTGTATATGCCGTTGAAAAAATTGGGGCTGGATAAAAGATGTGATTTTATTATTTCCAACCCGCCTTATGTGACCAAAGAAGATTGGGGAAATCTTGACCGGGAGATCAGAGACTATGAACCGGAAAAAGCACTGGTTGCAGGAGAGACCGGCCTTGAGGTGATAGAAAAATTGGTTAAGGAGGGAGCTGCATTTCTAAAGACCAGCGGATATCTTGTATTTGAGATAGGATTTGGACAGGAAAAATCAGTACAGGCTATGCTTGGCCAAGAGTGGGAACAGATAGAATGTTATAGCGACTTGGCAGGAATTTCCCGGGTTTTTACAGCCCGGAAGAGCTAAATAATCATAGTAATTCATAGTTATTCATAGTTATTTGCGGGCTAACGCCCGCGTAATTCAAATAACACTGGCGTAGCCAGTAAATAACATGGGTGCTATCCATTAATTACTATTAATAACGCAAGCTCTGCCTCAAATAACTTAGAATTTTATCCTGGTGTTTCTGCTTTTCCTGGTTTTTATCTGTTTTTACGGCCTTTTCACTGGTTGATCCGCATCATGTCTTCAAAAAAAGGCATGACCTTAGTGGTTTCGAAACGGATTTTTTCCCATTTTTCTAAAGGAAAAGAACAAAAAGCCTCCACTACTTCAGGGTCGAATTGGGTGCCGGAATGTTTCTGGATTTCTTTTTTTGCGTAAGAGAAGCTTTTTTCTTCTCTGTAGGGTCGGTGCGAGGTGATAGCATCTAGAGCATCTGCAAGGGCAAAGATCCTTGCCTCTGATGGTATCTTTTTATTTCTAAGCTGTTTGGGATATCCTTTGCCGTCATATCTTTCATGATGAAAGAGAATAATATTCCCAACTTCTTTGACAAGCTTAATTTCTTTTATTAATCCAAAGCCGAGAGCAGGATGCCGTTTAATTTTTTCCCATTCTTTGGGTGAAAGAGTACCGGGCTTTTTAAGAATTGAATCCGGGATAGCGATTTTACCTATATCATGGAGAAGAGCGCCTTTTTTTATGTTGCTTATAGTCTCTTTGTCTTTAATCCCAAGGAGGCTGGCAAGTCTCTGGCTGTATTTTGCTACTGTTTGGGAGTGGCCGAAAGTTTCTACATCCCGGAGGTCGAGAGCGGTCATTAGATTTTCTAAGGTAGAGTCATAAATTTCTTCCAGATCTAAAGTTTTTCTCATGTTTTTTTGTTCTTTGTGTTTATATATATTCAATTGTTTTTTATAGGCTTTATTTTGTTGAATTAGAAAATTATTTTTTGATTCGTTTTTAAGGGCGGAATAAATACTTGCCAGATTGTCAGGGCTGGAAACATGCTCGATCATGCCTTTATCTAAAAGAGATACCGGAAGGTTGGGCTTTTTAAGATTTGTCAACAGCATTATTCCCAAATGTGGATTGAATGATTTTATATTATGAATGATACTAAGAGTATTGGCATTAAATACGGTGAAACGAATTAGGACAATAGTATAATTATTTGAGCTGAGAAGTTTAATTGTAGCCTCGTTATAAGATTCTGCTTCATCGATTTTAACTGATTTATTTGCTAAAAAATTTAAGAGATATTTACTCTGCTTATCATTTTTTCCTAGAAGCAATATTCTTTTTTGGGCGTCCATATATTTTATCCAGGCAAATAATACTAAGTAAACGGCAAATAGTAAATAGGAAATGGTAGAAAAAGCATCTTCCAATTTGTGCTGGGGCACAAAATCTAAATCTTTGTTTGTGAAAATAAGAGACGTGTATCTAAAAAGCACCCGCATATTTTCAAGTCTGCGAATGTAAAAGCAATACTGATGTACTACCATACTGCAAAAACAAAAAATGCTTTCAAGTTTTGGGCAAAGTCAAAAAGTAAACCTTTATTTCAAATTACTTCGCGAAGCGAAGTGATGAAGGATTGATTTCTTTTGCCAATTCAATGGGAAAAGAAATCAACGTTTTAGTCTTATCCGCGTCCTCAGTGTAAAATAAAGTTTATATTTTTTTTAAGTGCATCACCTTTAGGGGTGAGAAAAGAGGATTAAATATAGTCTTGTGATTCGTCTTAAAGGGGTATTGAATAATATTTGAGTTTTTGTCATTATATGAATCAGAAAATGAAAATAAATAAAAGAAATATCAATCTGATTAATTTAAAGGGTTCAGGAGATCAAAATGGATGATAACAATAATTTTCAGAAAGGTTCAGCCTCGATCATTGAAGAGATAGAACAGCAACTTGAAGAGATTCTAAAAAAGAAAAAAGATGATATTGAACAGGACCTTGAAGATAGGATAAATAAAGAAAAAGAAGAAGCCGAGATAAGAAAAGATCAGCTCAATAAAGAAATAGAAGCGGAAAAAGAAGCTTTAATTTCACATCAGGGAATTCTAACGGAAATCGAAGATGAAAAAGAAAGGATTAAAGAAAAAATCAAAGAGCATTTGGAAAAAGCTGTAAGTTTTCAGAGTGAAATAGAGGAAAAGACAGGCCAGACTCTTGAGGAATTAAATAGAGTAGGGGAATTAAGCCAAGAAATTGATGAAATCAATAAAAAAGCCGATGAAAGAATAGGCGAGCTGAAAAAGGATCTTGAAGAAAAATATGGAATTGTCCCTCAATTACCTGAACTGACCGGAGATGATGATGCTAGTTTAGAGATTAATTATGAGCTGAACAAGCTTCAGAAGATAAAAGAGCTGCTTGAAGAGAGCCAAGGGGATAAAAAAGAGGAAAAAGAAGATATAGAAAAAAAGGAAGAAGATAAATTAGAACCTGAGATTATTCAATTTGAGTCAGATCAAATGGATGAAAAGTCAGAAAAGACAGAAGAAAAAGAAAAACCAGAGGAACAAGATGTTGCTGGGGATCAGGAAATTTCTTCAAGCGAGGAGTCAGAACTTCATAAAGTGCTGAGTAAATACCGGAAACCTGAAGGCGAGGAAGAGGCAGGTGAAGTTTCCTATTTTGAAAACGAAGGGAATATAAGTCTTGATGTTGAATATATTATGGCTTCTATAAAGAATCGGATTAATGAGGCTAAAAAGTTATATATCAAGATTGCTCAAAATGAATCACCCAAGGAACAATTTTTTATTAAACAGGAAATCATTCAGCATCAGGAAATAATCCGCAAGCTTATGCTTAGTACTATAAGGATGTATGAGAAAAATAATGGTTTTCTTCCTGAATATACTAAAGATATCATAAATATTGATACAGTTAAGACTATTCTTGAAGAAGTCAGTATGAAAAATTGGAGCAACCAGGATGACTTTAATTCTTTTGATGAGTTCGCCAAAGAATTAATGGATAAATATTTTGAGCGGATAACTCCTCCCGATAAATATCTGGAAGCCATCATGCAAGAGTTAAAGATAGCTGTTGAATAAGACAGGAAAAACAGGAAAAACAGAAAAAACAGTAAAGACAGGGAAAACAGAAACACCAAGAAAAACAGTAAATACAGGAAAGGCAGTATTAAAATTCTAAGTTATTTGCAGGCATAGCCTGCGTTATTAATCGTAATTAATGGGCTAGCGGCCATGTTATTCATAGTTAAAAAGCAATAAATTATACAGGTGTTAGCCCATAAATAGCTACGAATAACTCCAAATAACTCTGTCTTTCCTGCTTTATCTGTAGTTACTGTTTTTCCTGGTCTTTCTGGTGTTTCTGTTTTATCTGCCTTTCCTGGTTTTTTCCTGATTTTAATTAAATGTAGTTCTGGGGGGGGGAAATAGAAGACAAATGATCTCTTAAGACCTGCCTGCCATTTAACGATAATTCTGAAAATTTCAAGCCCGAATGATAGGTGGGGAGATTTGGTTCATTATTATGTGAATAAATCACATATCCTTTGCATTCAAGTGCGGTTTTTCCCAATATTATAATAATATCAAGTTTTTTACCGGGAGGGAATTGTTTTTCTGAAGATATTTTTGCACCTCCCAGGCTAAGGTTTATTGTCATAGCCACCTGTATTTCAAAGCCGTTCCGGCTGATAAGAGAGGCCGAGGTGTAATATCTGGGATGTTTTCTTTTTTCTTCAAAACTTTGTTTTTCAGAAGAAAGTCCATTAAAGTATTTTTCTGATTTTGCTTCCGGTAAGTCTTGAAATATACAAATTTTATTTTTATCTTTCATTTCAGCCGAATCTTTTGTTGAATAAAGCATAGAGTTTCTATTTCCTTTAGCTTCAAGTAAGGCTTTATCTGCTTCATTGATAAAATATTTTAATTTAGTTAAAGTCATATTTTTCCAGTCCGAAGATTCATCTTTTGAAAAATTTGTGATACCAAAGCTCATTGTCAAGTTGTTTTTGGGCTGAGATTCCTGATTTTTAAAATAATAATCCTCAATGCTTTTTTTGATCCTGTCTGTAAAAAATAATGATTCTTCTTTGCTTTTAATAGAAGTTAGAAAAAACAAAAATTCTTCTCCTCCATAGCGGCAAATAATATCTTCTTCCCGTACCGAGGATTTTAATATATCGGCTAATTCACGAAGTATTTTATTTCCAGCTTCGTGTCCATTGCGGTCATTATAGTACTTAAACCAATCCACATCTCCCATAACAAGAGAATAAGTAGGGTTTTCTTCGTGTCGTTTATTTTCCGACTTTAATTTGTGAAGAACTTTTTCAAGGAAAGGAGCTGGCCGAAGTAAGCCGGTAAGAGCATCGAATTGAATTAGATTTAATTTATTGATTGCAATTGATATATGTTCGGATAATTTGCGCAGGATTTTCTGGTCTTCTTTGGTAAACCCATCTTTTTGTAAATTCCCATTTTTTGTCTTATTGTAGACTTCCAATGTACCTATGATATCTTCCTCGTGTTTGATGGGAACACATAGTATGCTTTTTAAGGAATAGTTTAAAAGATTAATATAGCGGGAAGACAGCCTGTTATCAAATTCAAATTTTGAAGTATTAATATCGCATTTACTTAAAACAGTATCAGTAGCAAAATCTTTAGAATCAAGGCTTACATTCAGATCACTAAGGTCTTCATGAGAGGGGATATGATTGTTCCAGACCAGTGGTTTCAAGTATTTTTCTCTTGTTCCATTCTTATCTATTATATAAAAAGATATTCCTCTAGCCTGAACCAAATCTTTAATGTCAAATACAATATCAAGGAGGCCGGTAATGTCATTTGCCCGGTAAAGTTTTATAAGGAGATCTTCTATTTTTTGTTTTTCCTTTTTCAGCCAGATGTAGTTGGCTTCAATCGAGATTCTTTTCTTAAGCTCTTTTAATGCTGAATTTTTAATAAAGTTTTTGATCTCCGGTATCTGGGAAAGGGCTTCTTTTAACTCGGCTTTGTTTTGTTCCTGCGATTGGCTTAGTAATTTTAATTTTTTAATGAGATGGGAATGTTTAGCTGCCATATCCAAGGCAAGTAAAAATGAGGTGTTATTTTCCCGGAGGTATATTGTGCTAATTGTATCAACGTGATGGTTTTGTGGCCACTCATTTGCAATGGATGTAAGTTCAGGTTGAGACAGTCCGGTGACAATGATACTGGTTATTTCCCGGAATAATCCTTTTAGTTGGGAATAATGCGCTATTGAAGCATCGATTATTGCGACATTGAAACTTGTGTTTTCCAGGAGGGTTATGGTTTTTTCTATGCTTAATGTTGTGTATACTTTTCCTTTTGGGACAGATAATTTTTTAATGACTTCAGCTTCTTTAACATTACCGTTAAGAATCAGGATGTTATTTTCAAAGGCATTTTTTAATGATTCTGACAATCTTTTAAACCTCGGTTTTGATAAAGAATCCTCGTATAATCCACTCATATTTATATTATTTTTTTTAGGATGAGTCAATGATTAATTTGAATTTATTGTAAAAACCCCTGTAAATGGTGAATGGTAAAAAAAACAATATCAGACTTGGATTGACGCGGATAAAGCCAGGATAAGCAAAACTTTAAATTCTTATTTTACGCGGAGGACGCAGAGGACACCGAGTTAAGCTGTTTTTTCTTTTTTGGCTTGCATCCCAAAAAACAAAAAGCTATTTCCAATTGTGTGCTGGAGCACAAAATGTAAACCGTTCGCTTCTCTCCGCCTTTATTTCAAATTACTTCGCACAGCGAAGTGATGAAGGGTTGATTTGTTTTGCCAATTCATTGGGAAAACAAATCAACGTTTTAGTCTTATCCGTGTCCTCAGCGTCCATCCGTGTAAAATAATGGTTTATTTTTTTTAAAGGTTTAACCTAATCCATACTCCATAATCTGGTTTTTATCTTCCCCTAATGATTGATATTGTGCTATATTTCAACTTGGGAAAATGGTTAGAGTAAGGTTTGCCCCTAGTCCGACCGGACATCTCCATATCGGCGCTGCCAGGACAGCCATCTATAATTGGTTATTCGCCAGGCATCATGGGGGGAGCTTTATACTGCGCATCGAAGATACGGATTTTGAACGGTCTTCCGAGGAAATGACAGAGGGGATCTTAGCAGGATTGAAGTGGCTGGGCCTTGATTGGGACGATAAACCCGTATTTCAATCACAAAGAATAAAGCTCTACCAGGAAAAAGCAGCAGAGCTGGTAAAAAAAAGGGCTGCCTATTACTGTTCAGAAGGAAGATCCAAAGCAGTCCGGTTTAAAGTGCCTGATGAGGATGTGTTTTACAAAGACCTTATCCATGGCCCTATAACTGTTAAAAGTAAAAATATCGAAGATTTTGTATTACTTCGCAGTAATGGCCTTCCTACCTACCATCTTTCTGTTGTAGTGGATGATATCGACCTTGGGATAACCCATATAATCCGGGGGGATGACCACATATCGAATACCCCCAAACAGATTTTACTCTACCGTGCTTTAGGCGTTTCTCCGCCGGAATTTGCTCATCAGTCACTTATTTTTGGACCGGACAAGAAAAAATTGAGTAAAAGACATGGAGTTACCTCTGTACTTCAGTTCCGGGAGATGGGGATATTACCCCTGGCTTTATTTAATTACTTGGCCCAGATGAGTTGGGATCCGGGGAAAGAGAGGATATATTCCAGAGGCGAAATTATTGAGAAATTTTACCTGGATAAACGCAGCCAAGGCAGCCCGGTCTTTGATATTTCCAAATTGGAGTGGATCAATGGCCGGCTTATTTCGGATAAAAGTGCTGAGGAGCTTTTTCCTTTAGTTAAGGCAGTGCTACAGGAAAAAGGGCTATGGCAGCAAGCCTTGGAGACTGAAAAGCGGCCCTGGTTTCTTAAGCTGATTGGACTTCTAAAAGAGCGCAGCCGGAAGATTGAAGATTTTTCTGACAGAGCTTTGCCTTTTATTTCAGATGATTTTCCCTATGAAAGTAAAGCTGTAAAAAAACATCTCAAGGATGAACGCTTAGGAGAATTGCTCGCCCGGCTTTATGATGATTTTAGTGTGTTAGAAAGCTTCAAAGCATTACCGCTGGAAAAGGCTTTACGCAGCCGGGCTGAAAAAGAAGGAATCAAGCCTGCTTTAATGATACATGCAGCTCGGGTTCTGGTTCTGGGAACGAGAGTAAGTCCTGGAATTTTTGATGTTCTTGAGGTCATGGGGAAGGAAAAAACCCTTGAACGCTTGGCGGCTTTTGATTCTGTAAGCAAATCCAGTAAACAGTAGTTTCCTAAGAAGTTTTAGATAGTAAACTTCAGTAAACATCAAACCTTATCTTTTATATCCCAATCCTTAAAACATAGCTTTGCAACGCCAATGTTATCAGCAAGTTAAGATTATTTTATTAAATTTATATCTTATGGCATAGAAGTTGCAATTGATTTTGATATAAGGAGGTTTAAATGAATAAAAACAAAAAATCAATCCAAAAGAAACTCGGAGTGACTGTCCTTGTCTTATGCATTATTGCCATGACTGCTGCTCCCAACTATTTGTCCGGTGGAGTATGCGAGAAGGCGCTGGCAAGATGCGGGGCCAGCTTAATTTTTCCAGGTATAATTGGGGCCATATTGGCTCCAGCAACGGTTGCAGCTGGGCTAACAGGATGTTTATCGGGTTATTCCTGGTGTTTGGCTTATTATCAGAAAGCATAGAAATTAAAGGGAGAAAATTGTGAGGAATATTATCAAAAATAAAAAAGTGTTTGTGATAACCATTTTGTTTCTTGCTTTATTTATTACCTATGGAGCTCCAATGCTTGAAGCTGGTTCATGTGAAAAAGCGTTTGAACTCTGTATGAATACTTTTATATCGTCGATATATGGTATGAATTTTATATATTGTGGAACTGGATATCTGTTTTGCGTCAAATATATTGAAAAAAAATAGAAGCGAGAAAAAATGATAACAGCAGGCGTCATTCACATAAGGTAAATAAAATGAAAGTTAAGAACTGTACATTATTTATTATTGTTTTGGGTTTGATGATCGGATGTCAGCCTCAGAAAAAAGATGAAGGCAAGCTGGGTCAAGTTGAGCTGGAAGAAGTACTTAGTATCGGGAGCCTTGATGATGATGCTATCTTTATGTGGTCAGGAGTCGCTGCTGATGATGATGGGAATATCTATGTGACTGATATGATGGATTACTCGTTAAAAAAATTCGATCCGTCCGGACGGCTTTTAAAAAAAGCCGGTGGGAAAGGGGAGGGCCCAGGGGAGTTTTTAGCTCCTCTGGCCCTTTCCTGCTCCCTTGAGCGGATTTATGTTAAGGATCAATATGAGCCTGGTATTATGGTTTTTGATAAGGACCTAAATTTTTTAAGGAAGATTCCCAGCAAGCGGTATATATCCGGATTTAAGGCAATTTCTGATGAATGTATTGCAGTTACATATCTTTCTGTTCTGACGAAAGGAAGCATATATTTTATAAATGAAGCAGGGCAGGTCCTGCGAAAGTTCAATTATCTGAATAATAATAAAAATGTGATGATGGGCCAGGTTAATATGGAGATCGATTCAGACGGCAATGTATACCTGGCTTATATATTCCAGGACCGGATCGAAAAATATAATACAGAGGGAAACAAAATATGGACCCGGAATCTTTTAGATAGAAAAAAAGTAGAGAAAAAGATGATTAGAGGATTAAATCTACCTGTCCAGGTCATATATAAAACTATAGCAAAGGATAGTAAGGGGCGACTTTATGTGCTTGGCGGAGGTTTATCAAAGAATAGAGGCCGGGATGTGTATGTTTTAAATCAGGAAGGGGAACATCTAACTACATTTACTCTGCCTGAAGATAGTCATCTCATTTATTTTGACAGCCGGGATAATCTTTACGCCCGTGCCAATTCCGGGGTCACTTTAAAGAAATTCAAACTTCATTTTAAAACAATCTAAAGATACAATAAGGGGAGCACTAATTTTGAAATACTTTAAGGTTACAAGTTTGATCCTTGGTATGATTCTTTTTCAAACCACAACTTCCTTTTCAGATCATGCGGAGGATAGGCAGGAGGAACCTGCAAAAATCCAATTGCTTTTAATAATTGATTTTGGAGATTTTATGTGTTTTTCTTGTCTTGAATCATTTCTGCAGTTTTGCTATTCACTTCCTCATCAATTTCAAGACCAGTATGTGTGGGGTGTTGTTATTTTTGAAGGAAATATAGGATCTGAATCTGAAGATATTGCAGTTAAGATCGCGGAGAAAAAAATCCGTGGTTTCAGAATGGCCAATAGAGTGAGGTTTCCGATCCTGGTTGACCGTTCCCGCATATTTAGTTCTCTGGCTGGTAAGGGAACGACTGTAGTGATTTTAAAAGGAGAAGCTCAGGAGGTCAAACGCTATATTTTTCCTCTCAGCCGTGAACAGATTGCAGAAATCCATAAAACGATTGGTATCTGAGTCTTAAGCAAGAATCAGGTCAGTTGATATAAAAACAAAATTTTACGCTGAGGACACGGAAAAAGTATGGGACGCGGATGGACGCGGATAAAACACGGATGAAAGCATAATGTTGATTTATTTTGCCAATGAATTGGCAAAACAAATCAATCCTTTATCACTTCGCTCCGCGAAGTAAGTTAAACTAAAGCTTTCACTGGTTTTTCTGAAGTTCCTGCTTTTCCTGTCTTTCCTGGTCTTCTAAAGGGTTACATTTTGGGCCTTGCCCAAAACTGAAG
>JAUWNW010000034.1 GCA_030612445.1 Candidatus Aminicenantota bacterium
TTCAAATATTCTTAGAACAAGTGCGCCCGTATGGATGGCCAAGCCAATAGCAGCAGCCCAATACCCCTGTTTGGCAAACTTTTTCTTAGTTGAAAAAAGAAAAGCAAAGTAGAAGAAAGCTGAAAAAATGTATAGGATGAATGATATAAGAAAGAGGGTGCTTTCGTTCATTTTTATCTCCTGAGATTTTTTGTGATCTTATCAAATTCTGCCCGAAAAGATTCCCTGTTCTTTGGAGCCAAACCTCCGATGATTACATAAGTGCTGCCTTTTTTTTCTTCCATTAAAATCTTTATTTCCCGGTTCGTCCAGTAGAATGCTACAAAGAGGCCAAACATAAGGATGACACAACCAGCCCAGATACAGTTTGCTCCAGGGTCTTTTGTCATCTGGATTCCGGAATACTGTTTGGCTTTAAAATCAACAAAACGAAAAGACATTCTGTTTTCCTTTTGGGAATCCTGCTGGACAAAGTCTGGGAATTTAGAGAAAACCCAGCCGGAAAATAGTTCTTCGCCATCTTTAATAGCCTTAATAAAGACAGCTGGGTTGTTCGGCTGCAGAGAACGGGTAGTTACTTGGTTCCTGTCATTTAAAACAAAATCAGGCACAAAGTGTAAGGCATGTATTTCTAAGTTTTTATCCCCTAAAATAGCTTTGTTGCCGATTTTGAGAGTGATGTTTATGCCATTCGATAGGTCACCTTGATCTTTTATGACAATATTTATTGAGGGGCTTTCCCAATCCCAACCATAGCTGCTCTGGTAGAACATGAAGCCTTTATAAGAGAGAGGGTGATTTACTTCGATCTTTTTTGTAAATATTTCTTTTTTATTTTCTATAATTGTAAGAGTGCTTTTCCAGTCCCTAACCCTACCGCTCTCATAGTATTCGGTTTCGAATTTATCCAACTTGAGGGAAAAATCAGCCTTTGGGATTTTAAGAATCTGGCCTTCAGTCAGTTGCAGGTTGCTTTTAAATCCCAGGAGTCCACTGAGAATTCCTCCCAGGATAATAATAAGGAGGCCGAGATGAATGACATCTGACCCAAAAATTCCAAAAACATGCTTTTTAGCCATAAGAAAAACCCGGCCTTTTATCGCTTTTTCCTGAGTGCGGTATCTATTTAATACTAATAATTCTTTTAACCTTTCCTTTGTTTTTTCAATTTCTTTGTTTATAGTGAATGTTTGCGAAACCTTAAGCGAGTTTAGCATCTTGCTTTCAAATTCCAGTTTTGGCCGGAGTGTTTTTTTTAGTTTCGGTTTTAATCGTGTCAATGAACATACGATTATATTGATAGAAATTAAAAATAGCAGGCCTAAGAACCACCAGGAATGGTATAAATGTGTTATTTCCATACGTGTGAGCAAATCAGATATCTGGCCATAGCGAGCAGTATATTCAGCCGCACTCCTTCCCTGGGGGATAAGAGTCCCTAAAATAGAAGCCAATGTCAGAATAATCAGAAGAACGATTGCAAGTTTAACCGAAGAAAAAAATCTTATAATAGCTTTCATTTAGCCTGGATTATTCATAAAAAATGTCGATATGTATGATACTGATTTATAAATACATATTCTACACTTATTGATGTGTAAATCCTATTTGCCATTTCGTTCACAATGTAATATCTATTTCTAATCGACATTTTTTATGAATAATCCAGGTTAGTTATCCAGATACTCTAAAATTCTTTTGGCCAGATCAGTGCTGAGTTTTTTGGCGCCATTTCTATTTAAATGGTGAGTATCTTGGAAATCAGATGTGTCGATGAATTTAACCTTTTTATCTGCATAGTAATTTATGTAAGGCACTCTATATTGGTCAGCTAAATTTTTGAAAAAAGGGTATATCTTAGAGCCGTGTCTGATTTTACTAATGGTTATTTTTGGGAGGGGAGCGGTTACCCAGATAATTTGAATTTTATTTTCCTTGCATAGGTTTACGGTTTTTTCCAGATATTTCAAGCGGTTTTTATTTAACTTGGATGCATTAAATGCCTTTTTTTCATATATATTATTGTTTTTCAACTCATCTAGAGTAACAGAATGGTTTCTTGACATAAATCCTTTCCCTTTATAAGTATCTTCTTTTGATTTTTTTACTTTTTTTCCGGTATAAAGATAATTAATGACATATCTCAAGTTATTTCTAAATCTGAATGAGGGGAATAGGAATGTCAGGGACTCTGAAAATTTAAAACCATTGAAGAAAAAATCCAGTTTATTCCTGCTTATTTTCATGAAATCAAAATTATAGCCGCCGTTTACCAACTGGTTTTTGGCACTGAATCCCCGGAAGGATATTTCCTGAATGATGATCTTCGGTTTATGAAACCGCAAGACCTCTTTTAAGACAAAATAACTTGTAGTTGGTGACTGCCCAGGAGTACCCAGGTTATATGAATACAAAGAAGTTATCTTATCAAAAATTGCAGGATCAAAGCTGCGGATGCAATGAGAAGAACCGATAAAAACAATATCAATCGTTTGGGCTTCAGTTGTGTAAAACTCCTCCCATTTTATGGGGGGATTAAATTTTTTTGCTTCGATCAAATGAGTTCTGTACAATTTGAGTAATTGGCCGAACAAAAAATTTACACACAAAAAAAGCGCAGAATAAACAAGAACTTTTATTAAAAATTTTTTCATTTTATACTCAAAACTGAAAATATATAAATGCCTGGTTATTCCTGTCACAATAAAACAATATCAACATCGCCAATACTAAATAAATACATGCTCTTAAGCTAATATGCAGTTTATCGATCTGCAGAGGATGTAGCTTGTCCCTCTGAAACCACTCGATTATTGGCAGGATTAGCAGCCAAATGAAATCAGGTTCCAGGCGGGGCCAGGTAAATAATGTTTTTGAAAACATCCTATTTAGATAAAGGAAAGCTGTCTCAATATTTGGGGCACGAAAAAATACCCAGGCTATAAGTGTCAGAAAAAATGTTGAGGCGAGTTGAATAATCTCTCGGATATTTGGAAATAATTTTCCTTCTGCGACCTGGTCACTATGGCTTTTTTGTTTATTTAAAAGCATTATAGGGATGTAATATATTCCATTTAAAAAACCCCAGGCGACGAATGTCCAATTTGCTCCATGCCAGAGTCCGCTTACTGTGAAAGTGATTATTATATTTCTTATGCGCAGCAGTTTGCTGCATCTGCTTCCCCCCATAGGTATGTAGACATAGTCCCGAAACCAGGTGGAAAGCGATATGTGCCATCTTCTCCAGAATTCTGCAATATCCCGGGAGAAATAGGGGTAGGCAAAGTTCCTCATGATATTAAAGCCGAGCAGCCGGGCAGTGCCGATGGCAATATCAGAATAGCCGGAAAAATCTGAATAGATTTGAACCGCAAAGCATAAAATCCCGATGACAAGCATACTGCCGTTTGCTGTATCATATGTTGAAAATATTTTATCGGCATATATTGCACAGGTGTCTGCTATAACGATTTTTTTAAATAATCCCCACAATACATGCCTTAGTCCATCCTTTGCATCCTCATAAACAAATGAACGTGTTCGCATAAATTGGGGAAGTAGATTCTTTGCCCTTTCGATGGGGCCGGCAACAAGCTGAGGGAAAAAACTGACAAAGGCAAAAAAGGCAATAATATCTTTTGTGGGTTTTAATTTCTTTCTGTATATGTCAATTGTGTAGCTTAAGGTTTGGAAAGTATAGAAACTGATTCCAACTGGAAGAATAATATTTAACGAGCTTTTATGCAGAGTAATTCCCATAACTGCAAAGGAGTCGACTAAAGAGTGAATAAAAAAATTATAGTATTTAAAGAATCCCAACAGGCCTAAGTTAGCCAGTAGGCTGATTGCCAGCAGGATTTTCCTTTTCTTTTTATCATCTATTTTATTTAGTCTAAGTCCAACGCAGTAATCAACGATCGAGCTGAAAAATATCAGTGATAGAAACCGCCAGTCCCACCATCCGTAAAATATATAGCTGGCAGTTAATATCAACAAGTTTTGATATTTTAATTTCTTATTTATTACGAACCAGTAGAGGATAAAAATAATCGGGAAAAAAATTGCAAAATCAATTGAATTAAATAACATATCTTTTAAATGTCAAATCATTATAGGAATATTTCTGGTATTTATCAATATTTGCGGATTTTAGAAAATCATTGATTGGAGTTATCAATTGAAGTTCACTATAATCTGTGTTAAAAACTAGAGGACAATGATGCCCACAGAGCATTCCATTTCAAGGAGAAAGATTGTGAAAAGAACAAAAGTGCATATTCTTATTTTCCTTTTGTTAAGCTCGATTTTATCTGCTCAGAAAGTTGATATCTACAAATGGCCTCTTAACTTTGAAAGAAGCCACGATTATGATGCGGTTCACTATAAACTTGAATTTAAATTTGATCTGGAAAAAAAGATTTACTGGGGTGAAAATCAAGTGACTTTACTTTCTTTAAAAGATGATTTTCAGCAGTGTGTGTTAGATGCTGAGGATTTCACAGTGACTTCTGTTGCCGCCCTTAACGGCGAACCTTTGAAATTCGAACAGACAGACCATAGCCTGATTATTGATTTGTCAAAAAAATATGATTATAAACAAGAATTATCCTTTATAATCAAATATTATGAAGAAAATTCCCAGAAAGGGCTCAGATTTATTGAGGCTGCTGCTGATTATCCTGCCCAGATAAACACCTTTGCTTGGCCCGAAGGCGCCCGCCACTGGTTTCCCTGTTTTGATTTTCCCAATGATAAAGTGACAAATGAAGTCATTGCAACTGTGCAAAATGATTTCAAGGTGCTTTCCAATGGAAAACTTGTTAAAGTTACGGAAGACAAGGAGAATAACACCAAGACTTATCACTGGTCCCAGGAACTTCCTCATTCAACCTATCTTATTATGATGGCTGCCGGGCCGTATGAAGTGATCGAGGATTCTTTAGGTTCTCTTCCTGTTAATTACTGGGTCTATAAAAAGGATGTGCCTGATGCTATGAGGTCTTTCCGGAAAACCCCACAAATGATCGATTTTTATAATAAAACATTTGGATTTAATTACCCATGGGCAAAATATGACCAGGTCTGTATTGCCGGCTCAGGCGGGGGGATGGAAGATACATCTGCGACTACTTTAGGACACAGTACTATTCATGATGAAAGAGCGGAGCAGGATTTTTCAAGCGAAGGACTTGTAGCGCATGAACTTGCCCATCAATGGTGGGGAGATACTATTACGGAAAGGACCTGGAGCCACGTCTGGTTAAGTGAGAGTTTTGCCACTTATTCTGAATACCTCTATTCGCGGCATGACCGGGGAGAGGAGGAAGGCGCAATCAATCTTTTAGGGAAGAAGAACAGCTATCTAAGAGAGGCGCACAATGAATATATCCGCCCGATCGTATTTAACCGGTATAACAACCCTTGGAATATTATGGACAGCCACTCCTATCCAAAAGGAGCAACTATCCTTAACATGCTCTGTTTTGTCATGGGAGATAAACCTTTTTTCCACTCTCTTCAGCATTTTCTCGAGAAACATTCTTTTCAGGCTGTGGACACTCATGATCTGATGATAGCTGTAAAGGAATCAAGCGGACAGAATCTTGATTGGTTTTTTGAACAATGGATCTTTAAACCGGGCCACCCGGTGTTTGATATAAACTACCAGTGGAATGAGAACACTAGAAAACTTAAGCTTAGAATCATTCAGACACAAGATACTTCAAGCGGGGTTCCAATTTATAAGACTCCGGTTATAATTGGAATTGTAACGCCGGAAGAAAGATTTTCAAAGAAACTCTGGATCAGAGGCAAAGAAAATGAATATGTATTTGGAGTCAAACAAAAGCCCTTAATGGTAAGATTTGATGAGGGGAATTATCTCTTAAAAGAGTGGAATTTTGAAAAGAGCCTGCAAGAACTTCTCTTTCAACTTAAAAATGATGATGTTATCGGACGCATGTGGGCAGCGTCTGAGTTAGTGAAATTTTTAGATGAAAGTAAGGCTATTACTGCTTTGATCGATAGAGCTGAGCATGACTCTTTTTGGAATGTAAGAAAGAATGCAGTTGAACTTTTAGGGGAAATAAAGAGGCCGGAACACATGAAGTTGTTTAAGGCAAAATGTGAGGATAAAAACTCACAAGTAAGAGCAGCTGCTCTGAAAGTTTTAGGGGAATTAAATGATCCGGGTCTTGTCAGCTTTTTTAAGGACCGCTTCTTAAAGGATGACAGCTACCGGGCTCAAGCCGAAGCCATAAATGCAATAGGTAAATGCGGCGGCAAAGCAGATATTCCTTTTTTAAAAAAAGCAGCTCAAATGGAATCACCGCGGCGGATCATTAAAAGAGCGGCAGAGCGTGCCTTAAAAAATATCTCTTAGAGTAGGAGGAGAAAAATGATTACTGCTTCTATTAATAAAAAAGAGAGATCATTGATCTCAGTTTTATTTTTAGGAGGGATTATTATCCTAAGCGGATGTTCACGGGTGGATAAACAGGTTTGGAGAGGTTCATTAGCTAAAAATGTGGAATTATTAGGCCATCGCAATTGGATCCTTATTGCAGACTCTGCCTATCCCTTTCAAAGCCGGGCCGGAATTGAAACCATAGCAACGGGGAAAGGGCAGATTGAAGTTGTCGAAGCAGTTCTCAAAGCTGTGGAAGAGGCAGATCACGTAAAGGCTAAAGTTTATCTTGATAAAGAAATTGAATATGTGCCGGAAAAGAATGCTCCTGGTATTTCCTCCTATAGGAAAGAGTTGAAAGCACTGCTTGCGGAGAGAGAAGTCAGTATGGTCCCTCATGAAGAATTGATAGCAAAGCTGGATGAGGCAGCCAAGACTTTTCGGGTGTTGGTTCTAAAAACAAATTTAACCCTTCCCTATACTTCTGTTTTCCTGGAATTAGACTGTGGATATTGGGACAGCCAGGCAGAGGCTAACCTGCGAAAAAGTATGGCGCAAGATTTGTTTTTCCCCGATTGACTTTGCTTATCTCCAGACCAATTCTCTGAGAATCTCTCTTTCCTGCAGATTTTTTATTGACTGGATATGTTTGGGCTTTGTATTATTGTTGATACAATAGCTTAGAGGAAGGAGGCGTAATGGATTTTAAAAATCAGACGGTACTGGTAACCGGGGCTTCCCGGGGCATAGGACGTGCCATTGCTGTTCAATTTGCTGAACAGGGGGCGTCCCTGGCTATTCACTACAATAGAAACAGAGGTGCTGCCGAAGAGTGTCTGTCTCAGCTCAAAGGCGGCCACCACATGATCGTCCAGGCCGATGTTTCAGTGGCCGAGCAAATCAAGTCTATGGTCGAGACTGTTATAAAGAAAAGGGACCGTATTCACGTGCTTGTCAACAATGCCGGAATCTTTGTGGAACACCCAGTTCCCTCCCTGAATTATGAGGAGTGGCAGGACGCCTGGCGTCGGACCATTGATACAAACCTGATTGGATCTGCGAACGCGGCCTTTTTGGTTGCCCGTCACATGATCGAAAAAGGCGGAGGTAAGATCATAAATGTCACCTCCCGAGGGGCTTTCCGAGGTGAACCCGACGCTCCGGCCTACGGGGCCAGTAAAGCGGGCCAGAATGCGCTGAGCCAGTCCCTGGCCAAGGCGCTGGCTCCCCACAACATCTACGTTTACGCTGTTGCTCCGGGTTGGGTGAAGACGGATATGGCCAAAGAGGCGCTGGCTAGCCTGGAAGGAGATGCTATCCGGAATCAGAGTCCAATGGGCCGGGTGGCTACGCCTGATGAGGTAGCCAAGGCTGTGGTTTTCCTTTCCTCAGAGGGAACGGATTATTTGACCGGATGTATTGTGGATATCAACGGTGCGTCTTATTTGAGGACATAGGGACACACTGCTTTTCTCTAATCCCGCCTTTAATTCATCTGCAGCAACCTCGACTCGTTAATAATCCAGGATAGAATAAAAAAAGCAACCTTTTTGCCTGCTGGTGTATCTATATATGTAAGGAAAAAAGATGTGTGAAATTGCTGCCAGACTATTTACTATTCCAGGGAGTATAAAAGACAAGAATTATGCTAAAATAGAAAGAAAAAGCGAAGAGATGAATATGGAGAAGAATAGAAGGAATTTTCCTTTGGAGTGGGTAAGCCTTAGCCGAAATGGAGACCATGATGCTATGGAATCGTTGTACGCATATTTTAAAACCTCTTTTTACGGGCTGGCATATCGATATACATATGATTCGGCTACAGCAGAGGATCTGTTCCAGGATATTTTCATAAAGATATTCACTAACCTTAAAAATTTGGACAAGGATGAAGCATTTACCGGCTGGGCCTACCGGATCGCAGTAAATACATGCCTTAGTTATCTGCGCCACCGAAAAATGAAGCTCAAGAAGTCAGTTTCCTTGCAGAATATAGAGCCGTTTTTGGCTGATGAAGAAAGCGGCGACCCGGAAAAGCTGATTAAAACCTCCCTGGAAGAAGCTCTCCGGGGAATTTCAGCTAAACTGAAAAGTGTATTTATTCTGCATGATGTTCAGGGATTCAAACACAAAGAGATAGCCTGCATAATGGGATGTTCAGAGGGGACATCAAAGTCCCAGCTTTTTAAGGCGCGAATGAAAATAAGGAAATATCTGGAAATTAAGCAAGTACTATAAGGAGAAAAAAATGAGATGCGCAAGTGTAAAGAAGATGCTTATAGAATATATTGACGGTAATTTGAGTCATAAGCAGAAAGCTTCTATTAAAAAGCATCTCGAAGAATGTCCGGACTGCAAAAAATTATTAGAGGATTTTAAAAAGATTGCTGATAATGCTGGAAAGCTGGAAAAACATTCTCCTCCCAAAGAAACCTGGAGTAAAATTGAGGCGCGCCTAAACGCAGGCCAAAATGAAAGTTTTACTCCTGACCTTGAGAGGCGAAAATGGTTTTCTCTTCCCGGATTTCGCTATGCAGCAGCAGCGGGCATAGTCTTGATCATAGCAGGAGCCATGATTCTGGGCCCGCAGTATCTTAGAAAAGAAGCGGAGTTTGCCGGTTTTTCCAGTAGTCAGGAATATACTCTGGCAAAATTGAAAGAGGCAGAAAAACACTACCAGCAGGCTATTAATGCTCTGGGTGAAGCTGTGGCTGCCCAGGAAAAACAGCTCGACCCTAAAGTGGCTGAAGTTTTTAAAACTAACCTCAAGATCATCAATTCATCAATATCCGCCTGCAAACAAGCGGTCCTGAGCAATCCGGAAAATTATGAGCCATATAGGTACTTACTGGCGGTCTATAAGGAAAAGGAAGACTTGCTAAGCAGAATAATAAATTTAAACGGAAATATTCCTTTAAAAGGGAAAATAGATACAACTATCTAAATAAGGAGATTTATCATGAGAATTAAAAAAGCAGCGGTTTTTGCAGTAATTTTTAGCTTTAGTATCTTTCTTTTAGGACTTGCTCCGGCAAATTTGCTGGCTAAAGAGAAGTATGAAGAAAAATTCAGCAAGACTGTTTCTTTAGCCAAAGACGGAAAAGTGATCCTTACCAATATTTCTGGGGACATTGAAGTAAAAACCTGGAACAAAGGTGAGGTTCAGATCGAGGCCCTAAAAACTACCAAGACCTCATCTGAAGCTAAAGCAAAAGAAAATTTTCAGAAAGTTAAAATTGAGATCACTCAGGAAGGAGGAACCCTCCGGATCAAAACCAAATATCCCAAAGATTTTTTCAGATCCCGTTCAACCGGTGTATCTGTGGATTACTGGCTGACAATACCTTCCCAGGCTTACCCCAGCATTAAATCCGTAAGCGGCGATATCAGTCTGGAGGGTATCGGAGCTTCTGCCAAAGCGGAGACTGTGAGCGGAAATGTGGATCTGTTGAAGATTGCAGGAGCAGCAAAAGCAGAATCTGTAAGTGGAGATGTTACTGTTTATGGAGTAAAAAAGGGAGTCGATGCTAATTCAGTCAGTGGAGACCTTGAGATCGTAGATGTTGTAGGAGATGCGGACTTAAAAACAGTATCCGGAGAGATTACGGCTAAGAATATCAGGGGAAATGTTGATGCAGAGTGTATTAGCGGAGATATCGAGCTGCGTGAGATCTTGGATGCAACTTCTGTTAAAGTTGAGGCTTTAAGCGGTTCTGTTGAATATATAGGAGATATCCTTGATAATGGTAATTACAAAATCAAGTCGCACAGTGGTCCCATTACCTTGGTCATCCCGGCCGGGTCCGGCTTCTCTTTAGAGGCTAAAACATTCAGTGGAGAAATTTCCAGTGACTTTGATATTAAGATTTCCGGAAAGCTCAGTAAGAAAGCGATTCAGGGCACAGTAAACAGTGGCGGCGCTGAAGTAGAGCTTAAGACTTTCAGTGGCAATATTTATCTTAAGAAACGTTAAGTTAAAGCCTGAATAATTCAGAAAAGCAATAAGGGACAGTCCCTACCCCAGGGGACTGTCCCTTTGTGGTTTGACAAACAAAGAAATCTACATTAAAGTTAAGGCGTTTCTGGTTCAGGTGCAGCCAGAAGTTAGCTTAATATGAATACGATTAAACGAAATCCTCATGAAACAAGAGTAGTTATCACGGGTATGGGGACTATAAACCCTATAGCTAATAATGTTACTGAGTTCTGGGATAACCTTATTGAGGGAAAATCAGGTATAAGGCTGGTACAACATACTGATTTGAGTGATTTTTCCGTGCAAATCGGAGGAGAGGTCGATTATCCTGATCTTTCCGAATATTTCCCAAAAAAAATGCTTCGGCGGCTGGATAGGTTTATAATTTTCGGTCATGTAGCAGCAACTCGAGCCTTTAAGGATGCAGGACTTGAACCTGTAGATATAGCAAAAGCGCCCCATCTTTATGGGGCTATTATCGGAACTGGAGATGCCGGAAGTGGGCTGCATTACAGGATGTTTCAACAGATCCAGGAAGTTGGGATGGATCATGCTTCTCCTTTTTATGTTATTGGCGTGATACCCAATATGCCGCCTGCATATTTTTCCAAGGAGAATAATTTTCAAGGCCCCAATTTCTCGGTAAATTCTGCCTGTGCAACCAGCAACCATGCTATCGGTACTGCTGCCAGTATGATCAAAATGGGATTAGCTGAGGTTATGTTGGCAGGCGGGACTGAGGCGGTTTTAAATGTTGCCGGGTTTTCAGGTTTTGGGGTGATCCATGCACTTTCGACCCGGAATGATTCCCCGGAAACCGCAAGCCGCCCTTTTGATAAAGACCGGGATGGATTTGTTCTGGGTGAAGGAGCCGGGATTATTTGTCTTGAGGAGCTGGAGCATGCCAAAAATCGGGGAGCAAGGATCTATGCTGAACTTAAAGGATTCGGATTCTCCTGTGATGCCCAAGACCTGGTTGCTCCCCAGCCTGAGGGAAGAGGGGCAGTAATAGCCATGAACAGTGCTTTGGAGAGGGCAGCTCTAAATAAGGAATCAATAGATCTTATAAATGCCCATGGAACTTCTACTATGCTTGGGGATCTTGCAGAAAGTAAGGCAGTCAATAAAGTTTTCGGGGACTATACCGGCTCGATTATAGTTCAAAGTACCAAGTCAATGATAGGACACCTTATAGGAGCTGCCGGTGGTGTGGAAGCGATAGCTTCTATCCTGGCTATTGAAAAAGGAGTTATCCATCCTTCCATAAATATTTTTGAACAGGACCCGCAAATTAACTTAAATATTGCTGCTGATGGACCTATTGAGAAGAAAGTGCACCATGTTTTGTCAAACAGCTTCGGTTTTGGCGGTCAAAACGCTTCTATTATACTTTCAGAATTTATAGCCTGAACTATTCATAAAAAATGAAATTCAGGTGTGGCTTGTGCTCGCTTCAGCCACATCAGAATTTCATTAGATTTTAGACTTTTAACTAAAATTTCAAATTTTACTGCCTTTCCTGAAGTTCCTGTTCTTTTTGCTTTTCCGTATCTGCGGCAACCTCGACTTGTGAATAACTCAGGATAGATTAAAAAAAGTAGGAGAGTCAGCGGCATGCCGCTGTTATAATTTCAGTCATTGCAGTTTTTGGCTGTTTATTCACCCGGGAAAAAGACCTGGGAAATACAAACACAACAGATTTTTCGTTTTGAGATGACCTGGCTTATTACTGTGCCGAAAAAATCATCATATTCCAGATTTTTAGAGATGAGTCTAACTGGGTTTTCCGGAAGTAATGGCTCCAGGAACAGGGCTCCTAAAATTTTTGTTGCCCTTACCGAGACAGGTCGGGCATCAGCTGCAATAGAATTCCGTGAATTCATAACAAAATAGGAAAGACAAAGTCCAAGCTGGCCTGCCATTTCTATTTGAAGCGAACCGGGATATACCGGAGAATCAGGAAAGTGCCCTAAAAATACCGGGTCGTCTGCAGGAATAAACCGGGAGCCGATGATCGTTTCATTATTTTTCTCCAGATCGATGCCATAAAGTTTATCTACCAGCAGAAAGGGTTTGCGGTGGGGAATTATTTTTTTTATATCTTCCCGTCTGTAGTTTAGTTTGGAAAATGTTGCTTTTTTAGTTAATTCAGACAATAAAGCCAATGCTTTTTTTCGGTTCTTTCTTAAAATAGACTGATAATCCATAGCAATGTTTTAAGTTTAAGGTAGTCTGCGGGCGATTTCGTCTTCAATGATATTACAGGCAGTATCAATTTCTTTTTTACTTAACTGTGATGATACTGAAATCCTGAAGCGGCGGGAATGGGCTGGGACAGCGGGAAAGTCGACTGGCTGGAGGAAGAGTCCTCTTTTTTGAACAGCAGTTGCCATTTCAAAGAGAAGCTCGCCTGAGGAGCCGATGATTATTGGAATGACCTGGGATTCGGTTCCGCCGGTGTTAAGTTGCATGTCTTTCAGGTTTTTTTTGAAATATGCGGTATTATCCCAGAGCTTATCTTTGAGGGAAGAGTCACGTGTGGCAACTTCAAGTGCTTTGATCATTCCTGCGATAATTGGAGGTGAAGGAGCACATGAAAAATTATAGGGAGAAGCATATCCTTTTAAATAGCGGATGATCTTTGCATTGGAGCAGACAAATCCGCCCAACCCTCCGAAGGATTTGGAGAGGGTTCCGAAAGATATGCCGATTTTATCTTCCAGTCCGAAGTGTTCAGCAACGCCCCTGCCATTATCTCCAAACATAAGGGTTGAATGGGCCTCATCTATAAATATGCGGACATTGGGGTATTGATTGCAGACATCAACGATCTCTGGTAGTTTTACCAGGTCTCCATCCATAGAGTATACTCCCTCAATAGCAATGAGGGTTCTTATGCCTTTGTGCTGTTCTAGGATCCGGTTCAAGTGCATTGTGTCATTGTGCTCGAAAAATTTCATCTTAACCCGGGCAAGTGTCCCCCCATCCACTAGGCTTTTATGGCATTTCTCATCCATTACCAGCAGGTCTCCCTTACGCAGAAGTCCCTGCATAGTGCCCAAGTTTCCTCCCAGGCCGCTGGAGAACAAGAGGCAGTCTTCTTTTTGTTTGAATTCAGCCAGCATGCGGGCGAATTTGACATGCAAGTCTAAGGTGCCGGAAAGCAGAGGGGCCCCGGATGCTCCCAGGCCGTATTGTTTTAAACCTTCTATCGCAGCAGCAATGACTTCCGGATGGGTGGACAGTCCGAGGTAATTATAAGAAGTAAGGTTTATAAATTTATGGCGTTTGCCGTCAAGATTACTGAGTATCTCGGTTGAAGTCTTGGGGGCGGATAAAAGCTGCTGTTCAAAGAAACTGAAGCATGCCTGGATGCGGGAGTCACTCATCCATTCTTCAAAATCGGATGGAGGTTTTAGTACGTCTGGATTGTCATTAAAGAAAAAATCCGCCAGGCTGAATTTTAAAGCATTGTCCACTTTTTATGTTTGTTAAAAAAATCAGGTTATATGTTCCATAAATTTATCGGTCAGCTGGTCAATAGTAATGATATCGGCAAGTTCAGCACGGGGTATTTTGATTTTTAGTTCTCGCATAGAGCAGGACACAACTTCTATAATATCAAGACTATTTGCTCCAAAATCTTTCATGGATTTAGCGGGGTTGATATCATTTTCTTCCAGGTCTTCCAAGTTGTCCAGAATATGTTTTTTTATAACAGCTGCTACTTCTTCGCGAGTCATGAGTTCCTCCTAGAGTATTCTTTCGAGTTAGAATACTTAATATCTTCTGAAGGCTAATAATAGCCTACTGACAGCAAAATAGCAACTGGAATTTATTACCGCTCTTTTGCTTTTGACTCAAGATAGCGCTGCATTATATTGTCACGAAAAGACATTCCTTTATCTACGGTGATGATCTGGCCGTTAAGAGCGTCAAGTAAACCGCAACATAATGCCACTACCGCTTTGCCGCAATCTTCCAGAGAAAGGACCATTTCTTCAGAGATGTTGTTGTCCTTTAAATATTCGAAGAAATCCTTGCCGAAAATAAGGGAAAAGGATTCGGTTTCCACCGGTCCGAACCTGATTACATTTACCCGGCTCCCTTCCTTAAAAAGATGGATGGACAGGTATTTTGCAAACAGTTCCAGTAAAGCCTTGGAAGCTGCGACAAAGTCATAACCCTGAAAAAAATGATCGGGCCCGCTGCTTGATATCCCGATTATATGTCCGGGGTAGCTTCCAAAGAATTTTTTAATCATCTTAGTGTACTCGATAAGGGGCCAGGAGCTGTATTCCAGAGTTTTAAACAGGGAACGTTTTCTGTATTCTTGGAGAGTTCTGGTCCGCTGGGCGACTCCGACATTATTTATGAGAAAGTCTATTTTTTTCTCTTTCTTTTTTATTTCATTTAATAATTTTTCTGTGTCTTCATCAACTGAAACATCCGCTTCGATAAGGATTGGTTTGGGAGCGTTTAATTTTTCAAAATCTCTGAAAATGCAATCATGGTCGTTTTTTCCCCATTTATAGGTGAGGTAAGTCCTGGCTCCCGCCTCTCCGAATTTTTTAGCTGTAGCAAGTCCTATTCCTTTTGTACCTCCGGTTATTAAGGCTGATTTTCCTGAAAAGTCGAGTTGTATCATTTTTTCTTATTTTCCTTCCCAGCATAAAACTCCTCAACTGCTTCCCGTGTCTCTGGGAAAGCGAAGCTGATTTTATGCATTAGGTCTTCCTGCTGTCTGGCTTCGATTAAAAGTTTTTTCTTTTTTGCGCTGAGGGTATTTTTTAAAAGATAAATCGATTTAATATTGTTTTCCTTGATCTGCCAGGCAATATCTTCAGCTTTGTTTATTATTTCCTTTTTAGGAAGGATATAATTGATATTTGTGGATTTTCGGGCCAGCTCGCTTCCCTTGAATCTTTTTCCGGTAAACATCATCTCATTGGCAATGAAAGGGCCGACCAGTTCGGAAAGGAGAGTGGTGCATCCCATGCCTGGGGTAAATCCCATTAGCATAAAAACAGCCCCATAGCGGCTTTCGCGGGCGGCAAGGACAATATCACAGCATGCAGCAATTACCAATCCTCCGCCGACAGCATGTCCTTCCATGGCAGCAATTACAGGAAACGGGGTGCTGATGAGCTTTTCCGATATAAGCAGGTCTTTGACATGGATTTTTCCGTTACAGAGGTCGATAAGATTTTTTTTTTCTGCCCCTCCGGAAAATACATCCTCTAGCCCAGAGAGAATCAATACTTTTGGTTTCATAGCTGTGATTTTATCCAATCCTTTGATTATGCCGGCGATAAAATCATCGGAAAAAGTATTTTTCTCTTCAATATCATTCAGCTTCAAATAAGCAATACCATTATCATCCATTTTAGTTATTATTTTTTCTGTCATGATCTCTCTCTCTTGGCGACAGGCTTTTTTGGTCTGAATTTTGCAAACCACGTAGGCACATGTCCTTCATTAAAGGCTTTTACTGCTTCCAGAACTTCAGGTTTTTTTACCAGTTCACCCAGCCGGGTTTTTGCCAAATCACAGGCAACGTCGATTTCTTTAAACAATATGGCCTGAGTAAAATCTTTGGTTTCAGCTATGGCCTGAGGAGATGCCCGGAAAATCGCTTTCAAAACCGATCTGAGTCCTTTTTCCAGGCTGCCTTGAGGAAAAACTTCATCTACTAAATTCAGGGTCACAGCTTCTTGAGCGGAGATTTTTTTTGCTGTTAGGATTAGGTATCTTGCTTTTTGAGGGGGAATACGTAAACATAAAAGGTAGGGAAGGACATTTGCCGGGATAAGGCCTAATAAAACCTCGCTTAAGGCAAATGATGAATTTTCTGAGGCGATAACTATATCACATGCAGCTATCAGGCCTATTCCCCCGGCTTTAACCTCTCCTTCAATGAGAGCGAGCACTGGTTTGGGGGATTTATAGATCGTTGATAATACATCTGTATAGAGTTCGATGGCTTTTTCTATCCCTATTTTGTCTTTCCTGACATCCTGGAGATAATCTAGATCCATACCCAGACAAAACCGGCTGCCATTGGAGCGCAAAAGCAAGGCTCGGGCCTCAGGATCTTTTATGGAAGCGCAGATAGCCTGATCCAGATCTTCCAGATTTTTCTTATTTAACCGGTTCCCCTTAGAGCTGTGCTGCATGGTAATCACAGCCAGGTTTGAATCAGTATATGCATCAATAAAATTCAAGATTAACTCCAATCATATTTGCGGAAATAGTCTTTGACCTCTTTGAGCACCAGCAGTTCTTTTCCCTTATAGAATGCATCATACCAATTGTCAGCAACACTTAAGTCAGGTTTAAAATTAGGATTTTCAATATAGCTTTCCCGCAGGTTCTCGATCTTTTCATATTCATTTACTGAGACTTGCCTGCGTAAGTCCAGAGCCTGGTCGATTTTCATGCTATCCACTATCTCTTTTGCCTCCGGAAGGATAAGTCCGCTGTAGAATTCTCCGATAGCACCGGATCCGTATGAAAAAAAACCTATCCGATTACCTGGCTTAAGGTCATCTGCGCTTTTTATTATACCGCAAAGGCTTACCAGATTACTGGCCCCATAAGTAGAGCCTACTCTTTGAGCATATGTTAATGAGGCAAGGACTTTCTGGTTGAAGCTTTCTTTGACTTCGGATTTTTTCCGGGGTCGTTCCAGATTGCAGAGCAGCCGGTGTGCCTGAAAGGACATACCGGGAAAAGGAAGGTGATAGATGTTTTTATTGAAATAGGTGTCAAACTCTATCTCTCCGACATTGCTGACATAATGAAGATAGGAGCCTTCCAGAGCATCCATATAGCTGTATAGGCTCACTTCATTATTACCTACTTCTGCCACAGCTGAAGGCCGGAATGTATCATAGACGTTTGTGGTCCAGAATCCCTTTTTTTCAATTTCAAATTCTACGACTTTGGGAGTGTCACTAACCAGTACTGCTGCTGCAACTCCACCTAAGACAAACTCATGGTCCTTGTGGAAGTGCTTGCGGCTGAAATCTGTAGCGATAACCAGAGCTTTTTTCCCCTGGTTCAGCCCGGCTGCAATCCAGTTTATGGCAGAGTCCAGGGCGGCTATGCCGCTGTAACAAGCGTGTTTGGTTTCGTAATTTCTGACATTGGGAGGAAGCCCGAGGGCTTCATGGATATTAGTGGAGATCGGTTTTCCAAAATCCACTGATCCTTCCGTCCCGACAATAAGAAGTCCGATGTCCTTTTTATCTTTTTCAGATAAGATTGGCTTGGCGGCATTAACGCTCATTGTAACTGTATCCTCATAAGGAGGATTTAAAGAACGTGTGTCGATCATGTATGCTTTGACTACTCGCTCTGGGTCTTTACCCCTGGCTACAGCCAGGTCTGTCTGGGACATGCACAATGAACACCCGTATAAATTGATTTTTTCTATTCCGATTTTTTCCATAAGCTTTTCCTTTTTCCTATTATCAGGGTGCATAAGTCAGACCACCGGAAACACGGATCACCTCTCCGTTGATAAAACTTCCTTCCTGGGAGCAGAGGAAATATATAAGATGGGCAACATCTTTTGCAGAGCTGATTTTTTTTAAAGGACAGTGTTTCATCCAGAAGTCATGGAGTTCTCCGGCCATATGTTCTTTTGTCATTTCGGTTTGAACATATCCTACCGTAACTATATTGGATGTTATCCCCTTGGGGCCGTATTCTTTAGCAAGGGTCCGGGTCATACCAATAAGGCCGGCCTTGCTGGCGGCATAATTTACCTGGCCGCTGCAGCCATCCTGGGCCAGAGATGATATATTAATTATCCGTCCGCTTTTATTGGACATAAAATGCATTAATAAACTGCGAGTGATATAAAACGGGCCGGAGAGGTTGGTATCCAGGACCTCACTCCATTCTTCATCACTCATCATAACAGCGGCATTATTTCTGACTACAGCAGCATTGTTTACTACTGCATGGATATTTTCAAAGTCTATTAAAGCTGTTTCAATAACTTTTTCCACTTGCTTTGGGTCTTTGATGTCAAGCTGAAAGGATTTAATTTTAAGTTTAGAGTTTATTTTTTTTACAAGGCTGACTGTTTCTGCGGCTGCTGCTCTGTTTTTAATATAGGTAAAAGCGCATCCCCATCCTTTTTCAGCAAATTTGAGAACAGTTGCCCGGCCGATCCCTCTAGAACCGCCGGTTATAAATACATTCATAGCTTACTCTCTAAATCTTTTTATTAATGAACAAGAATTTATTCCTCCGAATCCGAAGGAGTTTTTTAACATGATATTTATCTGATGGTCTACTGGTCCGTCTTTACATACGTCAAGGTCGACTTGGGGGTCGAGTTTGTCTATATTGATGGAGGGATGCAGTTTTCCATACTGCATCTGGAGGACACCGCCAATTGTTTCAACAATAGGAGCTGACCAGCAGACATGGCCCAGCATTGATTTTGGAGCATTCAATTTCATTTTATAAGCATGTTTTCCAAATGCCATTTTTAGGGCATTGATTTCCTTTGTGTCACCAATGATAGTTGCTGTGGCATGGCAATTAACATAGTCTACTTCTTCAGGACGGGTGCCGGTCATATGGAGCAGTTTTTTTATAAGCAGTCCCTGGGTTTCATCTGAGGGAGCGGGGAGATGATTGGAGTTGGAATTAGCTGCAACTCCTAAGAGTTCAGCATAGATCTTGGCACCGCGTTTGCGGGCAAATTTCAGCTCTTCCAGGATGATTGTGCCGGCGCCGTGGGAAGGGACAAAACCGCTTCGGTTTATGTCAAAAGGGCGGGATGCTGTTTCCGGCCTGTCTAGATATTTAGGATCAGTGACTAGAGTATTGAGAAATGCCATGGCATGTACATCAGCTGCAGTCATGTCGAATATTGCTCCGGAGGTTACGGCAATATCGCTTTCTCCACTGGTTATATCACGAAATCCTTCCCGCAGGGCGAGATTACCGCTGGCACAGGCTCCCCCCAGGGTCATAGTAGGTCCTTGAGCTTTGAGAACCTCTGATATTGTAGCCGGAATATTGGGGTCAAGAGCTTCGACTCCGAAGAGGGGGTCGATGTATGCCGGTTCCTCTTCAAACTGATGATTATTTCTGAGAATATATTTTGAATTAAAATTATGCCCACCGACGGGGACACTTATGCGAAAGGAATCGGTTTCTGCTTCGAACAACCCTGCATCCAGGAAGGCGTGAATAGCGGTCAAGGTGGTTGCTTTGTTGGAGAAGGTCATAGTACGGAAGAGCTTACGGAGTTTTTTATGCAGTTTTTCAGAGATAGGTTCTCTTAAATTTTCCAGAGCAGCTTTAGTATTGTATGCGCCTAAATCTCCGCCTAATTTACATTCGACTTCTGTAAGGTCTATAGATTCCCACTTCTTTATTCCTGAGTTCCCGGCGATTAGATTATGGTAATAACCCTCGAGGGTGTCACCAAGGGGATTGATTGTTGCCATACCTGTGATGACTACTCTTTTATTATCCATCATTTTTTGTAAAAAATGTATTATAACACAACTTATTTGATAAAAATATGTGTATATATTGACCTAATATGAAAGATTGTGATAATAAGCTCATATCATTGCAAAGATGAGGAGAGAAATGCAAAAAAAGAAAAAGATCACAGGAAAAGAAAAAAGAGGCCTGAGCCGGAGAAGATTTATCGGTGGATCTATTGCCGCTATTGCTGGGACTGGATTACAGGGTTCAAAAAACCTGTTCAGCTCAGAGTCCAATCCCGGCGAAGGTGATCTAAGAGTAAATGAATACCGTACTCTCGGCCGGACCGGTTTTAAAGTTTCTGATATTGGCTTTGGCAGTGGGGAGCTGGCAGACGGAGCTTTGTTGGAGGCGATTTTAGATTCGGGAGTAAATTACATTGATTCTGCTGAAAACTATGGCCGGGGGCGTTCAGAGAGAGTTATTGGGAGTGTGATCAAGAAAAGGGACAGGAAAAAAGTATTTATTACCACCAAGCTGGGAATCCGGAAAGATGACACCAAAGAATCTATAATCAAGCGGGCGGAGAAATGCCTGGAAAGGCTGCAGACCGATTATATTGATTGCTTGATGACCCATATGCCGGCTACAGTCGTGGATCTGAAAAATAAGGTTTTTCTGGATGCTGTCAAAGAATTAAAATCCAGAGATAAAGTCCGGTTTTGCGGCGTTTCCAATCATGGCTCCCAGTGGAGGGATGTTCCTGAGACAATGGATAAGGTGCTGCAGGCTGCGGCTGAAGACGGCCGTTTTGATGTGATGCTTTTTGTCTACAATTTTCTGCAGCAGGAACAGGGGGAGAAAGTATTAAAGGCCTGTAAAGAAAATAATGTCGGGGCAACCCTGATGAAGACAAATCCGGTCTTGAATTACTTTGAGATGAAAGAAAATGCCGAGAAGGCGGAAGCTGAAGGCAGGGAGGTACCGGCTTATTTAAAAAATTTACTTCCCAGGCTTAAAGAACGTGCGGACCGGGCGGAGGTCTTTAAGGATAAATATAAACTAACAAGTTATGATACCGTCCGAAATGCTGCGGTTCGATTCGTTCTCAGTAATTCTGATGTAAGTTGTGCTTGTATGACAATAAAGAATTTCAGTGACCTTGATTTCTATACAGGATTATCAGGAAAAAGATTTGGCGTTGTTGAAAAGAAAGTCTTGACGGATTATACAACGCTCATGGATGATTTATATTGCCGCCATGCCTGTGGAGTATGTGAATCAGAATGTCCGGAACGGATTCCTGTAAATACAATTATGCGTTATAACTATTATTTTACTACTCAGGGCAGGGAAAAAAGTGCGATGCAGAAATATGCTTCCCTTCCTTCAAGCAGAGCTGATTTATGTAAAGACTGTGCCGGTTACTGTGAAAAAGCCTGTCCCTTTGGGGTTCCTGTTCAGGGGCTGCTTGGGTTGGCGCATCAAACCCTGACATTGATTTGAACTATATAAAGGATTAGTGCTCTATTGTTTCATTGTTGTATTGTTGAGAATTGGTAAATAGAAAATACCAGAAAAACGAAATTTTACGCTGAGGACGCTGAAGACACGGGAAAAAGCAGATATAAACCAGAAAAGGCAGGAACTTCAGGAAAGGCAGTGAAAAACAGTGAAACCTTAAAAACAATACTTTACAGGGAGAAAAGCGGTAAATCATTAGACACGGGTCTTCGCAGATAAGACTAAGACGCTTTTTGTTTTTTGGCTTGCATTCGGGATTTTTCTTTCGACTAACAATTAATGTTTGTTTCTTTCTATATAAAAACTGCCAGCTGATTTTCCTGTCTTTCCTGGTGTTTCTGTTTTTCCTGTTTTACTCTTCTCCCAGCATAAGGATGGCGGCAAATGTCTCGATTCCTGTCCAAAGATGTCCTATCCGGATATTTTCGTCCGGCTGGTGTTGGTTGTTGTCGTGATTTGCGATAGGAACGCCGATGATAGGGACATGCAGGATGTCATTGAACATATAAATAGGAAGTGAACCGCCTAATGAAGGAAGAAGAACAGGTTTTTTTTCACTATGGGCAGTTAGAGACTTGATAACCAACTTGGAAAGCGGGAGGTCCATAGGCGTACGTGCTGCTTTATACCCTCTTTCGGAACGCCTGACTTTAGCGATCAAGCCATATTTCATCCTGCTCTTTTGATCAGGATCTTTTTCTACTACATGGTATCCCTGGGCCTTAATATGATTGATGACCTTCTCTGCCATTTCATCGGGGTCATTGCCTTTAACCAGTCTAATGTCAACGGCTGCGATTGCCTCAGGGGGAACAATAGTCCGGGCCTGTTTGCCCACCCACCCACTCTGGATTCCATTGATATTTAAAGCAGGGAATTGGATTGCTTCCATCAGGCTTCCCCAGTTGTTTTCTGCCTCGGGAAAGCCGTATATTTCTTTGATGCTATTTTCATAGGAGGGAATCGCTTTCAGGGCTTCCTTTTCAAAATTAGTCAGAGGAACGACGGTATCATAGAATCCTTTTATCTTTACTCTGCCGGATGTATCTCTCATCGAGGCGAGAAGATGAGCCAATCTGATAACTGGATTGGGGGCCCAGTTACCATAATGTCCGCTGTGTACGCTGGTATTAGGTCCATATATAGTGATTTCAAGACTGGTTATGCCGCGTACACCGAAGAATAGGGTCGGGTCACCGGAATAATAAGCCGGCCCATCACACATAAATAGGATGTCGCATTTTAATATGTTTTTATGTTTTTCTAAAAAGGGCCTGAGATTTGTCGATCCGGCCTCTTCTTCCCCTTCGAATATGAATTTAAGATTGTTCTTTAAGGGGAATCCCGAGTTTTTTAGGGCATCTAGGGCTGATAATATTCCGATAATCGGGGCTCTATCATCGCTTGAACCGCGAGCATAGATTCGCCAGTCGTCATTTAAATTTTCTCCCTGGGCCGGAAAAGGAATCGGTTTTGGTTCTGTAGAACCTGATTTGAGTTTTCCCGGGCGAAGAGCAGGCTTGAAAGGATTAGTATCTGTCCATTCAGACGGGTCGACCGGCTGACCATCATAATGGACGTAAAACATCAATGTGCGGGTTGCTCTGGGAACATCAAGTTTGCCGAAAACTATAGGATTTCCCGCGGTTTCCATTATTTGAGTCTTAATGCCGCGTTTTTCCATCATTTTTTTGATAAACACAGCGTTTTTTCTAATATTTTCCCTATCACTTGAAACATTGGGAATAGAAAGCAGCTCGGTGAATTCCTTGATGATCTTATATTCGTGAGCTTTCCGAAAGTCTCTTATTTTTGAGAGCAGGTCTTTGGGTGGAGAGGGAGCAGCTATAAGAGAATGAGCCAGGACAATTAATAGGATTGAGAGTAATGGATTAAGTTTTATCATTTATCCTCCATTAAAAAAAGATTTACAGTCTACTTTTTTGCTTAGAATACAAGATATAATATATCTCCATGAAATACTATCCTGAATTATTCATAAAAAATGTCGATATGTATAATACCTATTTTTAAATAGATATTTTGCACTAATTGATTTGCAAAGCCTGTTTGCCATTTCGTTCACAGTATAATCTATATTTATAATCGACATTTTTTACCTTTCAGGCGAGCCGATCTTACCGCATCTATTTTGTTGCAACGGATTCGCGGTGAAGGACCACAGCTTCATCCCCTGCGCCTCGTATCTGCGGCAACCTCGACTCGTGAATAACTCAGGTCCAGCTGAATTATTCATAAAAAATGTCGATATGTATAATACCTATTTTATGAATAACCAGGATCCGCAGGCGCCGAGAAAAGCGAAGAAGAATGGCGTTAAAAATCTGAACGAGCCCAGGCCACATCTGAATTTCATTTTTGTTGTCAGTTGTCCTTAATTAAGGACAACTCGCTTGTGCTTCTCAGGGGGAGGGAAATGGCATGGTTTTTGCATTAGTAATGAATGAAATGAAAGGAGGAGTCATGAGAAAGCTTCTTGGATTATTAGTTTGTTTGTTAATAAGTTGGTCTTTTGCTTTAGCAGATACCTCGCCAGATTATTACAGTTATAGTTATGCCCGCTTGAGTTATGTGAACGGGGATGTATTTGTCCAGAGGGCAGAAGACCTTGGTTATGAAGAAGGAGTCGTTAACCTGGTATTAATTGCCGGAGATAAGCTGGGGACAAAAGAAGGCCGGGCCGAGGTTCACCTAGGTCATAAGAATTATTTACGAATAGATAGATATACTCAGCTAGATATGGCAGAACTTCCCAGGGAAGGATTTGATCTGATCAGACTGCAGCTGCTTTCAGGCAGAATTTTTCTCAGAGTAAATTTTATGGAAAGAGAAAAGGATTTTGAAATTCATACGCCGGATGCTTCCTTTTATATTTTGGAAGAAGGCCTATATTGTTTTGATGTAAAAGAGGGATATGAGACGGAAATAAGGGTTTTTGAAGGAACAGCTGAAGCAGCCGCAGAGACTGGTTCCCTATTGGTGAATAGGGAAGAAAGCCTGATGATATCAAATGGGGATTTTATCTCTGAACCTGCTGTCTTTTATGCCAGTATGGAAGATAGTTTCACTGAATGGAATAGCTCGCGCGATGCTTTTAATAACCGCTATGTTGGCAGAAATTATCTTCCTTCAGAGCTTAATGAATATGAAGCTGAATTGGATTATTACGGCAGGTGGGCCTATGAAAGGCCATATGGTTATGTCTGGGTGCCCAGAGTATCCTATAGCTCCTGGCAGCCTTACTACAATGGTCGCTGGGCATGGTATCCCGTAATAGGTCTCACCTGGATTTCTTATGAGCCTTGGGGATGGTGTGTGTCTCATTACGGAAGATGGCAGTGGAGATTTGGTCTCGGATGGCATTGGATCCCCACCCGCTATTGGGGTCCTGGCTGGGTCAGCTGGTATCATGGAAGCAGTTATTATGGCTGGAGTCCTTTAAGCTACTACGGCTACCCTGGAGTAATAGTAAATAACCATTATTATGGTCGTTATAACCGGGGTAATTATCCGGCTCATTCCCGGGCGCTTGTTGTTGTCCATAAGAATCAGCTGCAGGCACGCCATATATCGAAGGTCGCCTTAAGCAGAGGCCAGGTCAGCCGCCTAGGCACAGTATCACTTTCGTCCCGCCAGCCCCAGATAAGTGCTGCTGCGAGAAAATCCAGTTTGAACAATTCAGCTGCAGTCAAGGCAATGGAAAGGTCAAAAATACGCCGGGTGGACAAGGCCTTCCCCTCGGGAAAAACTTCTCTAAGAAGCTCTGGTAACATCTCAAAAGGTTCAATTAAAATTAGAAAAAGCTCTGGATCCTCAAGTAGATCTGCTTCGGGAGTTTCTAACAAGAGCATTTCAAATACCCGCTTTTCAAAAGCTAGAAGCTCACAAGTATCAAAGCATAATAGCTCAAGTTCGTCAGGCTCCCAATTATCAAAGACCCGTTCTTCAGTAAAAACCTATCCCTCAAAAGGTACCGCTAATTCGCGAAAAGCACAGATACAGCCATCTTCTTCTTTTTCTAGGAGCAGGAGTTCAGGAAGGGAGATCAAGTCATATGGAAGCCGGCGTTCTTTGCCGGTTTCTAAGCCGAGTTCCAGTATCTCCAGTACAAAAAACAGGTCTTCCTCTATTAAAGAGTATTCTTCCCGGAGCTCATATTCAGCTTCCAGAAGCAGTTCTTCCAGCTATTCCACTCGTAACCGGTCTCCTTCCCGTAATTATTCCAGCAGCAAATCTTATACCTCTAAATACAGGTCTCCATCCCGCAGCTATTCGAGTACAAGCCGCTCCAACCCATCCAGCAGGTCATATTCCAGCAGCCGTTCCTCTTCCTCGGGAAGATCTTCTATTTCCAGAAGGAGCAGTGGGTCGTCCAGTTCAAGAGTAAAACAGTCTTCCAGCCGGAGATCTACTTCTTCTTCAAGCTCTACTAAAAAAGTAAGAAAAAAAGGTTCATCTCCCATTTAGTTGGCAAAAGCCTGAATGATTTTCAATGAAAAATAGCGTAAGTCATGGTAACCATAGGCTTTACGTTTAATGACTTTGATTTTATTGTTCACTCCTTCCAGTTTGCTAGTATGGATCGG
>JAUWNW010000201.1 GCA_030612445.1 Candidatus Aminicenantota bacterium
CGAAGGAGTATACCCCTCCCCAGTGTTTGGACAGAAAATGCCCTTCTTTAAGGTGAAGTTTGAACCTGCTTTTAATAATCTCATAGTTCCTATCTCCATGTAAAAAAACCGTAACATAGAGAGAACAAATATATACCACAATCTCTCTTTGATTCATATCAAAGCCCTTTGAGCGAAACTGGCATTCCGGGCCGCTGGGATTCCAAAATAAAGGTGATGAGGTGTTTTGCCCCCTAGAGAGGCATGGGGTCGCTCTGTATTGTAGAATTCAAAATAATCCCCCAATCCTTTTCTGGCTAGGGGAACGGAAATATAATCATGAAGATAAACTTCATCATACTTGACCGTTCGCCATAATCTTTCGACAAAAATATTGTCATACACCCGCCCGCGGCCATCCATGCTGATTTGGATCTCGGCAGCTTTCAGTATCCCAGTAAACTCTAAGCTTGTAAACTGAGCTCCTTGATCGGAGTTGAATATCTCAGGAGTTGAGATAATAAGCGCCTCTCTTAGAGCCTCCAGACAAAATTCCTTCTCCAGAGAGATAGAAAGCTTCCAGGAAAGCACATACCTGCTGAACCAATCCATGATAACAACCAGGTAAACGAAGCCATGGAGCAAGCGAATATAAGTGATGTCAGTTGACCAAACCTGATTTGGATGATCAATCCTCAATCCTCTCAACAGATAGGGATATATTTTATGCTCAGGACAGGATTTGCTTGTCCTAGGTTTAGGATAAATGGCATAAAGCCCCATCTTACGCATCAGCCGCCGGATACGCTTCTCATTTACTTTCTGCCCCTGGAGTCGCAGCCAATCTGTCATCTTCTCCACACCAAAGGTGGGCCTTCGTGTGTATTGTTCATCAATAAAGCGCATCAGATATTCGTTGTAGGAATCATTTCTTTCAGGTTTGTAGTAGTAGGAGGAACGATTTAATCCTAAAAGCTTACACTGCCTGGAAATTGAAATCATTTTATGTTCTTCATCCACTTCCTTTCTCTTATCTTTTACAGCAGCCTTTGTGATTTTTTTTTAAGCCAGTCCAACTCTACTTTCAATTGACCGATCTGCCGGTAAAGCTCAGCAACAAGCTCCTCAGTGTCTTTATCCTTTTTCTTTCTCCGGTCCGAAAAAAGTTCAGGAAGTGTTTCTAAAAGTTGTTTCCTCCACCTGCCAATTTGGTTTGGATGAACCCCAAATTCATTGCATAATTCAGCCAGCGTCTTTTCACCCTTGACTGCTTCTAAGGCCACCTTTGCTCGAAATTTCGAATCATAACTTTTTCTCATGTTGACCATTGTACCATACCTCCTTACGGATTATGGCAGGTCAAAATACACCTTATTGGGTTGTCCATTTTTTGGGGAGTAGTATAGAGCGCTTAGAAAAAAATTATCTTATATCTTAATTTAAAGGGTCAAAATCAGGTTTAAGGAGCAAAATCTGCTTATATATAAGTCTATAGTATTGATGAGATTAAAGTTATCATGGTCCGACCCCCTTGTTCTTGTTGCAGCGGATTCGCGGTGAAATACCACAGCTTCATCCCCTGCGCCTCGTATCTGCGGCAACCTCGACTCGTGAATAATCCAGGTTAATCTGCTCCGTATTTGTTTCTATATTCCAGCATTTTCTCGAGCGTCTTTTGGTCCATGATTTTTTTGCCGTTGATCTCCTGCCCTTTCAGGTATTCCATTATTTCCAGGATATTGACGATCGGATAGAATTTTATCCCCGTACTTTCTGAAAGTTCCTGGATAGCAGATCTTTTGCCACTGCCTTTTTCCATTCTGTCCACTGAGAGGACAACGGCTCGGACTACGGCCTTGCTCTCCTCGGAGATGATATGCAGGGATTCTCTGATAGCGGTTCCGGCCGTGATAACATCGTCTATAAGAACAACCCTGTCTTCCTCTGTCAGTTTTTTACCTACCAGCACTCCTTTGTCCCCATGGTCTTTGGCTTCCTTCCGGTTAAAAGAATAAAAAACATTGATCTTATAGTCTGTATATAGGGCGTTTATGGTAGTAATAGCCAAGGGAATACCTTTGTAGGCTGGACCGAAAATGACGTTATAATCTTCTTTGACATTATCTTTTATTGTGGCGGCATAAAACCGGCCTAGTTTAAGCACGGCTTCTCCATTATGCAGCATCCCGGTATTTAAAAAATAGGGGGACATTCTACCTGATTTTAGCGTAAATTCTCCAAACTTAAGCGCATCATTGGCAAGAAGAAAATCAATAAATTCTTTTTTATAAGCTTTCACAGTTTTCTCCTTTTGGGAATAGGATGGAGTAGTCCATGATAATTTGATTATAGGTTGGATGAGGCAGATATAATAAACTCCGCAATATCTTTTTTAAATTTCGCGTGGGATGGTTTGTGAATATACATCATGTGGCCTGCTTCGTAATATCCGGTCTTAAACCGGTCTTTAAACTCCCCGTTTAATCCAAGATGAGAAAAAAGATAATCAGACCTGAAATATCGCGTGCACCCGTCATAATATCCACTGGCAAGAAAAACATTTAGATATTTGTTTTTGTTCATCTCTTGTCTGAGGATTTCAGCAAGGTTCTCATTAGATCTATTCCAGGGACGGACACTCCCGGAAATCGCATATGTAATATCATTTTTATACTTGAGTTCTGTTCTTATATAATGATTAAACAAGGTTGGTATCGGCCCGTAAATAGCGGCGTTTGCAGGATCATATTCATAGTTTTCTCCCGCGGAATCCTTATCCACTCCCTTGTACCGGCTGTCAAGCCGGCCTAGGGTTGTGTGTTCATTACGCAGAAGTTCCTTGCGGAAGCGCTCCACAGTAATACGCAAATTGGAATTTATAATATATTGGGGGCTTAGTCCTGTATATTTAGCCAATTTATTCACGATGTCAGCTTTTTCTTTTTCAGGAAGTTTGTTTCCTTTTATCAAGGCAAGATTGTACTCACCCAAGGCAAATTTTTCTGCTTCATCAATCACGACACAAAGGTCCTTTTTCAGGAGGTCTTCCGGAAGTTTTTTATGATACCAGGCAGTAGCTGTATAATGAGGCAGGTCCAGTATACATCCCATATCCGGGCTGATCCTTGTGCCCAAAGATGTACAGGAAACAAGAATTATTCCATTTAAATACATTCCGGCCCCGCGACCCTGGAGATATCCTGACAATCCTGCTGCCCTGTTTGTACCATAGCTTTCGCCAAGTATAAATTTCGGTGAGACCCATCTTTCCTTACGGGTGATATAGAGATGGATAAAGTCACCTACTGATTCTACATCCTCAAATGTTCCGTGAAACTGCTTAGGATTTTCTCCGGGG
>JAUWNW010000039.1 GCA_030612445.1 Candidatus Aminicenantota bacterium
ATGGACGATCACGTCCTCCAAGGAGGAGACCTTGTTCATTTAGATTTTGGCCTTATCATGATGAACTACCGAACAGACATCAAACGGCTCGGTTATGTCCTGCGAGAGGGAGAGACAGATCTTCCGCCTGAGATTCAAAAAGTCTTTGACCATGCGCTGAAAGTCCGCAAGATTTTCCGTAAAAATATTAAAGTCGGTCCGACTGCGGGTAAAACACTGGAAATACTTATAAGCAAGTTGCAGGAGTCTGGTTATGTTTATACAGGTGAGGATGAATACGACAGAAGCGCAGATCCAAATAAAACCCAGGTTCACTTTGACTTCCATTGCTTGGGTCATAGTTGGGGTGATGAAGCTGTAGGTCCCCGGATATCCCCTTGGGGTCAAGATCGGGCTCACATCAAGATTCCTGCTTATCATCTCTTTGTTCTTGAATACATGATGCATAGTCCAGTAGCGGCTTGGGGTAAAGGGAAGCACATCTATATGGCTATCGAGGACGATGTAATTGTTACCGACCGCGGAGTCGAGTTTCTCTACACCCCGATTAAAGGGATAAGGTTAATTCATTGATATCTTTAAAATTAGCCCTTAATTTCTTTAAACTTGGACTCAATATATATTTTTTTACTAAGGAGAAATGAAAATGTTAAAACAAATCAAATTTTGGACAGTACTGCTGCTTTTTTTAATACCGGCATGTTTGGGTGTAAAAAAAGATATGGCGGTTATTACTGCTATAGATCTGGGAGCAACTAATACTAAACTTGACGTAGAGGGTGGTATAGTTGACGAATACGATCTGCGCCTATCAGTCCGGACAAAAGAAGATGCCGGCGTGCAGGTGCAGTCTCTAACGCTTACAACCCCCTCTGGAGCCTCTTTTACAGCTGAAAGAGATGATAAAGCAGCTATTGACCAGAAAGACCCTGAGTATGGAATAGAGGTAATCCGTGGTTTTGAAAAGGACGGGAACGAAGGTGTTTGGATGTTAGCTGCAATAGCAAATAAAGAATACGAGCTGTTTGGAGATGGGCTCTACACTATTACAGCAGATTATGGAAATGGAAAAGACCTGGTTGAACTTTGGTATGGAGAACCAGGCTCTGATGATCCTTTGCCATTTCCGCAAAATAAGGGATTTGCGGAGCCGGATGTTAGTAAAACAATGACAAATCCGGTTACTTTTACCTGGGAGACAGACTCTATCGCTCAAAATATTAGTGTCTACTTTGCCAGCGAAGGCAAAGAAAGATCTGATAGTTTTCCAGCGACTGCGACATCTTTTGGCCCGTTTGATTATGCCCCGGGACTTTGGGAACTTGAATTGGCTATTTTTGTGGAGCGTAAAGGGATAATAGATGGAGTGAGTTTTACAATTTCCAAAGGAACAGTGTACAGTGCTGAAGGATTAATAAAGTAAAAGGATTAATAAAGCAAATGGAGAATAAATTATGAGTAAAGCACGAATTTTTCTAACATTTTTTTGCATACTTTTTCTTATCCAGGGTTTCTCTGCCCAGGAGCAAGAGGAAGATGCTTCGGCAGGTTTGATGAATCAGATCCGCCGGGATAAATTTAACCTTTTCCTGCCTCAAGTCATGCGGGATAACAAGATCGACATGTGGATTCAGGTGATCCGGCCCTGGTCTTCTGATCCCCTTAGTTATGAATTCGGAGGCGAAGCCGGCGTCTTTATCTTTACAGACAACGGTAGTGACAGGGTCGAACGGGCGGTTTTTAATGGGGAGGTTATAGATCCTGGGGCTTACGATATAGTCAGGGGAGAAGTCTTTGACCTTGATTATCAGAATTATTATATACCTAAAGATCCGGAAAAAGCACCTGAAACAGAATTGGATATTAGATTTAATTATCTCAGAGAATTTGTTGCTAAACGAAATCCCAAACGCATCGGCCTAAATTACTCGGAAACTCTTTCCCTCGCCGAAGGTTCAGAAGTACGCCAGCTTACCGATGGCATCTCACATACAGACTATGTTCAATTGGTCAAAGCTTTAGGCAGGAAATATGCAAAAAGGATAGTTTCAGCTGAACATCTGATATTAGACTACTTATCAATAAGGACAAAGAAAGAAATAGAAGTTCATCACAAAGTCGGCCTTAAAGCCACGGAATATTTGGACGCCCAATTTGCTAAGATCGTGCCCGGTAAAACATGTTTAGGGGAGCTTGCCCAAAATGTTTTTGTAAGAGACCCTGACGGTAATGAACACAATAATGACAGCTATGTTATCCAGAGAGGAGACCTGGTCGGTATACTTCATGGTGCCGGTGATATGTTAAAAATCATGGATGCAGATACAGGCGGAACCGGCTATGTGCTGCGTGAGGGAGAAACAGAGCTTCCTTCGGAGGTTCAAAAACTCTGGAAAGATATAGTGAAAATCCGTGAGATTTTACAAAAAAATATCAAGGCAGGCCCTACCGCAAAGGAAACCCTGAATACCCTCATAACTAAATTAGAAGAGGCAGGATATGTTTATATAGATCGGGATGAGTATGACAAAAATGCAGATCCGAAAAAGACCCAGGTTCACCTTGATTTACATGCTATGGGAAAGGGGGTGCTTTCCCCCAGGATCTCTCCTATGGGTCCGATGTGGCATTGGAATAGAGAGATTAAAGTCAATCATACTTTTGCTTTTGAATACATGGTCCATATGCCGGTACCTAAATGGGGAAAAGCGAAACATTTATATGCCTGCCTGCATGACGGTGCGATTGTGACCGAACAGGGAGTTGAGTTTCCCTATCCACCCACAAAAGGGATTTATGTGATCCGCTGATGAAGTTGATCATTTTCTATGAATAATTCAGGTTAATTAAGGAGTGAATTAATATGACAAAAATCGTAAATTCCTGGAACGAGTGGGACCCCCTAAAGCGGGTAATTGTGGGAAGACCGGAGGGTACGAATATTCCGGCTCCCGAGCCTGCCTGGTGGTATAACTGCCCTGATGGAGGGTATCCCCTCGGGGCCTTTGGACCGTTTCCCCAGGAGATGTGTGACAAAGCTAATGAACAGATGGATTATTTTATTAAGGTAATGGAAAAGCGAGATATCATTGTAGACCGGGTAGAGCTTCATCCTGGGATGCATGATAGGCGAGCTGTCTCGACTCCGGATTGGACCCAGCTTAACCAGCATGGGGTCAATAATGTAAGGGATGTGTTTTTACCGGTTGGGAATGAGATAATGGAGGCTACAACCTGTCGCCGTTCACGCTGGTATGAGTATTTAAACCTGAGGCCGATCTTTGAAAAGTATTTTGAAGAGGACCCGGAATTTCTGCATACAGCAGCTCCCAAGCCGCGCTTAACGGATGAGTCATACAATAAGAACTATTATTATTATTTTGATAATGTGTGGGCGGATGAAGAGAAGCGTAAACATCTCCATGACTGGAACTTTCAGCTGTCAGAAAAGGAGCCGCTTTGGGATGCTGCAGATGCAGCACGGTTTGGAAAGGACATCTTCTGGCAGTGCTCAACCGTAACGAATAAAAAAGGGATGGATTGGGTAAAGCGCTACTTTAGGAGCAAAGGGATACGCGTTCATGAAGTTTTATTTGAAAATAACTTTCAACCATGGCACATCGATGTCGATATGTTACCGGTGCGGCCGGGACTGGCGATCTACAATCCGGAATGGTATCCGCTCACAGAAAATTTTAAGAAGTTGATGAAGATAAATGATTGGGAACTGATTCCCGCAGCCAAGCCGACTCATGTGTATAAAAACAAGGTCTACTTGATAGCAGAGTATGGTAGAAAATCATGGATCTCGATGAACACATTTTCATTGGGGCCAAATACGATCTGTGTGGAAGCTCATGAGACAGCTTACATGGAGCAGTTGGACAAGCTTGGAATTGAGGTAATCCCGATTCCCTATGAAACAGTGGTCCCCTTAGGGGGCGCCCTTCACTGTACAACCTTGGACGTATTTAGAGAAGGAACCTGCGAGGATTATTTCCCAAAACAGATCCCAGGCTATTAACAAGCAATTGCGGTGACTTTCCCCTGATGTTATTACTTTGATTTAAAGCCTGTTAAGAAAATTTTCTAGAAGGAGGGGCAGGGTTGGAGCCCCTGGTTTACATATTAGCCATGAAACGCCGTAGAATGCTATTTGCTTTCGTCTCAATGACGATTGTTCCCTTACTGTTGTTTGTAGGGATGGAAATAGGATTACGCTTAGGTGGCTATGGTTATCCTCCAAACTACTTTGTCAAGGCAAGTAAGGGCAATGTCTATAGGAGTAATCAAAAATTTGGTTGGCGTTTTTTCTCACCTCATTTAGCCAGATTCCCTTTACCGCTTTCTCTTCCAAAAAATAAATCCGCAGGAACATATCGCATTTTTGTAATGGGTGGTTCTGCAGCCAGGGGAGAACCTGATTATTCCTTCAGCTTCACAAGAATACTTGGGAAGATGTTGTCTGATAATTATCCGAATAGCGAGTTTGAAATTATCAATACTGCTATGGTAGCTATTAACTCTCATGTTGTCTATCAGATCGCTAAAGAATGCGCAAAACTGAAGCCTGATCTGTTCATAGTTTACCTCGGTAATAATGAGGTGGTTGGGCCTTTTGGGTCCGGAACAGTCTTCCGCTCTTATTCTCCAAACCTGATGATGATTCGGGCCGGCATATGGGCAAACTCTTTAAGATTGGGTCAACTTCTTAATAGTTTGATTCAAAATGTATTTAAAAAGGAACAAAATATCAGAGGATGGAGAGGTATGGAGATGTTTCTTGAAAACCATGTTCCGTTTGATGACCCCCGTTTGCAGAAGGTGTATGCTCACTTTGAGAGGAATCTTACTGATATCATAAAGATAGCTGGTGATTCAGGTGCCAAAGTGATCCTCTCTACAGTGGCAACAAATCTTAAAGATAATGCTCCATTTGCTTCTCTACATAGGCAGGATCTCAGCGAGGCCCAGAAAGTTGATTGGGAAAAAAGCTACAAAGCAGGTACAGAGCTTGCAGCAGACAGCAGGTTTGGAGAAGCGGTCCCCAAGTATCTCCAAGCTGTTCAAATTGATGGCCATTACGCGGATTTACATTTTCTACTGGCAAGATGTTATATGAAGCTTAATAAATATAAAGAAGCTCAAAAATATTATATTAATGCCAGGGACATGGATGTGCTGCGATTCCGGGCTGATAGCCAGATTAATAAAATCATACGTGAAAAGGCTTCTGTAAGAGAAAGCGAGGGTGTTTATTTGATTGATGCAGAACGTTGTTTTGCAGAAAGCAAGAGAATTGCACACGAAATTCCGGGAGAAGAATTGTTCTACGATCACGTACATATGAACTTTATTGGAAACTACTTGCTTGCAAAGGCTGCCTTTTCACGGGTTAGCTCCATTCTTTCTGAAGACATACGATCATCTAATTCAAGGGAAACCGCTATCCTATCTCCAGAGAGATGTGCCGATCTTTTAGCATTTACCGATTGGGATCTCTCCAAGATGCTCGCTCGTATTTTAGAAAGAGTGACCCGTCCCCCCTTTACCAATCAGATTAATAATGGGCAAGAGCAAAAAAAGATAATGGAATGTATGAAAAGGGCAAAGAAAAATCTCAGGCCATCGGATCTAGACCTGGTAGAGCAAAATTACAGAATGGCTCTTGAAAAGAACCCAGATGACTGGATACTTCATGATAATTTTGCTGAATTTAATAAAGAACGCGGCAATTATGAAGAAGCTATAGCACACTGGCGGATAGCACTCAAGAGAGTACCTGACTATGCTGATATGAACAACAATTTGGGGGTTTTATTAGCATATAAAGGAAAGCTCGATGAAGCTATTAACTATTTTTCAGAAGCTTTACGGATTAATCCTTTTTTAATAGAAGCGCATACTAATTTGGGAGTTGTTCTCAAAAAAATTGGAAAAAAGGATGAGGCTAATAAACATTTTTCTAAAGCTCAGCGTTTAAGGCCTAGCATAAGATAGGATGTCATAAACAAGTCTTGGTAGAAATAAGCATATCTCTGGTATATAATTGATGATCAAAGCTGATCCTAAAAGAGCAAAAAGGAAAGGAAGTAAATGAAGCAGAAGCAAAAGACAAGACCTGACCCTAAGGTTAAGGTGCAAATTAGATTTGTCTCTATTATGCAGAGATATTCAGGGCAGCGGGATTTTAAACTTAAGGTTCCGGCTGATCCGGCTGAGGCCTGTGATTTTATCATTCAACACTATAATATTCCCTGGAAAGATAAACTTGAAAAAAACACCCGAATTTTTATCAATAAACAGTTGGCTCAGGTCTTTATAAAAAGCGGCAAGAATCTGCAGGAGGGAGATTTGCTGGCTTTTATTCCTATAAGCGGCGGCGGCTGAGAAAAGAGGGGACTTTTTATTGACAGTATATTTGCTCTATGTATTATTGTAGATGCCGCAGCTCAAAGGGCGAAAATTTGATGAAATTGAGCGGAGATTGTCATAAACAAGTCTTGGTAGAAATAAGCATATCTCTGGTATATAATTGATGATCAAAGCTGCTTCTACTGCCCCGGAGACAGCAAGTCCGTTTTACATCCAAGAAAGAGCCACCTAAAATTGTGTTTTTTCGTTAGAGTGAATGTTTCCTTGGTGGTTTTCTAAAAAAAAACTATGGAGGCGCGAAGTCATATGTCTTTCAATGCGTTTTGATTTGTATCTCAGATCCTTACAATAATTATGAATTTGAGCTTTGCCCTAAAGTTATCGGATTAAACGGATCTTATTGATCGGGGGATAAGGGAACTCGATTCCACGTTCTGTGACAACAACTCCATCATGGAGCAAGATATACAAATGTTTTCCGGGGGCCCACTCAGGCATCGGCATATGAACCATGTATTCAAAACAGAAGGTATGATAGAGCGGGATCTTTAGATCCAGAGCCCAATCCTGACTTAAAGGCGAAATCCTTGGGATATCCAGTCTTCCCATGGCGTGCAAGTCGAGATGAACCTGAGTTTTTTCAGGATCTGCATTTCTGTCATATTCATCAACGGGATTATAATAATAGCCTGCTTTTTCTAATTCGCGAATGAGGATATCCAGCGTTTCTCGCGCAGTACGGCCCACCTTGATGTTTGTGCGCAAAATCTCCCGGACTTTCAATCCATGCTCCCAAATTTTTTGAACTTCTGGGGGGATGCTGCTCTCTCCTTCCCGAAGCACATAGCCGATCCCGAATGTGTGGGCATTGAAATTTCCCAGACTATTGCTCTCGCCTATCCCAACAAGATCGCCTCTTTTGATTATGTAGTCGTTTTGGTTGTCCTCATGCCCATCCGCATGCCGGACAAAAGGATTACCCAGAGAAGTATGAGCATCTAAACCATAGGCAAGAGGTATCTTGCTATCTCTCAGCCACACTGCAATATCCTTTAAAGTAGTGACACCGGGTTCGATGGTATCAAAAGCTTTATTGATCATTTCAGTGGCCACCATGAGGATCTGGCTATAAAGGACTAATTCGCTTAACACTCTTTGTGAGAGGAAATCGATTACCAGATTGTCAGCTGAGACCATCCTTTTGGCATATGTATCGCCCAACTCATCGACCAGTTCAAGGTAGTTATTATGTGAGATATTATTTAGATCTACGGCAATGTGCTTGGGGTTTCGTTCGCTTACAAATTTCCTAAGCCCATAGAACCGGGATTGGGCAGCCGATGCCTCGGGGATCTCTCCGCTGATTATGTCAAAGATCTCAGGATCTTTAATTTCATAATCCCACCCAAAAACAGCCCGTTCGATCCTGTTGCCCCCCCGGTCAGTAAATATAAAATAGCCATCGCTGCCGAAATCTATATTTGAGCCCTCACTTAAATGGATCCACATATCGATCTTGTTGTTCCGCATGGCTTGAGGCAAGATGAGGTCAAACCTCTCCCGGCGGATCAGATTCTTCATGTCCATTCTAGCTTCTGGTTCCTGAAGCTGTGCCCCTACTGCCTGGCCAAAGAAAATCACCAAAAATAAAAATAGAAAAATCCGAGCATTTCTCATGATATCTCCTCCTTTTTTTAATATAGTGGTCCGGTTGTCAAGACCAAATCTGAGTTTTTTTAAGGTGTATGTCCTTAATCATGCCAAAGCCATTTGCATCTGACGATAAGCCTTAAGGGGCGTATCGTATTCCCCTAAGGATTGATGCAGCCTTCGGGCATTGTCCAGTTCCCCTCTGTTTAAAAGCATCATACAAAAACGCATATAATCAGTTGCCGTCGAAACCAGACCGCCTCCACCCGAGCACAACCGGGGCAATCCCCGTGAAAACCGTCCTTTTTACGGGGAATCGGCCAGTTCTAATCCGCTTTTGTCCTGGTTCGGTCTATATGAAGCTGAAAATCTTGTCAGCTTATCCTTGGGCATATAAAAACCAGTATCATTTTTTTCTCCTGTATATACTTTTAATTTTTTATTAAATTGGGGAATATATTTTCCCACAGGATCATTCAAGAGAAAATAACCTTCTTCAAACAGGATCATAACCGCCACGCTGGTTATTGGTTTGGACATGGAAGCGATCCGGAAAATAGTATCTTTCCTCATAGGTTTTTTTGCTTCAATATCCATTAGCCCGAAGTTTTTAAAATAGGCCACTTTCCCTTTGCGCGCCACCATTCCAATAGAGCCTGCGATTTGGTTGCGGTCAATCAAGTCCTGCATCAGAACACTTATCCGCTCCAACCTGCCGGTAGAAAGCCCTACTTCCTGGGGTTTTGCTGTAGGAAGTTCCTGACTTAATAGTGATGGAATACAGATAACAGCAATCGAACATAAAATAAAAATAAGGCGAAGCTTGGATTTTATTTTTTTCCTCCCTATTATTGAATTCAGGATCTTGAAGCAAAAAACAAGACCTGACCCCAAACAGTTAAAATTGAGCGAGATCAGCAATATTAAGCTGATGAAGCCTTGCTTTGCGGGGAATTCCGGTTTCTACATCCCAACCCATCATCTCGTAATACATATCCGTTGCTTTTGTGAATTTATCGCGGTCAAGGCTGACTCCGGTTAAGCTCCCGGTCTCAAGTGGCTCAAAAAGCCTGTCGGGCAGAGTGTCGTCTTTCCGCCCTAAACCTTCTCTGGTTAAAAACACTCGAGCTAAAGTTGTGGTTCGTTCTCCAAGCTGCATTAATTCGAACAAGCTGGTTTCCCATCCGGTTGAAGCAGCCACCATTTCTACCAGCTGATTCATCCTGAACAAGCGGGCAGGTCCAGCAGTGAAAAAACACATGGACAGGGAATTTAACAAACTGTATGCATGTTGGTTATATATGAATGTCCTTACTTTTTGGGGGCCTAAATCCCGGGCTGGAACGCCTTTTAATATAGACAATGGGTAAATATCAGGAACTGCCCAGCCGCCCTCTTCAAGCGGCATATCATGGGTTGCTTCAATGTGGTCTGCGCCGGTGGGGGAAAAAGCATAAGAGAAGGCAATGTTATTTTTTCCTCTTGGTTCATGCATGGCAAAGCTTTGTTTCTTTACTGTCAGTACATATTTTTCCGCCCCTTTGCCGATTTTTCTGGCTGCGCGCCAGCTTCCTTCGGCCAGGAGGTCTCCAAATCCTTCCCGGAAAGCTATCTTACGTACCATTTCCAGGGCAGCCTCGCCATTTCCGAACTTCAGTTCCAGACCGTCAGTATCTTTTTTGGTAAGGATCCCGTTTTCAAAACATTCCATGGCAAAAGTTATGGACATGCCCGTATCTATCGTATCCAGAGAATAGCGGTTGCAGAGTTCGTGGGCTTTGGCAATAACTTCTATATCATCAACAAGCATATTAGGGCCAAAAGCTCCGGATGTCTCATATTCTGGTCCTCCGAATCTTGGGTCGATATCAAATTTTCCCCCCGCTGCTACCTGTTTGCACCGTATTGGGCAGGCATAACAGGTATCCCGGCCTGATAACACAGTTTCTTTTAGTTTGTTAAAAGTCACACTCTCAGCTTTATCATAGGAGCCGCCATGGAAATTTTTAGTGGGTAACACCCCGTCGGCATCCAAATCCTCCAAGTCCCAGCCCAGTGTCCCTCCTTCTGTTAGAATCTGGCAGACAGAGTGCTCTTTCCTGTTTTTTATAAAATATGATGATAGCTCCCGGAGTTTTCCCATATCATGAAATTCAAGCTTCATCTTTCCCCGGGCTGCGATAGCTTTAAGGTTTTTTGAACCGAAAACAGCTCCCATGCCGCTGCGGCCATTAGCATGCCGCAGGTCCTGAAGCAAACAGGCATATCGCACCAGGTTTTCTCCGCCCTGCCCGATTGTGACTGTCTGGATCTTATTGTCCCCGTTTTCCTCCCGGATCTTTTCCTGGGTGAAACCCGTGTCATTTCCCCAGAGATGAGAAGCATCTTTAATTTCGACTTTGCCGTCTGTGATCCACAGGTAAACCGGTTTTTTTGCTTTTCCTTTGATAATAATTGCATCAAATCCGGCTCGTTTAAGTTCTACAGAGAAAAATCCGCCGGATTCTGATTCGCCGAATCCGTCATTTAAGGGCGATTTAGCTGCTACTGTATAGCGGTTTGCTCCCGCCAAAGGAGTCCCTGTCAGGACAGAAGTTGTAACTACCAGCACATTATCGGGGCCTAAGGCATCAATCCCAGGCTCAATTTCTGTTAAGAGAAAATAAGAAGCCATAGCACTGCCGCCCATAAAGGTTCGGTAAAAATAATCGTCTTTCTCGATTACTTCATAATCAAGTTTATTTAGATCTACTTTTACTATTTTTCCTATATATCCGGGAGCCATAATTCCTCCTTAAAGTTTTTTATTATTTTATAGTTTTTTGCTTTTAAATAAAACTGTAATTTATTTTTTTAATATGCCCTTTAAGGCAGCGATGAACCTTTCCACATTCTCCGGGTGGGCAGTATGCCCCATCAGCCCGATGCGCCAGATTTTTCCTGCAAGCGGACCCAATCCGGCTCCGATCTCGATCTTGTATTTGAGGCGCAGCTCTTTTCGTCCGGCAGCATCATCAATTCCTTCCGGAATATGGATCGAATTAAGCATTGGGAGGCGGAATTCAGGCTCGACCAGCATGGTAATTCCCAGCTCTTCAAGCCCGGCGACCAGTTTCTGGTGATTTTCCAGGTGGCGCCTAAATACGTTTTCCAGCCCTTCTTCGACAATAAGGAAGAGGGCCTGGTTAAGCGCATATAACATATTTACAGGAGCAGTGTGGTGATAGACTCTGGTCTTTCCTTCCCAGTACTTTGTCAGCAAACTGAGGTCCAGGTACCAGTTCGGGACTTTACTTTTCCGGTTAACAATGACATCCACTGCTTTTGCAGAAAAAGTCGCTGGTGCAAGGCCGGGAGGACAGGATAAACATTTCTGGCTGCCGCTGTATAGAGCGTCAATTCCCCAGGCATCTGTTGCTACTTCTATTCCTCCTAAACTTGTAACTGTATCTACCAGGTAAAGACAATCTTTTTCTTTTACAATCTCTCCGATTTCCTTAACAGGATTTCTGACACCGGTTGAAGTTTCCGCATGCACTATAGCTGTGATTTTATAGGAATTGGTTTTGAGCTGCTCTTTGACGCGCTCAACTTCTACAGGTTTGCCCCATGCGAATTCCAGTGTATCCACTTTTGCTCCTAAGCGCTCTGCTAAGTCCTGCATTCTTTTACCGAAAACTCCGTTTATCAAGATAAGTACAGGGTCGTCTTTTTCAATAAGGTTTACAAAACAAGTCTCCATTCCTGCTGAACCTGTCCCGGAAACAGGAAGGGTCAGGTTATTTTTGGTCATGAGGACTTTCTGGAGGAATACTTTGGTCTCATCCATTATTTTTATAAAATATGGATCCATATGTCCCAGGGTCTTCTTGCTTAAAGCTGTATAGACTGAATCAGGTACGCAAGAGGGGCCGGGACCCATTAATAAGATTTCTTCAATATTTTTTAAAGTATTATTCAACATTTAAAGCTCCTATGTATATAATTTTAAGCCTTTAATAATACCAACTTTTAAGGGGTTTTGTAAAGGCATATATCAATGAAAACCGTTAAGTAGGTTATAATTGTCAGTTTTTATATTTATAAAAGTTACATATTAAAACAATTCTTTCTTTTCTGATGGTTTTTTGATAAAATAAATTTTTAGTGTTTAACTTTTTAGGAGATTGTGATGAAAGAAGTTTCAGAAAGCGGCATGTTCTCTCCTGACTTATTAGATAAGATAAGAGAAAAATTCCTTTATGTTAATTGGGACCCTTATACGGGGGAACGGATATATTTTGAAGCATCGGGAGGTTCGCTCCGTCTTAAGACTGTAATGGAAACAATGGCAAGAGAAACAGCTTTACCTGATGAATTATTCAGGTTCAATCCTGCCTCTGACCATGTGGTAAAGGCTGTGGAAAAAGGAATCGAAGATGTAAAGCTTTTTCTGGGAGCTAAATCCGGGGTTATAATGGCCGCTCACAGTGCTACGCATGCTATTTTTCGGGCTATAAATGCAGTAACTGCTTATATCCCCGGAAAAAATATTGTGACCACCGAATTAGAGCATCCGGCTGTTTTAAGTCCGACTAAATATTTTGCGGAAATGCATAATATGGAATGGAGGTGTGCCAAGATTTCAAAAGAGACAAGCGCTGTCCCCCCGGAAAATATTCTTGAGCTGGTAGATAAAGACACCACTATCCTGGTATTTCAGCACGGCTCCAACCAGACTGGAGCTATCAATGATGCTAAATACATAATTGAGGAAGCCCGTAAGATAAAACCTGACCTTTATGTGCTGGTAGATGCAGTTCAATATGCTCCCCATGGTCCGATCGATGTCGAAGATATTGGAGCTGATGCTTATGCTTTTGGCCCTTATAAGGCATACACTGTAAAAGGTATAGGATTTGCCCATCTTTCCGAGAGACTGGCTAAACTTCCTCACTGGAACCTCATTGGAAAACCAGATGATAACTGGGTCTTAGGCTCTCCGGCCCATCCTATGTATATGGCCTGGTCAGTAGTAATGGATTATCTAGGTTGGCTGGGAAGTCAGTTCACCCAATCCAATGACAAGCGGGAACAGGTCATTGCGGCAAAAGACGCCATTCACGGTCATATGAAAGCACTGTTACATCGAGCTATGAACGGCACGGATGAACTCGCAGGTCTCCGCCAACTTGATAATATAACCCCTTGTAATATGCTGCCTGAGATAGGCAACCGTCTCGGTATTTTCCTTTTTCGGGTAAATGGCATGGACTCTTCCACCGCGATCGACCATTTTAATAAAAAATATCACATTCGTTTAGGGGCAAGGATTAAAGATCCTTATTCTACTGTTCCTTTAGAAGGCATGGGCTGGCCTGATGCCGTGAGGCTTTCTTCGGCCCATTACAACACCCCGGAGGAAATAGATAAATTACTCAAAGCTGCCCGGGATATCAGGGGATGATAAGTAAACCTGTTGGGGACATGAAAGCGCATAGAATAAGAAAAGCTGAATCACTTTATAATAAAGAAAGAAAGCATATATTTCTGGAAGTTGAAAAAAGCCGTTGGCTGGAAATTGAATCCCTGGATGGAGTTACGTATGATTCGATCCAAAAATTTGTAGAAAATGAAAACAAAACCGGCATAAAGATCGTCGGCTTTACTGACAAGCATTTTCAATACGGAACCATAAAAGATTGGTATCATTCTGGGATTATTATGGATATAAAGAAAAAAAACGATATATAATCTTTTGACATTTTTTATGAATAATTAAGGAAACTGAAATGAAAAAGAAGAAAACTTTAATTCCTCAGATCAAGGGAGAATGGTGGACTATTGCCGGCAATCCTGATTTAGGGCATTATAATACAGAAAAACAGGAGCCCCTGGATTTTGGCATCTGGCAGGCCGCCGATCAAACCTGGCAGATGTGCTCCTGTGTCCGCAGAACTGGTTGTGGGGGGAGGGGCAGGTTGTTTTATCGCTGGCAAGCTGATTCCCTGACCGATAAAAATTGGACTCCTATGGGAATATTTATGGAGGCGGACCCTAATTTTGGAGAAAAGATCGGGGGGCTTCAAGCGCCTTATGTTATTAAACACAGAAGTGAGTATTATATGTTTTATGGTGACTGGATACATATTTGTATGGCCTGGAGCAGTGATGGAAAAACATTTGCCCGTCTTCTCAATCCTGATAATTTAAGCGGTCTATTTACAGAAGGCCATCGCGAAAGCACAAGGGACCCGATGGTTATGGCCTTTAGGAATAAGTTTTATCTGTATTATACGGGCGTACCGCAAGATGAAGGGGCAATTTACTGCAGAACTTCTTCTGATTTGCGCAATTGGAGTGATTCAGTAATTGTATCCAAGGGCGGGAGCGGCGGCAGCGGGCCATCAGATGCTGAATGTGCCTTTGTTCAATATCTGCCAGAGGAGCATTCTTTTTATTTATTCAGAGCGAGTCCTTGCCAGAATAGTGATGATTATGAAACGATTGTATACTGCTCAAACGATCCTTTAAATTTCGGAATTGATGATGATCGGTATAAGGTCTGCACTTTACCTGTGGAGGTAGCCAGAATTATTAAACATGAGCAGCAATATTACATCGCCGCCCTTATTCCTGGTAACACAGGAATGAGAATAGCGCGATTAAAATGGGTTGAAGCGTGATATTAGAAATAAAATATTTTTAATTATATAATGGAGGAATAATCATGGAATATCGTAATTTAGGAAGAACAGGAGTGCAAGTCTCCCCTGTTTGTTTAGGAACAGATTGTTTTGCTGATCCAATCCCGGAAAAACAATGTGCTGAAATATTAAACAGGGCTGTTGAAGTTGGCATCAACCTCGTTGATACCGGAGATTCATATGGGGAAGGAGAAGGAGAGAAAGTCATTGGTCGGACTCTTAAGGCGAGCGGGATGCGTCATGCGGTTATGCTTGCAACCAAGTGTGATCATGGACAGCGCCGGGTTGGATTGACGCTTGATGAATTCGTTCCTGAGATGGGGCCGAATCAGAGTGGACCCACACGTTTGAATATCATCAAGGCGTGTGAAAGGTCATTGAAGAGATTTCAGACTGACTATATCGATCTTTACCAGATACACCGGCAAGATCTGGAAGTGAACATTGAGGAGACCCTGGGTGCATTGACGGACTTGGTTCGCCAGGGAAAGATACGTTATGTAGGGTGTTCGACCTTTCCTGCCTGGGCAGTAGCAGAGGCAATAATGCTGAGCGAATTAAAAGGTTATGTGCGTTTTAGTGTTGAGCAGCCGCCTTATAATCTTTTGGACAGGCGCATTGAGAACGAATTGCTTCCCATGGCTGAGAGGTTCGGCATGGGGATTATCACTTGGTCTCCCCTTGCAATGGGTACTTTAGTGGGTTTGTATGACAATATTGAAAAATACCCTGAGGAATCGCGAGCTGCGCTGCGGGGCGGGTTTTATGCGGACCGCGTGACAAAGAAAGGCATTGAAGTAGGGAGCAAGTTTGTAAAATTAGCTAAAGATGCCGGCCTAACCCCTGCTCAGCTGGGAATATTATGGGCTAAGGACCAGCCCGGAATAACCGCTCCCTTGATGGGCCCCGAGAATATGGAGCATCTTGAGGACATGATTCCGGTCCTGGATATGACACTTTCCGATGAGTTGCGGGAAGCCTGTGATAATCTCGTTCCCCCCGGAAGTGCTGTAGCCAATTTTCACAATACAGCCGGCTGGATGAAGGGGCAGCTTATATAAGAAAGAAGAAGAAACAGGGAAGGCATCAGATAAAGCTGAGGGTATGGATTAAGCGACATTTAAGATTTAGCCTTCTGAGGCCGATCTTTGAGGATAATCCGGAGAAGCCGGACTGGGAGCATGGCTGCCCCCCGGACGGGAGGAGTTGCGCAGCAGCCGAAAAGAGCGGTGGAAGAATGGCGTTAAAAATATGTTAAAATTTTATTACTGTGAATAAGAAAGCAATATTGATTTTTAGCTTGTTTTTCGTCTTGATTTTAGTTGTAGGGGGCTATTTTCTGTTTGTTCGAAAAGACGGAATATCCCACCTGGGTCAAGCCAAGGATTTAAATTACATCCTTATCACAGTAGATACCCTTCGGGCTGACAGGATCGGGTGGTATGGGTTTTCCGGAATCAGCACTCCGACTATGGATATGTTTGCACGCCGGGGAGTTAAATTTGAAAAATGCATTTCTACAGCTACTTTGACTTTACCCTCGCATGCATCACTTATGACCGGGACTTACCCGACCTTTCATGGAGTTCGTGATAACGGCGGATTTTTAGTTCCTCAAGAGATTACTACCCTGGCCGAAATGATGAAGCAGAATGGGTATAAGACGTCTGCTTATGTGGCAGCTTATGTATTGGATTCAAAATGGGGTCTGGATCAGGGTTTTGACCATTATTTTGATAGTTTTGATTTAAGTAAATATAAATCTATTTCCTTAGGCAATGTTCAGCGCCCGGGAAATGAGGTTATAGATGAAGTACTCCCCTGGTTAGCAGAACATAAACAAGAAAAATTTTTCACCTGGATACATTTGTATGACCCCCATACTCCTTATGAACCTCCGGAGCCTTACAATAAAAAATATCCCAACCATCCTTATATCGGAGAGATTGCCTATACCGATTCTCAGTTGGCTCGCTTGTGGCAATTTTTAGAAGAGAATGACCTGGTTGAAAATACAGTTTTGGTATTTACCTCTGACCATGGGGAAAGTCTGGGAGAGCACCAGGAACAAACCCATGGATTTTTTATTTACCAGGAAGGGGTGCATGTTCCGCTTATTTTTGTCACTCCCTTTGAGAAGCTGCACGGAATTAGCAGGGCCCGGCCGGTGTCGCTGGTGGATGTTATGCCAACCATTCTTGACCTGGCAGGGATTCAGGCCCCTTCTCAGGTACAGGGCAAGAGTCTCCAGCCGCTTTTTTCCAAGGATAGTAAAGGAGTGGAGAGTATCGCTTACAGCGAAACCTTTTATCCGCGGTTCCATTATGGCTGGAGCGAGCTTAAAAGCCTTCAGGATGAAAGATATAAACTGATTCTGGCGCCTGAGCTTGAGCTTTATGACCTACAAAGCGATCCGGATGAAGAACGAAATATTATCGACTCCCAGGCGGCTGAAGCCCGGCGTATGGTGGCTCAAATTGAATCTTTCATTGACGAATCAAGCCGGGGTGCATATGAGCTTGATTACAGCCATATGGATGAGGAAAGCCGGGAAAAGCTTGCCGCTCTCGGGTATATCGGGTCATTTGCTGATTCTACATCTGTCTCCTGGCGGCAGCTGAGCGACCCTAAGGATAAGATCAATATCTTTAATCAACTCGGGCATGCCAGGGAACTCGGCTTACAGGAGGAGTACGAACAAGCTGTAGAAATGATAAAGAACATCATTGCCCAGGATCCGGATATCGTTGATGCATACTTTTCTCTGGGAAATTTATATACTAAATGGGGTAAGAACGAAGAAGCTTTAGAGAGTTATTTTCAAGTATTGGATAAAAAACCGGATGACGCTTTTACTGTAATCAATATTGCCAATGCCTATATTCGGCTGAACGAGCTGGAGAAGGCTAAAGAATTTGTTTTGAACAAACTTGAGATCCTTTCTCCTGACTCCCAGGTTTATTTTGTGCAAGGAAACATCTTTTGTTTTCTTAAAGACTATGAAAATGCCGTTTTCTACTATAAAAAGTGCTTAAAGTTAAATCCGCATTCTGTTTCAGCTTGCAATGCCCTTGGGGGAATATATGTGACCCAAGAGAAGCTGGAGGAAGCGGAGGAATTGCTTCAAAAAGCAATGGAGATCAATCCCCGGCTCCAGAATGTGAATTATAATTATGCCCAGCTAATGGAGGCCAAAGGAGATATGGAAGGTTCGATCAAAGCTTATAAACAGGAGCTGGAATATATACCGCACAATTTTCGCGCTGCTTTCAACCTTTCCAGGTTATATCGTATCAGCGAAAGAGTGGCCGAAGAACAAGTTTATCTTGAGAAAACAATTGAGATCAACCCTAATTTTCCACTTAGCTATTTTTATCTTGCCAGAATTTTTCTTAACCGCGGGGAGAAATATAATGAGGCAGTTTCCCTGATTGACAAGGGGATAGAACTCAAACCCAAGAAGGAAGACTTGCCACTCGGGTATTTCCTTCTGTCAGACCTGTATAACCGAATGGGTGACTATGCTAAATCAGCTGAATATGTCCGTAAAGGCAAAGCAGCCAGCGAGGCTGCTAAAATAAGATAATCCCTTTTGGTTATAGTATTTCTTTAAGGGTTTCTTCCATAAGGTCCAGTCCGGATAGAAAGCATTCCTTTTCTGTCCCGATACCAAGGCGGATAAAATGGTCCATCCCAAATTGATCTCCAGGAACTATCAATACACTTTTTTCTTCCCGGAGTTTGTTAGCCAGATCGGTTGAATTTATATTCATATTGTAGCGGATAAATGCCATACCGCCTGCCTTTGGGGGAGTGAGAGTAAATAGGTCCTTATGGGTTTTTAACCATTCCGTCAAATAGGCAAAGTTTTCATTTAACCTCGAGCGGTTGCGGTTGAGGATTTTTTGTCTCAGCTCAGGTTTTAAAGCCAAGGCAGCAATATAATTACTGATTATATTGGAAGCGATCGTAGTGTAATCGTGGTAAGCCCAGCCTTTCTCAACAATTTTTTTGGGACCGGTCATCCAGCCGATCCTAAGTCCTTGGAGTGCATATGATTTTGCCAGCCCGCATGTAACAATAACTTTATCATAAGTATTCCAGAAAGATTCTGTTTCTTTTCCATTAAGTTCTGAACCGCGGTAGATCTCATCGGTAAAGATCCAAGTGTCATTTTTTCCAGCGATATTTATAAATTCCTTCATATCTTCATCATTTAGGACAGCACCGGTAGGATTGTTAGGATTACAGATCACGATCATTTTTGTTTTGGGTGTAACCAGTTGGTTTATTTCATCAAAGTCAGGCCTCCAATCAAGTTCTTCTTTAAGGTGAAAGGGTTTTACTTTTGCGCCAAAAGACCGGGCAATTCCCCAGATCTGCAGATAATTGGGAAGCATTATTAGCATCTCATCCCCTGGTTCTATCATTGTCCACATAGAAATAAAGTTTGCCTCAGCTGTGCCGTTTGTAACCAGTATGTTGTCAATGTCTGCTTTGTGGTAAAGCTTACTTATAGTATCTCGCAGTTCAATGGAGCCGTTTGTCTGGCCGTATCCTATCTGAAGGGATAACAGTTTTTCAATTTCATCTTTACTCAACAGTTCATTGATATTAAGGGGATGGACGCCACTGTCAGTTAGATTGTATTTGACGGTATTTTCCCAAAGGGATTGAAATCTTTCCAACTCAAAAGTTTCTATTTTCATTGCTTAATCCTTGGCATATTAAAAAAAATCTTGAAAGGAATAATTCCACTTTAAAATGACCTTTTGTTGATAATAATATCGAAATATATTTAATTAGTTAAGAGATGTCAAGCTTTTGTCTAAAATAATTGATAAATAGTCACATATTAAATTTAATAAGCTTGGGGCTTTATTGTTATTATGTTAGGATTATTAGTCGAATACATAATGAGTAAAAAAATATTTATCAAAGACACTCAAAGTATACTTTTTGTATGTTATGGAAATACCTGCAGAAGCCCCATGGCCGAAGGGCTAGCTAAGAAAAAAGCAGATGAAAAAGTTGTCATAGAAAGCGCCGGGATGGTTTCTGCATTTGAAGGAGCCCAGGATGAGGCCATAGCTGTAATGCAGGAATTTTATGAGGTCGATATTTCCTCCCACCGGACCAGGAAAGTTATTGATTTAGATATAAAACGGTTTGACTGGATTATCCCTCTGGATTCATATGTATTTGAATTCCTTAAACTTAACTTCTCGCAGCTTAGGGACAGGATGGTCTTATGGGAAATTGAGGATCCTTTCACTCAAGGCTATGAAATGTATAAAAAGTGTGCGAAAGGTATTCAAGAACATATCGATCAGTATCTTCTGCTGAATAGTTCAGATTGATCTGAATTATTCACATTAATCCGAGGAAGGGAGCCAGGAAGGTAATACTAAGCCAGATAATCAGAATACCGGCTATATTTAGCCAGAAGCCGGCTTTCATCATCTGGGGGAGCTTGATGAGTCCAGATCCGTAAATTATTGCATTAGGAGGCGTCGCCACCGGCAGCATAAAGGCAAAGCTGCAGCCTATAGCACTGCCCAGTACCGGCGGAAGCTGTGTTGGAAGTCAATTCTGTAAGATATACACTGAGGGCCACAGACAAGAAAGTAACCAAAGCTAAGCTTGCTGAGCTTCCTCCCAAGGAAATAAAAAACCTGCCTATAATATCAGCCAGCCCGGTTTCAAACATTTGGATCCCCAGTGACAATCCTCCTCCGAACAGTAAAAGGGTTCCCCAATCTACCTGCATGGCCTCTTTAAGGGAGATAGTAAATTTTCCTTTTGACCTATCAACCGGCAAAAAGAACAGAAGGCAGGCTCCTATAATAGCTGCTATTGCCTCCGGGAAACGGTCGTGGAGCCAGAGGTAGAGGGAGGCTTCTCTTCCCCATATCAGGGTGATTATTCCTGGAAATATCCAGAGAAAAACAGTGATAGAGAAAGCGATAATGACATTTTTCTGTCCCGGACTGAGTTTTTTTAAAGGAGCAGTTTTAGTAACCGGATTTGACTGGATAGACTTAGGTGTGATTTTTGAATTTTTAAGGTTGTGTTTCATAAAGAAGAAAAGCACAAAGTACATAGGGATCAGGACCAGGAACCCCATAACCATCCATTGAAAAAAATCTATCCGGATGTCTGCCAGCTTTTCCAGCATACCGATAGCGATAAGATTAGGGGGGCTGCCTATAGGGGTTCCAATGCCGCCGATGGAGGCTGCATAAGCAAGGGTTAGGAGTAGTGCTGTTCCAAAAGAAAGTGTCCTTACTTTCTCTTTGTCCTGGTGAAATGTTGATAATACTCCCAGGGCAATAGGGTACATCATGGCAGTGGTGGCAGTATTACTTATCCACATTGACAGAAACAGGGATGTTAGCCCTAAGGCAAATAAAATCCGCATGGGTTTATTCCTGATGGATTTTAATGTGAGGACTGCATAGGCAAGTTTAAGGTCGATTCCATGAACACACATGGCCCTAGCCAAGATAAAGCTGCCCAGAAAGAGCAGTATTATGGGATTGGCAAATGGAGTTAATGCTTCTTTTACAGTTGCAATTTTAAGTATTGTTAAAAAAATGGGGATTAAGAGTGCCGTTACAGGAATCGGAATACATTCAGTCACCCACCAGACAACCACCAGGAGAAATACGGCCAATAGGTCATGGGCTCTGGGACTTTCAGAAAGTATGGGAGCAAAATAGACTAGGAAAAAAAGTAGAGGGCCGAGGATGAATCCGACTTTTTTTCTTATTTCCATTTGAAGTTGCTAAGGCTTTTTAGCCATATTGTTGTGATTATATTTTTTTAGCTTTGTAATTAATTTATTATATAGTAAAATATCTTTAATTAGAAATAAGGGAATTTAAAATGAAAGCATTGATTATTATTGTAATCCTGGCGGTTGTCGGCTATTTTGCTTACACGAATTTGTATACCCCGTTGAGCGATGAAGAAAAAGCAGTAAAGAATTTAAAAGCTGAGTTTGATAGTGCTGCCGGCGAGATTATAAGAGCTGAGCGCATGGCCGGAACAACTGGCATAGCCGCAACTTTTGATGTCAACGACTCCGTTAATAAGATCAAAAAAGTAGAAAAAGAACTAAAAAAATTAAAATCCAGCTTGAAAGAGGAATCGAGCATCCAAAAGGCAAAAGAACTGGAAGAAAGGATTAAAGAGTTTTACAAAAAATCAGGATTGGACTGATGGTCACTTATTCCGGGAAAAATTAGTTTCTTACTCCTCAAAATTTTTAATCCTTTCCAGGTTTCCAGCTACCATAAGAGTATCTCCTTTCTTAATCTTAAAATTTCCATAGGGTAAGGTAATAGTCACAGAAGGACTTTTTTGTTTTACGTTTAGGAGCTCGACGCCATATTCAGTGCGCAAATTTAGCTCTTTTAAGGTCTTCCCCCAGCAAAAGGAGGGCGCAGGTAGATCTTTTAAAAAATATTCATCAGAAATCTTTTTAACATCCGTATTTTCAGAAAACTTTATCTTAGCAAGAAATGAACTTTTTGCCTCGATTCTCTTAATTTCTTGGTTGTAGGTTTCGATTAAATCTGTCCTTTTCACTACGCCGATTATCTCTCCATTTTTTAGTACTGGCAGCTCATTTACATCATTCCTGCCAAAAACAGTCATAGCTTTTTCCAGAGAATCCTGCTCTGAAATTGCCTCAATAGGCTCATAAATATCCTCAACTAATAAAAAGCCCTCAAAAATATCCTTCTCTCCTATAGCAATTTTCAAATTGGAAAGAGTAATAATGCCTTTATATTTATCTGCTTCATCAACGACGTGAAAAATATTTATATTTTTTTCCATAACCTTTCTTATCAATTTTTTTAAGGGGGTGTTTTTATTAACTACGGCAAAATCTGACTTTATTATGTCTGAAACCCTAATCCTTTTTAATATATTTACTTCTACTCCCTGTTTCAAAAGGATCCCTTTTAATTTCAATTTCAATGTGTATATTGAGTATTCGTTAAATACTTCAGAAAGAAGTGAAGCGATTATACAGGTGATCATAAGCGGTAGTATGATGTTATAATCCCCGGTAAGTTCAAAAATTATTATTATAGCGGTTAAAGGACCGTGGATTGCAGAAGAAACCACTCCCCCCATACCCACAAGAGCATATGCACCGGGGGTGATTCCTAATGAGGGGAATAAGTAATTAAACAGGCTTCCCACTATGAAGCCGGCATAAGCACCCATAAATAGAGAAGGAGCAAAAATCCCTCCTGAGCCTCCGGAAGAAAGCGAAGTCGAAGTAGCAAATATTTTAATCAGGATCAGTAGCAGGGCAGTCCATAATACTAAATTCCCTTTTAAAGCCAAGTCTATGGCTGTATAACCTGAACCCATAATTTGAGGGTAGAAGATTGCGATTGACCCAATGATTATTCCCCCGAAAAAAGGTTTTATCATTTCGTTAAGTTTCAGATCCAGCCATTTTTTTTCAAAATAGTAGAGGGTTTTGATGAATAGGATACCTACAATTCCACAAACAATTCCGAGGATCAAATAAAAAATTAGCTCCCAACCTGAATTCAAAGAATAAACTGGAACGGAAAAAATAGGCTTGGCCCCTTCGATGCTGATGAAAACTAAATTTCCCATAACAGAAGCCACGATTATGGGGGCAAAGGAAGTGATGGCGAAATTTCCCAGGATTATTTCAGTTGCAAAGAGGGCTCCGGCAATGGGTGCATTAAAAGCAGCAGAAATCCCCGCAGCAGCTCCAGCGCCGACAAGCACCTTTAATTCGTTTTCTTTTATTTTAAAAAATTGGCCTATACTTGATGCAATGGAAGATCCTATTTGGACAATCGGTCCTTCCCGGCCAACTGGCCCGCCGGTTCCAATGGTAATAGACGAGGCAAGTGCCTTAATAAAAGCAACTCTTTTCCTAATAACTCCTCCCTTTAAAAACACCGCCTCCATAACTTCCGGAACCCCGTGTCCTTTTGCTTCTCTAGCTCCTTTGAAAATAATGGGTCCTACTAATAGACCTCCAATGGCGGGAATCAGCAATATATAAAGAGGAGAAACATATTGCTTTATTTCCAGGAAATCTTTTACTCCTTTCCAGGAGATACTTTGAATTAAGCCGATAAATTTACTGACTCCATAGGCGCCGAATCCGGCAAGAGCCCCGATGGCTATAGAAAGTATAATGATAAAAAAGTGATGTCTTATAATTTTTAGCTTTTGCTTTTGAACAAGGGTTGCCATTAATTATCCTGACCTATTCATAAAAAAATGGCGATGTTTTTATTATTATTTTCTTTTCAATGATATGCAAGATTTTTTCAAGAATGATTATTGAAACTTTTTTCTTGTTTTTATTTTTAATTTTAATCGCCATTTTTTTACTCTCCGA
>JAUWNW010000101.1 GCA_030612445.1 Candidatus Aminicenantota bacterium
CTAATAGTTGTTTGGGAATAATAATTGCCATCCGCTACAACTACTGGACCAATCGCGCAACATCCAAGGCAGGCAACAGTTTCCAGGGTAAATTGTTTATCTTCTGTAGTGCTTCCTGCCGTTATATTTAATTTTCTTTCAAATTCATTCAAGATTTTAGGCCCTCCTCTCACATGACAAGCAGTTCCTAGGCAGACCTGGATTACATATTTTCCGCGCGGTTTTAGACTAAAAGCAGCATAAAAGGTTGCAAGATGGTATATTCGGCTGAGAGGAATTCCTAATTTTTTTGCTACATAAGGTAATATCTCTCTGGGGAGGAAATTTGCCTCAGCCTGAATGTCTAGTAATATGCTGACTAAGTTGGTTTCTTTCATGCCATATGCATGAAGAATCCTGTCTACTCTTTCAGGTTTCATTTATTTCTCCAAATCACATCTTCGGCATCTTTTTGCTTCAAGAATTGCCATCTCTTCAGTATAGCCTAATTCAACTTCCGCAAAGCTTTGCAATCTCTTATTGACATTCATTAATGGCATCTCAGGCCGCTTTAGCTCTTCCTCTTCCTTGGTCAACTGAATTGGTTCAACCCGCATCCTGGGTCTGGGCCTCACATATCCTGCAAACTTTTCACCTCTGATGTAGCTATCAATGGATAGAGCTGCCTTTTTTCCAGCTGAGATGGCTTCAATCACTGTTGAAGGACCAGTTACTACATCCCCGCCAGCAAAAACGTCCGGCTCGTTTGTTTGAAGAGTGCGAGAATCAACCATCAAAAGATTCCATCTCGAAATTTGAAATTTGTGGTCTAAGAAGGCAAGATCAGGTTCTTGTGCGTTTGCTCGAATTATTGTATCGGCATCAATAGCAAACTCAGAACCTTCTATAGGAATGAGCTCTCTCCGTCCTCTTATATCAGGTTCTCCAACTTGTGTATGAGTGCATTGCAGACCGGATACTTTTCCATCTTTGCTTATAATTTTATGAGGAACAGTCAGATAAAGGATCTTTACTCCTTCCTTAAGAGCCTGATCAATCTCTGAATTTTCTAAAGGCATTTCTTCCCTGGTTCTCCTATATACTATATTTACATTGCTTGACCCAAGGCGCCTACATACTCGAGCAGCGGCGATAGCACTATGGTTATCTCCTATTATAATAACTTTATCACCGGGTTTTTTCTGGTTCCCAAGATTTACATCTTTCAAGAAAGATATACAATCAATAATCCCTTTCAATCCATCCTCTCCAGTTAATCCCAGTTTCAGTGACTTGTGCGCGCCTGTGGCAATGAATATTGCCTTATAACCCTCTTGTTTAAGTTTATTTAGGCTTAGATCCTTTCCTATTGGTGTATTAGTCTTAATTTTGACTCCGAGATCACAAATTGCATCAATTTCAGCCTTTATTATCTTTCTTGGAAGACGATAATCTGGAATGCCAACAGATAACATACCGCCTGCTACTGGCATAGCCTCGAATATTGTGACCTTATAACCTAAGCGCGCCAAATTATAAGCAGCAGTTAATCCTGCAGGTCCTGATCCAATAATGGCAACCCTCTCTTCTTTCGCACTTTGTAAAGATGGACGATTATACCCTTCATGATTTAGAGCATAGTCTGAACAAAAGCGCTTGAGAGAACGGATAGCAACAGGTTTATCATATTCGCCCATTTTACAATTTAACTCACAAGGGTGGTTACAGATACGGCCACAAATAGATGGAAAAGGATTGTCTTCTCTAATCACATCAACTGCTTCATTAAATTTACCCAATGCAATTAAAGCAATATAGCTAGGAACATCTATGCTAACAGGGCAGGCATCTTGACATGGGGTAGGTATCAGCCTCTTACAAACTAATGCTTGACACCATTTTTCTGTAATATGAGCCTCAAACTCATGCTTAAAATATCGCAAAGCAGCCAAGACTGGATTACTTGCAGTTTGCCCAAGTCCACACATTGATGCATCTTTTACTATGCGGGCTAATTTTTCCAATAAATCAAGCTGTTCTATTGCACCTCTTCCTTCTGTGATATCAGATAATATTTCCCACATACGTTGAGTTCCTTCCCGGCAGCTCAGGCATTTGCCGCAGGATTCATTCCTCAAGAAATTAAGAAAATATTTTGTAAGGTCAACCATGCAGGTATTCTCATCCATTACTATCATACCGCCTGATCCCATTATGCTTCCTGCTTCAGCTAGACTTTCATAGTCTACAGGTAAATCGAGCAATTCAGCAGGTATACAGCCACCTGAGGGACCACCAGTCTGAACTGCCTTAAATTTTTTACCATCTGGAATCCCCCCCCCGATATCATATATGATCTCACGTAAAGTTATCCCTATTGGGACTTCAACAAGCCCTGTGTTGTTTATTTTGCCCACTAATGAGAATATTTTCGTGCCTTTACTTTTCTCTGTTCCAATTTTTGAGAACTCATCTGCACCCTTTTTGATAATTACTGGAATATTTGCCCAAGTTTCAACGTTGTTGATGTTGGTTGGTTTTCCCCACAATCCTTTCACAGCAGGGAAGGGGGGTCTTTGCTTTGGCTCGCCTACTTTTCCTTCGATAGAGGAAATGAGGGCTGTTTCTTCGCCACAAACAAAAGCTCCTGCACCCCTGCTAATATGGATTTGAAAATTAAATCCTGTTCCAAGAATGTTTTTCCCAATAAGCCCTAATTTTTTAGCTTGGGAGATTGCTAGAGAGATATGTTTAATAGCTAAAGGATATTCACCTCGGACATAAAAATAACCTTCCTCTGCTCCTATGGCATAGGCTCCTATTATCATCCCTTCCAGAATGCGGTGAGGATTTCCTTCCAATAAACTGCGGTCCATATAGGCTCCAGGGTCACCCTCATCAGCATTGCAGATTATGTATTTAATCTTTCCTTTTGCTTTTCTTGCGAATTCCCACTTCTTGCCTGTAGGAAAACCTGCGCCCCCTCTTCCTCTAAGACCGGATTGTTTGATAGTGTCGATAACGTCTTCTGGAGTCATCTTTGCCAAAATTTCGGATAAAGAACTGTAACCCCCGATAGAGAGATAATCATTGATGTCAGTTGGGTCAATTAAAGCATTGTCTCCTGAGATGATACGCTTTTGATATTTATAAAAAGGAATATCATTTTCCTGGATATATTTTTCTTTCGTAATTGGATCATAATATAAGAGCTGGTCTATAATTTTATTATTTAAAACGGTTTGCATAAGAATATCTTTAGCATTTTTTGGTTCGACTTTTTGGTAGAAAATATTGTGTGGTTGAATGATAATATTAGGTTCAGCCTCACAGAAACCATGACAGCCTGTAACTTTGATTCTAACATCATTGTTCAGTTTTTCTCTGCTTATAGCTTTTTTTAAAGCCGTGATTACTTTTGATGCTCCCCTCGCCCGACCACAGGTTCCGGCAGAAACCGTAAGGGTGGGTTTTTCTTCGGATTTTCTCTTATTGATTTGGGTTTCAATGGCATGCTTCAGTTCTGCGATTGAATGTATTTTCATATTTTTTTTCATTCTACCTATTTTTTTCTGTATTTTTTTAGAATTGAATGGACTGTTCTAATAGTTGTTTGGGAATAATAATTGCCATCCGCTACAACTACTGGACCAATCGCGCAACATCCAAGGCAGGCAACAGTTTCCAGGGTAAATTGTTTATCTTCTGTAGTGCTTCCTGCTGTTATATTTAATTTTCTTTCAAATTCATTCAAGATTTTAGGCCCTCCTTTTACATGGCAAGCTGTTCCTAAGCAAACTGTGATAATATATTTACCCCTTGGCTTAAGGCTAAAGGAACTGTAAAAAGTTGCAACTCCAATAATATCTATAAGAGGAATATCCAGAATTTTCGAAACATTTATCAAAGCCTCTTTAGGGAGATAGTTATATTCTTCTTGGATGTCTTGTAATATTGAGAGGAGAGCTTTTTTTTCGTTGGAATATTTTGATATGAATGATTTTACTTTTTGGCTTTCAACATTCACAGACATTCCTCCCAAAAGTTGGATTTATAAATTTAGACAGCTTCACGAGTAGACTCTTTGTCTTAAGTTTGGGGTGTATTTGCAAAGATAAATTATTATTTCTCCTCTTTTAGTCTTGAGGATTTACTTATTATTAAAATTTTGATTATTATAAATTAAAAATAAATTATTAAGAAACTGTTTTATAACAAAAAAAAAATTCACTTGTCAAGGAAATTTAAAGATTTCGGGGTCCGCTCCAGGTGAAAAACTATGATCTCTTTTAGGACTCTATGTGCAGATTGAATCCGTGCGGAAGTAAAGGGGAAGTTTTTTCCCTGCGGAGGCGGGTTTCTTTTAACCCAGCTAAGCAAGTCCTGCATATCCGGGGAGAGCTTGATTTTTTTATTTGGGGCGCAATCCAGACAATAGACGCCATCTTTTTTAGGGGAAAGCCAGCCCTCCTCTGATTTAAGCTCCCGCCGGCATTTTTTGCAGTATTTGAAATCAGGGAGAAGGCCATTGATTTTGAGAAACCAGATTTCAAAATAGGCGGTCAATTGTTCCCACTTCCCTCCGGACTTAAATTTCTGCAGTATTAACAAAAGCAGGCGGAAGAGAATGTCGTCGTCGGTTCTTGAAGGGTATGAGCTTTCAATGAGTTCGGAAAAATAGGAGAGAGTAAAAGATATGTGGATATCATGGTGGACTTCAAAAAATGATTCGATAAGGTCGCAATTGCTGATAGTAACCAGCTCCTTACCCTCTTTTTCGTAATAAAAGACCTTTACGTAGCTGAGAGGTTCCAGGCTGCTGCCGAAACGGTTCCCGAATTTGCGTGCGCCTTTGGCCACTCCTTTGTTCAGGCCGATATGGCGTCCAATGAATATTACAAGTTTGTCCTGCTCACCGATATTATAAGTTCGCAGGATGATGGATTCGGATTGTTTTAGAGGCATTTAACCTGGACTATTCATAAAAAATGTCGATATGTATTATATATTTTATTTAATAATCCAGGCTAGGAAAGATAGTTTAAAAATATTGTTCCCAGGCCGAGAAAAGTTAGTAGCCCGATGGAATCGGTACACATTGTCAGAAGGTTGACTGAACCAAGAGCTGGGTCCAGTTTGATCATTTTTAGAAACAGGGGGATCAGAGTGCCGAAAAGAGCAGCGGTAAAAAGATTGATTATTACAGCTAATCCCAGGACTAATCCCAGGTAAGGATTGCCACTTAAAAGAAAGGATATTCCACCTGTAATTATTCCTATGGCAAGTCCATTACCGATACCGACCAATAATTCCTTTCCTAAGGCTTTCCTGGCTGATATCCATTCTGTTTGGCCGATAGCGATCTCACGTACAATAATGGCGATCGTTTGGTTTCCGGCAATACCTCCCAGCGCAGCTACCAGGGGCATGAATACAACCAAGGTAATAGCCTGTTGTAAAGTACCGGTAAAATGGCTTACGACAAAGGGAGCGAGGGATGCGGTTAATAAGCTTAGCAGCAGAAAAGGCAGTCGCTTCTTGATTGATTTGAACGGGCTGTCCTGGATCCTGTCAGTTGTATCCAAGGATACCATTTTATACATATCTTCGGTTGCTTCTTTGTCAATAATATCTATAATGTCATCAACTGTAACAACTCCGACAAGTATATTCTCTGAATCGACAACCGGGATAGCTACCAGGTTATAATCGGCGACGTGCCTGGCAACATCCTCTTGGTCAGTATCAGTGTGAACGCTTATTACTTCCTTTGTCATGATGTTTTTTAGAGGTGTATTTGGAGGGGAAAAAAGGAACTGTCTTAAAGATACCACTCCTTTGAGACGTAATTGATCATCAACAACATAAACATAAAAAGCGGATTCTACATCCCCCTCTAGCTGCATGGCTGTGATGGCGTCGGATACATTTGTGTTTTCGTTAAGCGCATAGAAATCCGGGGACATAATCCTACCTGCGGTCTCTTCTTCATGATCAAGGAGTCCCATGACATCTTCGGTAGGTTTTTCTTCCATAGATAAGAGGACGGCTTTTTTAATGTCTTCTGGAAGTAATTCCAGGATGGGAGCAACATCATCAGATGGAGTTATCTGAAACAAGCCTGATATTTTGTCTATTTGAAGCTTCTCCAAGATTGCAACTGAATCTTCCGGCTCCAGTTCAGCCAGGACTTCAGCTGCCTTTTCTATATTTTCATCATAAAGTGTGTTAAACAGGATGATTTTTTTATTGATGATGAGGTGGTCCATCAAGGATGATATTTCTGACGGATGCAAATTTTTAATAAGGTTCCACAGCCTGGTCAGCGAGCCTATATTGATGAATTTTTGGACAGATTTGATAATTAGGCGTAAAGCTTCAACTTTCATTTTTATTTCCTATTTCGCATCTTACAATATCACAAAATGATATGTGAGTAAATTGCTGTTATGAATAGTTCAGGTTAGCCTGAATTATTCATAAAAAATGTCGATATGTATGATAATTCTTTTTAAATCAATATTTTACGTAAATAACTCAGGTTAGCTGGAAAACTGTATTCCAAGCCTTTTGATATTGGCTTCTAAGGTAGTTTGTTCAATTTCAAGCTCTTGGGCGGTACGGGGAAGATCCCAATCATTGTGGATTAAAGCTTTATGAATAAACTCTTTATCAAATTGTATTCTGGCCTTTTTTAAGGGGAAGTTTTCATTAAATCCTGGCATGAACTGGATTTCTCTTGGCTCTACCAGGAGGAAGAGGTGAGATGATATAATCTCATCTTCCGTGATCATGATAACGAATCTTTCAATTACATTAATGAGTTCACTTACATTCCCCGGCCAGGAATAATTAATAAAAGCTTTCATTGCTTCTTTGCTCATAGATTTTTGTTTTTTGCCGGTTTCTTTGGAAAAGTATTCTAGATAATAGTTAATCAATAGGGGAATATCTTCTTTTCTTTCCCGAAGCGGAGGGATAAACATGGGAATGACATTAAGTTTAAAGAATAGGTCCTTCCGGAATTTTTTTTGGGTAACTAAGTCACGGATATTTTTATCCGTTGATGCGATTACCCTGATGTCAACTGCAATAGATTGGGTTGAACCTAAAGGTTCAAATTTTCTAGTTTCCAGGACCCGGACAAGATTGGCCTGGGTTTTGAGGCTCATCTCTCCGATTTCATCAAGAAAAAGAGTCCCTTTATCAGCCATCAGTATTTTCCCTTTTTTATTTTTTTTTGCATTTGGAAAGGCATCTTTCTCATATCCAAAAAGTTCACTTTCAATCAAGTCATCCGGAATAGCGGCAGAATTTATTTGGATGAAATGTTTGTTTTTCCTTGGGCTTTGCTGGTGGATTAAGCGGGCGATATGCTCTTTTCCAGTTCCGTTTTCCCCGGTGATAAGTACCCGGCCGTTGGAAGGGGCTGTTGTCTGAATTTGCTGTTTAAGGTTTTTAATAGCTGGACTTTTTCCTATCAGTTGCATATGGGATCTGATTCTACCCCGCAATTGTATATTTTCTTCTTCAAGCGCTTTTTGTCTTAAAGCATTCTTGGCTGTCAATACAACTTTTTCAAGGGAGAGGGGTTTTTCTAAAAAATTGAATGCGCCTAACTTTGTGGCCTTAACAGCTGATTCAACTGAACCGTGACCAGTGATCATTACTACCTGGGTATCTTCTTGGAAGGATTTTATTTTTTCCAGGACTTCTATACCGTTGATTTCTGGAAGCCATATATCCAGGAAGACGAGCTTGACGTTCTCATTTTTTATTATTTCTAATCCCTTTTCCCCCGATTCTACGGTTATTACTTCATATCCTTCATCTTCAAGAATCCCTTTTAGAGAAGATCTGATACCTGATTCATCGTCAATAACCAGAATTTTGTCTTTTATCATATAGGTACCTGTATGGTAAATTTTGCTCCTAGAGGCTGATTGTCTTGAATATGGATTGTCCCATTATGCTCGTTAATGATCTGGCTGACGATAGCTAAGCCTAACCCGGTTCCTTTCTTTTTCGTAGAAAAATCAGGAAGAAATAGTTTTGCTTTATCTTCCTCTGGGATACCAGGGCCTGTGTCGGAAACCTCAATTTTTATCTCACGTCTGGTCATATTAAAGAAAGTCTGAATTTTTATTTCTCCCTTTTTATTCATGGCATCGATTGCATTGTCTATTAGATTAATAAAGAGTCTCCTCATCTGTTCCGGGTCTACTTTAACAGGAGATGGGACATCTTCGTCGAATGAAGTAATGAATTTTATTTCAGTATAAATTCCCCTAAATGGAGTAATAGCCTGTTGTATGGTCTTATGAAAGTCAGTGGGTTGGCGTTGGATTTTGGGCATGCGGGCGAAGTTTGAAAACTCATCTATAAGGGACTTGATAATTCTTACTTCTTGAACAATTGTATTTGCGCCTTCTTCTAGGACATTATCTGATTGATTTTTGTCTTTTTTGATTCTTTTTATGATTCTTTCTGCAGAAAGTTGGATGGGTGTAAGAGGATTTTTTATTTCATGTGCGACCCGCTGTGCCATTTCTCTCCATGCAGCGATTTTTTGGGCGGTGATAAGCTGGGTAAGGTTATCAAGCACTATTATCATCCCTGAAAACTCTTTGTCTTCTTTTTTTAAGCTTGATAATGTAAGAGCAAGAGTTATGTTTTGGTTTTCGAGATTGATTTTTATTTCTTTATCAGATACTTGGTATTCATTTTGGATCCCATTGCGGATGTAGTGGACGATTTGTGAATATTTTGGTTGATTAAGGACCTCCTGGAAATTTTTTCCGACCAGATTGTCTTTCGGCAGTCCCAGCATACTCCTGGCTGAAGGATTAATAGTTGTAATTTTATTCTCTGCATCTAATGTGATCACACCGGTTGTAATATTGTCCAGGATTGTTTCAATATATTGCCTTCTTGCTTCTAGTTCAGATGTTTTCTGGGCAATATTATGTCGGCTTGTTTTTAAATCAGATATCATCTGATTAAAAGATTCAATAAAAGTGCCGATTTCATCTGAGGCAGTGTCCTCTACTTTGACATCCAGGTTACCCTTTGAGACTTCCTTAGTAGCTTTAGCAAGTTTTTCGATTGGGACCGTGATTCCTTTGGCCAGATGAAATCCTATCCATGACGCGGCAAAGACTATTAATAAGGTTACAAAGATCAGCATCATCAAATAAAGTGTTTTGACCGGATCTTTATTTATTTTTCCTTGGTGGTATTTTTGGACATAAGCTGTGATATTGTTGATTTTTTGAGCATAATTTTGAGGTAGAAATTTTCCGGCTACGACCAGTAAATTTCCAATGTCAGGGATATTAAAGGAGACTCCCCGGCGGATCATCTCCCCTATGCCCATATCTTCAATAGTGCTGAATTTTTCTCCCAGATGAGCTCTTTTAACGATATTTATATTTAAGTTCTTGTAATGCTGAAGGGGTAGGTCAGGGTTCATAAAAGAGAATAATTCAACATCATCTAGAAAGATGATTATCTCGTCGACTTTATATTCCTTTAACTTATCACTGACAAACTTCATAAGGGGTGTGCGATTTTTTGGGTCATAAAGTTTCTGACTTTGTATCCTTTGGCTTAGCTGTTGAGCATAATGTAAAGTGATCTCTTCGCTACTTTGATAAAAACCTTCTGACAGGCTGTTTGTATCGGCCAGGATTTTTTCTATTGGGGTTTGAAACCATTGTTCAATATTCCTGTTGATAAGGTCAGAGGCAAACATAAAGAGCAGTAAAGTAGGAATTAGAGAGAGAGCAATAAAAAATAGCAGTAACTTGGTTTTAAAATGAGCTCCTGGGACTTTTTGTTTTCTCTCAAGATAGAGTTTGGCTAAGTTGCGGCCTAAAACAAAAAATAGGATAAGAGCAAGAAGAAGGACTATGATCTGAAGTGAGAGTAAGAGAATGTTTGTTGCTGAAGTAGGGGAGAATTGCTGGGCTTCCCGGATCAGGAACTCGATTGAGAGAAAGAGAATGATAAGGATAACAATAATTGTCCCGATTACACGTGGTCCTTTCCGCTTTGTGTTTTCCATTTTTATTGTTCAGGTAAAATTATTTTAAAAATTCCTCAAAATTGTCAAGGTTGATACGAATGTAATTGATGTTTTCCCCGGATTTGCCAAAAGGCTTGCCCTGTCTGTTATTTATAAAATATGTTAAACCGCCGGCATTGCGCAGGTTGATAAGCAGATTTTCAGATGCCCTGATTTCAGCTTGTTGGCCGGGTGACATAAGTTCATCTAATTCTATTTTCCCGTCAGCATAGACTTGAATCCAGGTTTCCTGATGGAAAATAAGTTTAAGGTGTAGTTCTTTCATCTCTTCTTCTCTCGGATCAGGAAAAGGAGGCGGCATTTCTTCTGGCATGAGTTTGATAGCCGGTTGAGGGAGTGAAGTTATATCTAATGAGCTGCCTTTCTTTTTTTGTAGTAAAAAAAATAGAGAGAGTAATATGACCAGAATAAATATGACAAAAATTGAAAAACTAATGAGTTTTCGCTTTTTTTTTAAAGCTTCTGGCGTAGACTCTTTTTTTGATACTTTGACTTTGTTCATTTGATTCTGGGGGTGTATTGTTTCACAATATTGATTTAAAACTGTTTCTTCTTCCAACCCAAGATATTTTGCATATGTTCGGATTATGCCTCGGGTAAAAAATTTTCCTGGGAGAATGTCCAGCTGGTTTTCTTCCAAAGCTCTGAGAAATCTTAAGCTGATTTTAGAAAAATCTGCAATTTCTTTCAGAGATATTCCCCTTAATTCACGCTCCCTTTTAAGATCTTGTCCAAATGTTGTCATTTTTCCTGCTTAATGAATTTTAAGTTATGAGCCTTGCCTTGTCAACGCTATACTGCATCAGGATTCCCCCCCATTTTTTCTAAGCTTCTGACCCTTAAGCAAGAATCAGATCAGTTGATACGAAAACACGCAGAAAAAACAGAATTTTACGCTGAGGACGCTGAGGACACGGATAAGACTAAAACGTTGATTTGTTTTGCCAATGAATTGGCAAAACAAATCAACCCTTAATCACTTCGCTTTGCGAAGTAATCTGAAATAAAGGTTTTCATTTTATGCTTCAGCACAAATTGAAAAGTGCTTTTTATTTTTTGGATGTATGCCAAAAAAGAAAAAGCATCTTAGCCTTATCCGTGTAAATCCGCGTCTAATGATTTACCGCTTTTCTCCCTGTAAAGTATTGTTTTTAAGGTTTCACTGCCTGTCCTGAAGTTCCTGCCTTTTCTGGTTTATATCTGCTTTTTCCCGTGCCCTCAGCGTCCTCAGCGTAAAATATTGATTTTTTTAGGGCGTTAAAAATCTGAAGCGAGCACAAGCCACCCCCGAATTTCATCTTTTATGAATAGTCTAGGTTAGAATCTAAGAGATAAACAGGTCAATCCGCCAT
>JAUWNW010000200.1 GCA_030612445.1 Candidatus Aminicenantota bacterium
TTAAGATCAGGATGCCTGAAATGCCGCAAAATATGAAGGCTTTTGATCCAGCAGACAGGGATGATCCTGCAGCAAATTCTTTTTCCATAATCAGTGTGGTGGCATTAGCCTATAAGCTAGCCAGAGAAATTAAAAATAGTACTTCCCGGGCGAAATATGTCTATAATTTTCGTAAAAAGAAGGTGATTATAACTGATTTTATGAGAAAGGAGCCATCAGGGGAGGAGCAGGAAGTTACTGCTGTACTAAGGCTGTCCATAAAGGACGAGAAGCTGTAGGATTTCCTAAATATTTTTACCTTTCACTATTTCCTATTTATCGATTTTAATGGTTAAGCAGTGATTCTTCAATTTCGTATCAATTAACCTGATTCTTGCATACTTTCTTGATTGACCATTGGTTTTAGCTGTGATATAAGCATTAAAAAAGATGGCGGTTACTTGATTGGGTATTTTAATTATCCGCCAGGGAGGAAACATGGCAGAAGAAGAAAAATCTGTAAAAGATATAGGGGCTTTGGGCAGGATTATTGGAATATTTACTTCACCCGGGGAGACTTTTAAGAGTATTGATCAAAAGTCCATGTGGCTTGTGCCGTTTCTTATTACAGTAATTCTTACGAGCGGTTTGAGCTTATATACCATGGATATTGTAATGAAAGACCAGATTGCCAGGCTGGAAGCAAGGGATCTTTCTGAGCAGCAAATGGAGGCAGCGCGATCCCAGATGGAGGGCGCTATGAAATACATCGGTGTTATTGTAGCTCCTGTCGGAACTCTTATTGTTTGGTCTATTTTCGCAGGAGTTCTGCTTTTCGGTTGCAATACAATACTGGGGGGGGAAGGCAAATTTAAAAAAGTCTTTTCTGTAGTTGCCTGGAGTTACCTGGTAATGGTGTTGGGAGGGGTGATAAAAACATTTCTTATCGTTTCCAAGGGGACAAGCCAGGGAGTTACTACCAGTCTGGCCCTTCTCCTTCCAATGCCGGGAATTGGGGAAAAAGCGTCGCTTTTATATAGGTTTTTATCGAGATTGGATATATTTACAATCTGGCAGATAGTGTTATGGATCATTGGATTGGCAGTTGTGTACAGGTTTTCTACTAAGAAAATCGCTAATTTTGTGCTTTCCCTCTGGGCTCTTTATATAGTGATAGCCGTACTCATAGGAAGTATATTGGGGCCGTCCTTGGGAGGGTAAGGAGGAAATATGTTCGGGGCTGTTCTTGTTTTAATCGTGCTTCCTTTTCTAATTATTGTGATGTCATTTATTGTATTTAATTTTTCCGGGAAGAGGAACAAGGAAGAAAAGTAATTGGATATTTATGATAAGCTAAGCAACCCGGTTGCTCTTATCATATTTCTTTTAACCCTTTTCCTTCCTGTTTTCATAGGTTTTTTAACTCTAGGGAAAACAAAAACCCAGTCTGATTTTTTTATCGGCGGCCGGGCCATGAATAAATTCGTGGTTGCTTTATCCGCTGTCTCTTCCGGAAGATCTTCCTGGCTGGTCTTGGGTGTAAGCGGTATGGCATATACCCTGGGAACGGGAGCAGTCTGGGCAATTGTAGGTTACATAACAGCCGAGATGTTTCAATTTGTCTATATTGGCAGAAAGCTGCGCATAGAGACAGAGAATTTAAAATCACTTACTCTGCTTGATTATTTTGAATCGAAGTTTAATGATAAAAAACATCTCATTAGAATAACCGGCTCGCTCATCATTACTATCTTTATTACTGCTTATGTAGCCGCACAATTTAATGCAGGGGCAAAATCTCTTAGCACCGCTCTGGATATCCCTATTTTGATATCCTTAGCCATATCAGGATTTTTGGTTTTGCTCTATATGGTTTTAGGGGGATATATCGCTGTTGCTTACAATGATGTAGTTAGGGCGGTTATCCTGATTCTTGGGTTGGTTATTTTTCCCGTGTATGGTCTGATCAGAATCGGTGGATTTAAACTGATGCTCCAAGCTTTGGCTCAGTTGAATCCGGCTCTTATCGACCCCTTTTCTTTAAGTGTCGGGGCTATAATTGGTTTTCTGGGGATTGGGTTGGGCTCACCCGGGCAGCCTCATATCGTTGTAAGATATATGTCTATTGATGACCCGGAGAAATTGCGGTTTTCCGCTGTGATAGGAACAATATGGAATGTAGTGCTGGGGTGGGGAGCAGTATTTATCGGCCTGTTGGGTAGGATCATGGTTCCAGCAGTGGGCAGTTTGCCTGATAAAGATCCGGAGATGATCTACCTTGTGCTCTCTTCTGATTATTTTGGTCCAGTGCTTTACGGTTTGATCATTGGGGGGATCTTTGCGGCCATTTTGTCAACCGCCGATTCCCAGCTTTTGGTAGTATCCTCTACATTTGTACGGGATGTGTATGAGAAGATAATAAAAAAAGGTTCAGGAATTATGGAGTCTCAGAGACTGAAGCTGAGCCGTCTTGTTGTGATACTCTCCGGGCTTTTAGCTTTGGTTGTTGCTTATCTGGCGCAAGAAATGGTGTTCTGGCTGGTTCTTTTTGCCTGGGGAGGGCTGGGAGCTTCCTTTGGGACTGCCCTGATCTTTACTCTCTACTGGAAGAAGACTAATAAGTACGGAATCGTTTTCGGAATGGTCACAGGGACACTGGTGACCATTTTTTGGAAATTGTTTTTAACAGATACTACTGGGATCTATGAGCTTATCCCTGCTTTCATCTGTTCTTCCCTGGCTATAATCGTATGCGGTCTTGTTTCAGCAGATACAAAAAATCAGAAAAAACAGGGAAAACAGGAACTTCAGGAAAGGCAGCAATATTTGAAATATTAGTTAAAAGTCTTAAATCTCATGAAGTTCTGATGTGGCTGAAGCGAGCACAAGCCACACCTGAATTTCATCTTTTATGAATAGTTCAGGTACTTTGAGCTATTCACGAGTCGAGGTTGCCGCAGATACGAGGCGCAGTGGATGAAGCTGTGGTATTTCACCGCGAATCCGCTGCAAAAAAGTAGATGCGGTAAGATCGGCTTGCTCGTAGAGTAAAAAATGTCGATTAAAAATAGAGATTATATTGTGAACGAAATGGTCAATTGTTATGTCTTAGGAATCAGTGTGAAATATTAATTTAGCAAAATTTATCATACATATCGACATTTTTTATGAATAGCTTAAAGTTTGCGCACCCAGATATTTCGGTAACGTACCGGATTGCCGTGGTCCTGAAGAGAGATAGAAAGTTTGCTTGCATGAGGTTTATATGGGGGGCGTTTTTTCCATGCGGTAGGACCTGTCAGTTCTGCATTATCCTGGATCAGGACTCCATTGTGTAGTATTGACATAAGAGCAGGTTGAGTCAGGCTGCCC
>JAUWNW010000001.1:5000-76112 GCA_030612445.1 Candidatus Aminicenantota bacterium
ATGATGCCGTCTTTGCTTGTCTGTTGTTGTACTTTTGGAATTATTGGTTTAAAAGGTAAAGAGATTTCGAATTCTGCAAGCTTTGTTCCGTTTAGGTCAAACTTTTGGATTAAATTTTTAGAAAAATAAGGAAGGAACAGTTTTTTATCCTTGGAAAGAGTAAGACAGACCCGGTTATTTAGGGCGCGTAAAAACGGTTGATTTGCAGGAAAATCATGGGTTTCTATCTCATTCAACAGATTCCCATCCTTATCAATGATGTTGACCAGAGGCTGAGTATTTTCTTTAGAACCCATGTCTAAGCTGTAGCCGCTCATACCGAATGAAGGGATGGTACATATTTTGTCATCAATAAAGATAAGGTCTGCAACCCTGACTTTTGTAGGTTTGATCGAGCGGATAAACTCACCGGAATTATTAAAGACCTGAATTCGGTTATTTCCGAAATCCGCTACAGCCAGCTTTGAATCCGCCAGAACATACAAGCCTGTCGGCCGGTCAAACTCCCCTGGGCCTTGGCCTTTCTGGCCGATAGCTTTCAAAAATTTCCCTTTAAAATTAAATACAAAAACGCAGTTGTTGCCTGAGTCTGCAACATAGATCCGTGAGTGCTTTAAATCCGCCTCTATATCTGAAGGCTGATAAAAATAGCTGCCTTCACCAAATGATGATAGGGACCATAGTGTTTCACTTGAAGTTGCTGATAAGTTTGCTGGAGACAGGCAAAAACAGATAAGAAAAATATATAGCAATATTTGCTTTTTGGCTTTTAACACGTTTCTCTTGTTTTTGTTCAAGATCTACCTCCAAGCTTGCGCTGTTAAAAAAAATATAATTAACCTGAACTAGTCATAAAAAATGTCGGTATGTATGATATCTATTTATTAATACATATTCTACTCTGATTGACACATAAATCCAATTTATCATTTCGTTCACAATGTAATCTATATTTATAGTCGACATTTTTTACTCTGCGAGCGAGCCGATCTTACTGCATTAACTTTGTTGCCGCGGATTCGCGGTGAAATAGCACAGCTTCATACCCTGTGCCTTGTATCTGCGGCAACCTCGACTCGTGAATAATCCAGGATCATATTTCAGAATCAGAAGGCTAAATCTTCAATGTCGCTTCAGCCACATCAGAATTTCATTAGATAGAAGACTTTTAACTTACATTTCATGTTTCACGGTTCACGGTTTTTTCCATTTACCATTAACTATTTTCCATTTCCCGCCTTTACCACAGCTTCATCCCCTGTGCCTCATATCTACGGCAACCTCAACTTGTGAATAATTCAGGTTAAATAAAAAAAAGTTTTCAATCTTTTTTCCCTTGCGTAGTAGCAAGTATTTTGGATAAAGTAAGGTAAGGAGAAACTCGATGATGAAAAAAATAGGGAAGATTTCAGTTATTTGTCTTTGCGCCTTGATTTTTTCCTGTGGAAAAACAATTAGAAAAGCGGAACATGATTATCCGGTCATGCCAGTTCCTTTCACAGAGGTGGAGCTTAGCGACGGGTTCTGGTCTCCCCGGCTTGAGACTAACCGGACTGTGACTATCCCTTATACATTTGAGCAGTGCGAAAAGACCGGCCGGGTGAAAAATTTTGAGCAAGCAGCTCTGGTGAACTCGGGAGAGGTCGAACATGGTGATTTCTGTTCTGCTTACACATTTGATGACTCTGATCTTTATAAGATTATGGAAGGCGCTTCATATTCTCTTAAAGTCAAATACGATCCGGAGCTGGATAAATACCTTGACGAACTGATCGCAAAGATAGCTGCAGCCCAGGAAGAAGACGGGTATCTATATACCGCCCGGACAAGCAATCCGGAAAAACTTCATGACTGGGTAAAAGAAAAGCGTTGGGCTAATTTATACATGGGGCATGAGCTTTACAATATGGGGCACCTTTATGAAGCGGCCTTTGCTCATTATCAAGCAACCGGAAAAAGAAGTCTCCTGGAGATCGCGCTTAAAAACGCAGACCTTATTGCCAGGGAATTCGGTCCAGACAAACGCCGCGGAGTCCCGGGCCACCAGGTCATTGAAATGGGCCTGGCTAAGCTTTACCGGATAACTTCCGATCCCAAATACCTTGATTTAGCCAGGTTCTTTCTTGATGAAAGGGGAGACAAAGACGGGCATAAGCTTTATGGAGAATATTCCCAGGACCATAAGCCGGTTGTAGAGCAGACAGAAGCTGTAGGGCATGCCGTCCGGGCTGCCTATATGTATGCGGGCATGGCTGATATCGCTGCCCTTACTGGTGACAACAGATACATCGACGCCATTGACCGGATCTGGGAGAATGTAGTTCACAAGAAACTTTACCTGACTGGAGGGATCGGGGCTACAGGGAAATGGGAAGGATTCGGCCCGGATTATGAGCTTCCCAATGCCAGCGCTTATGCAGAAACCTGCGCTTCTATTGCTAATGTGATGTGGAACCACCGCATGTTTCTCCTGCACCAAGATGCTAAATATATAGATGTGCTGGAACGGATACTTTACAATGGCGCTCTCTCAGGAACTGGCTTCAGCGGAGACCGCTTCTTCTATGCAAATCCATTAGCTTCCTTTGGCCAGAATACACGCAGCCCCTGGTTTACCTGTGCCTGCTGCCCCAGCAATATAACCCGTTTTATGCCCTCCATTCCGGGCTACACTTATGCAGTAAAAAGCAGTCATATTTATGTTAATCTCTTTATGCAGGGAGAAGCCAAAATCGGGATTTCTGATAATATAGTTAAGATCAAACAGGAGACGGAATATCCCTGGAAAGGTGACGTTAAAATTATTATATCTATGGAAAAGCCGGGCAAGTTCACATTAAACCTCCGGATACCGGGCTGGGCCCGCAACCAGCCCCTGCCCGGAGACCTTTACACATATATGGATACAGTTGATGAAGAAGTAACCCTTAAGGTCAATGGAGAAGCAGCTTCCTTCAAATTGAGCTTGGGCTATGCCGCCCTCTCCAGGCGCTGGAAAGAGGGAGACATGATCGAACTCCACCTTCCCATGCCGGCACGCCGCGTCCTGGCACATGATAAAGTCAAGGCTGATGTCGGCCGGGTTGCAGTGGAGCGGGGCCCGCTAGTTTACTGTGCTGAATGGCCTGACAATCTTGGAAGGGTTCATAACCTTATCCTAAAGGATGACTTTAAGCTTAAAACCGAGTACAGAGTTGACTTGTTGCAGGGTGTAACCCTCATAACGGGTCGGGCTGAAGCTTTAAAGGAAAAGGAAGGGAGAATTATAACCGGGGAACAGAAGCTAGTCCTTATTCCATATTATGCCTGGGCTCATCGCGGAAAAGGGGAAATGGCTGTCTGGCTGGCCCGGACAGCGGAGAAGGCGGTGGTCCGGAATCCCTAAGTGAATAATTCAGGTGGACCTGAGTTATTCACGAGTCGAGGTTGCCGTAGATGTGAGGCGCAGGGGGTGAAGCTGTGGTATTTCACCGCGAATCCGCTGCAACAAAACAGATGCGGTAAGATCGGCTCGCCTGAAAGGTAAAAAGTGCCGATGATAAAATTAGATGTTATTTTTGTTGAATATGACATCGGCAATTTTTATGAATAATTCAGCTCAATTCATTATATGCCCATTCGAGCCATTGCGTCACTGCTTCTATGTCTTTCTTGTCAATTGTAGCTCCACACCAGAAGCGGAGGCCAGGAGGAGCATCCCTGTAAGAAGCGCAGTCATAAGCAACCTTTTCATCAGCCAGGAGTTTGACAAGAGTTTGTAGTTTATCTTCAGGAAGGTCGACTTTAAGGCAGACACTGGTATTGGAACGGATTTCCTTTTTTTCGGCCAGAAAGTCAATCCAGTCGTGTTTGTCAACAAAGTCTTCGAAAACCGCCAGATTGTCATTGCTTCGTTTGATGAGACCGGGTAATCCGCCGACAGATTCAGCCCAAGTCAATGCGGCCAGATAATCTTCATTTGCAATCATGGAGGGAGTGTTTATAGTAGAGCCCTGGAAGATTTTTCCCATGATTTTCCCATTTTTTGTCATACGGAAGATTTTTGGCATCGGCCAGGGGGGAGAATAAGTCTCGAGCCTGTGGACCGCGCGTGGAGAAAGGATCAGAATGCCGTGAGCTGCTTCTCCTCCCAGGACTTTCTGCCAGGAGTATGTGATGACGTCAAGTTTATGATAAGGGATTTCCATGGCAAAAATTGCAGAAGTTGCATCACAAAGAGTGAGGCCTGTTCTCTCATCAGGGATCCAGTCACCATTGGGCAGCTTGACCCCGCTGGTAGTGCCGTTCCAGACAAATACTATATCATTATTAAAGTCTGCTTGGGAAAGGTCGGGCAGTTTGCCATAATCCGCATTAAAGACTCTGGTGTTATCAAGTTTAAGCTGTTTTTGAATATCGGTAGCCCATCCCTTGCTGAATGATTCCCAGACGAAAACATCCACACCTCGCGGCCCCAGGAGAGACCACATGACCATTTCGAAAGCTCCGGTGTCGGAAGCTGGGACGATGCCGACCAGATAATCTGGAGGAAGGCCGAGCATTTTTTTTGTCCTGTCTATAGATTCAGCTAATTTCCCTTTTCCCAAGCTGCTTCTGTGAGAACGGCCCAGAGGGGCATCTTTTAATTCCTCTATAGAGTATCCCGGGTGTTTAGCGCAGGGCCCGGAAGAAAAGCAAGCATTTTTTGGTTTGATAGTTGGTTTCATAATAATTTCTCCTCTCTTGATTATTAGATAAAGAGGCTCCTATGTCAACCGCCAAGAGTCCGGGGGAAAGCATACTTGATTCTTTTGCTTTTGATGTCTCCCTAATTGGATAACATGATTTGACCGCGGCAATAAGCTGTGATATAAAAATCTTCATCATGAAAAGTGTTTTAGGCGGCCGAAATAAAAAATACATGATTTTTTATATTGCGGGGATTTCTATTGCGATGGCTGGATTTATATTGAGTTTTCTTTATGTGCTGAATGAAAGAAATTATGACAGATCGTATAAGAATTACCGCCGTATTTTTAGAGCGGAAAGCCGGCTTGTTTATGGTCAGGGAAAGGAGCAGCTGCAGGCCATATCACCGATTCCTCTTGCTCCTTCCCTGATGAAAGATTACTCTGAGGTTGAAAGTGCGGTACGTGTAAGCAGGCCTTATCCCGAAACGCTGTTATCAACAAAATCGGGAAGGAAATTTATAGAAAGGCAGGGGATATGGGCAGACAATTCCCTTTTTACAGTTTTTTCATTTTCCTTTATTAGAGGCGGTTCTAAAAACGCCCTAACGCAGCCCCTTTCCATAGTCCTGACTGAAAAGCTTGCTAAAAAATATTTCTCTGATGAAGACCCAATCGGCAAGAAAATAAGGATCAATAACCACTTTAATTATAAAGTAACCGGGGTCATAAAGGATATCCCTGTGAATTCGCACCTTGATTTCAGCTTTGTTGTGTCATCGGATTTTTCAGGCACTTTGGTCGGAGGATGGGATTCCAGTCTGATTTTTACCTATGTTCTCCTTAACAGGAAGGGCCAAACACGGGAATTGAGCAGAAGCCTACGCGAAATTCTCAAAGAAAATGGGGTTGTGACTGATAAAGAGATATATCTAAAACCATTATCAAAAATTTACCTCGGGCCTGATATATTCTTTGAATTTGGGCATAAGGGGAATCGGAAGATCGTTAATTTGTGTTTCTGGGTTGCTTTTTTGATTCTTTTAACAGTCTCAATGGTTTTTACAGACGCGGCAGCACCTGAAGAAGGGAGTAATAATAGTTCTGATATTCAGGCAAAGATAAAGGCTGTATTGCCAGGCACATTTTTAAAAATGTTGTTCTGTGGAATTCTCGCCGTTATTCTGTGCTTTGGTTTTTTGCCTGCCTTTGAACGCTTGGTCAATCGGACTCTGACGGTCAGTTTTTTTGGGTTTTTGCTTGCCCTGGTCTTATCTGTAATAATAACCAGCGTTCTTTCTACTTTATCTGCTGTGTTTTTCAGAATAGAAAAAAGCGGAATAGGAAAGATATTCACTATACTACAGTTGTTCTTTTTTTTAATTTTGTTTATAGCTTTTCTTAAAATAAACAATAAGGGTGCGCATTTAAAAAATGAAGATCAGGGAATAGACAAAGACAATATTGTTGCCCTGGATTTTTCCCGCCTGGGGAAGGAAAATCTGGGCAAATGTATGGCTCTAAAAAATGAATTATTAAAAAACCCCAATATTCTGGAAGCCGGCTTTTCCCTACACTTTCCTTTAGGGACGCTCGGCACTTCTGCAGTGGCAGTGGAAGGAGCCGGGCCGGGAAGGGAAGTTATGGCGAATATCAATTTTGTCAATGCTGATTTTTGCGATACATACGGGTTGGAACTGACTGGAGAAAGCCGAGATCTATCCTCTCAGACTGAAATATCCCCTGGTGAATGGGCCTGTTTTATCAATGAAACAGCGGCTGAAGAATTTAAGGAGAATAACAGGGGGCTCAGTAATAGCCGAATTATCGGGAAGCGCCTTGTTTTTAGTGATAGAAATAAGCCAATAATTAGCGGAGTTGTAAGGGATTTTCCTTTTTCATTTTCTCTGGATAAGGTAAAGCCTCTGGTGATTGTTTATCAAATAGGAAATGAGTTTATCTATCCAAAATTATCCCTCAGACTTTATTCCGGAGATATAGTCAATACTCTGGATTTTATTCATAATAAATTTAAAGTTCTTTTCCCTGAAGATGTATTTGAATACAGGTCTTTTGATAAGTATTACAGTAATATATTTCAAGATGATGTTGTTTTAAAAAATATGTTGGGATTTTTCTCTGCTCTTGCATTTTTCATTTTTATCATGGGCCTGTTAAGCAGAAGAGCTCGGTTTTTTGTTTTGGGAGAACAGAAAAAAAACAGATTTTTGGGGAGGAATAATCTCCTCTTTTTTGGTTTTATAAAATGGCTTGTGGCCTATCTTTATATCCTGCTGTTTATTGAACCGTATTTGTTCTACTACGGATTCGGAAAGATGATGGAGCTGCCGCTCTATTCTACCGGATGGCGATTCTTTAAGCAGTCAATAGCGCATCCGGGCGGATTGACAGAATTCTTAGCAGGATTTTTATCACAGTTCTTCTATATAAACTTGGTGGGAGCATTTGTCATTACTGCTGTAGCTTGGGGGCTGAGTAAAGTATCGGCTGGGCTGATAGCTTTGGCAGGCGGAAAAAGCAGCTACGGGATGCTGGGCTATATCCCAGCTCTGTTATTTATAATGAGTTATAATTATTATGACCATACTTTATTATTAGGCCTTGCTTTGTTGACAGCGCTCTTTTTCTCTGTTTTATATATCAAATCCAGGATCAAGCCTGTTTCAGCCAGGATATTGTGGTTCGGTATCTTGTTTATCGTGCTCTATTTTATCGCCGGCGGAGCATCTTTGCTTTTTGCGATGCTGGCAGTTATTAATGAGTGTTTTTCCCGCCGGGAGTACACGGCTGCAGCACTTCTGTTTGCGACTGCTGCCATAGCCCCTTACCTTGCCGGAACTTTGATCTTTGACTTACATTCTTCTGCCATCTTTTTATCTTTAACTCCATTTTTTTCCGCGTGGGCAAATATGGATAGTGCTTTAATTTTGCAGAATATGTTTCTTTTTGTGCCTGGACTTATAATATTTCTTCTTTTGTTTTCCTCAAAAAAAGCCGGTTCTTCTTCCCAGGAAAAGCTCTTGGCTAAAATCTTTCCTTATGCAGTTTTGTTGGTATTGTTTATTATTGGCAATGTAATAACTTTTAATATAAACAAGAAAACATTGAATAAGTTGATGTATTTTTCTCACATCAACAAATGGGAGCAGGTGCTTGACCAGGCCCAAAAGCTGCCATCTGGCACTTATAATCTTTACTGTAATTACCAGATAAACCGGGCTCTCTATCATAGCGGCCGCTTGGGAGAAGAGATGTTTTTATTTCCCCAGCATATGGATGCTTTTGCGCTGATCCCGTTTGAGACAGAACGCTTTCTTATGAGGGATGCAGCTGTGATAGATATATCTTTAGAGCTGGGCTCCTTGAATATCGCAGAATATTTAAGCCTTGAGCTTTTGGAAGTAGCAGGAAACAGCCCCTTCTTTCTCCAGGACCTTGCCCTGGTTAATATGGCAAAGAAACAAACAGATACAGCTAGGGTTTTTCTCAATGCTTTATGCAAGGACTTGATCTTCCGGAAAAAAGCAATAAGCCTTCTGAGCCGGTTGGATAAAGATCCCAACCTGGAGGGTGATCGCCGGGTGCAGTATCTGCAGCATGTAATGCTGGAGAAGGATGTTGCTAATATTGAGGTGGAATCCCTGTTGCTGAAATTGCTGGAGAAAAACCGGTATAACCGAATGGCTTTTGAGTATCTTATGGCCTATTACCTGATGGAGCGCAGAGTGGATAAAGTCGCCGAAAATTTTGCCCGCTTGGATGAACTTGGTTACAAAGAAATACCCCGGAATTATGAAGAGGCCATCCTGCTGCATTCCCTGGATACAGGCGGCACTATAAAATTGTTTGGCAAAAAGCTGCGGCCGGAGACTTTGGAAAAATTTCATGCTTTCTCGGAAATTATGTCCTCTTCCGCAGAAATCAGCCGGCAGGCAGCTTCCAGGGAATTGATGCAAAAATTTGGCAGTACCTACTTTTTTTATTATTCATTTGATCGTTCTGGAGTGGCAAAATGAAGGGTAGCTCTTCTCTGATCAGATCAGCCGGAAAAATATTATTTTTAATAATTATTTTAGTTCTAATTGCTTATTGCCGGGCAGAGCCGGACATTGAACATTCCCTTGAAACATCCAGGGTTCCCCGGATCAGGCCGGATTATTCCGGCACAGTTATCCCAGTTAATATTGCCCCTTTAAATTTTGCTGTTGAGGAACAGGGGCAGAAATTTTTTGTCCGTATCAGGTCTGTTGAGGGAAAAAATATTGATATCACCAGTAAATCTTCCTCCATTATTATTCCAGTTAGAAAGTGGCGGAGATTACTGGATCTCAATCGAGGCAACAGGTTGTTTTTTGATATATATGTGCTTGAGGAAAATGGCAGCTGGAAGCAGTTTCGGAGCATAATGAATCAAATTGCTGCAGAAGATATTGATAGTAATATTGCCTACCGGAAGATGAAACCGATCTATTATTATTGGAAAAGTATCGGCATCTATCAGCGCAACCTGGAAAATTATGACGAATCTGTCATTCTCCATGGCAGATCTTTCAGTAATGGGTGTGTAAACTGCCATACTTTTAATAATAATGATCCGGGAAGGATGTTTATCGGGGTCCGCAGTATGGAATACGGCAGCGCTACCCTTTTGGCAGAAAAAGGTAAAGTCAGCAAGATCGGCGCAAAATGGGGATACACTTCCTGGCATCCCAGTGGACGAAATGCGATCTATCCGGTCATGAGCGTACGTCAGTTCTTTCATGCAGCGGGCATGGAGATTCGGGATGTTATCGATCTGGATTCGGTCATGCTGTACTATGATGTCGGGGAGGAAGAAGTCAAGACCGATGAAGGATTTTCCGATAAAGAACGTTTGGAAACATATCCCACCTGGACGCCGGACGGCCGTTATCTTTATTTTTGCAGCGCTGCTATTCCCTGGACAGACCGCACCAAAGTGCCTCCAAAAGATTATGACAAGGTCAAATATGATCTCAGGCGTATCACTTATGATGTTGCCACAGATGTGTGGGGGGAGCAGGAAACGGTTCTTTCCTCTGAAGAGACCGGCCTGAGTATTTTAGAGCCGCGTATTTCCCCGAATGGACACTTTTTATTGTTTTGTATGTCTAAATACGGGTGTTTCCCTGTATTTCAACCCAGCAGCGACCTCTACATGATGGACCTTAATACCGGAGAGTACCGAAAGCTTGGGATCAACAGTCAGTTTTCCGAGTCATGGCACTCCTGGTCCAGTAATAACCGCTGGATAGTTTTCAGCAGTAAGCGCCGTGGAGGTCTTTTTACCCGTTCGTATATAAGCCATGTAGCTGAAGATGGAACAGTCTATAAACCGTTTATCCTTCCCCAGAAAGACCCTTTGTTTTACGACTCCTATCTCGAGACATTTAGTGTGCCGGAGTTGATAACAGGACCGGTTACAGTCAGCAGCCGGGCCCTCGCACGGGCAGTCCGGTCGCCTGATAAGATTGTAGTGGATACATTCAGCGGAGCTACTCCGAAAGCTCAGAAAAAAGGAGTCCCTGTGCGGGAGTGACTATGCGAAAGTGTAAAATAAAGAACACCTTCAATCTCGACCAAAAGGTCCTTACGGCAGATATCTGAAACCAAGTAAAGGGAAGGGACTTCTCCCAGATAAGCCCGGCAAGTCTCTTTAACATCGGGAATGTCGGCTTCATTCTTGACATATACTCTGATATAAGATGGCTTACTTCCGGTTTTTATGTTTATTCCATGAGCTTTCAGATTGTCTGCCGAGATCAACCTGGAGATGTTTTCAAGAGTGGTCTGGGTTTGTTCCCGGGCATTCTTCCCGGCATCCGTTTTTTGTCCGAGAATGGCAGCTGTTCCGGAGATATAGACCTGCCCTGAGTCCTGAGCAGTTAAAGCTTTTGCTCTTTCAAATTTTGGCGAGCCCTTTTTTTTACTATCTTCAAATGCTTTTCCTATAAGTGCCTTCTGGGAATATTTATGGGCGTCCACCTGCCTGGGATTTGATATAGAAAGGATCCGGTTTGATATACAGGGGGAGGCGGCTGTGAAATCGATGACAATGCCGCCGGTATTTGTGCCGATGCCGGTAGCTGCCGGATATCCGTTGGGAAAATCAACAGTGCTGTAATATAATGTTCTGATGTCGTTAAAAAGCTGGTAGTTCTGCATTTTACCTTCCTTGCTGGCCGTGAAGCCTGTTATATCTTCAATGTAGTTCCACTGGCGTACGATATCAGAAAAAGAAAGGCTTTCTTTTTTTAGTACTCTCCTTAAGAGTTCAAAAGCTTTTTTTGATTTGTCCGCAGGTGCTGTTGTATCTTTTCCTGCGGTCAGCCCTGCTCCATATACTTCTTTATAATCGGGATAATCGACTACTGTATAGGGTAGTTTTTCGATTTTTTTGTGTTCAATGTTTGTGTTTTTGGACTCAGGGGAGAGGAGTAAAATTTCTGTGGAAACAAACTTTTTGTTTTCCGGGGGCTGGCCGATAAAGCTTGTAGGAGGCAGGCTTGGCGAATAGAAATTGTTTAGAATGGAGGTAAGCTCCTCTTTTTGCTTATGATAATCCCCATTATCTCTGGCTTTAATAAATATATTCTGTTTGAGGATATTTTTTAAATTATTTCCCGAGGCTTTTACAATATTATTCAGGGTGGAAAGGCAGTCAGATAGCTGGGCAGCTGGAGTTGAGCCGTTTTTTGCAGTTATTCCCAAACACTGTTTTTTCACTTTTTCTAGGCCATTTGATTCTTCCCACTTGCATTTTTTATCCGGCTTTTTCCCGAATATTATCAAAGAAGCGGGCATAATTGTCTTTCTCTTTTGTCTTCCGCACTGCAATGGCTGGGCGGGGGTGCTCATTTAAAAGGGCGGTGATCATATAGGGAATGATATACCCCCATTCCTTTTCTTTTCGCAGAGGCACAAAATAATCTTCGATCACTTTAAGAACAGGCATAAGGTCATATCCGGAGTTTTTGAAATAACCGAGGAGCAGTTCCAGGCAGCAGTTTCCGCAGCCGCGGCCGATTCCGGTAAGCGTCCCGTCAAAAAAAGTAGCGCCATTTCTAAACCCGGTTATAGTATTGCAGAAAGCCATCTGCAGGTTGTTATGACAGTGTATCCCGATATTTTTTCCCGGAAGGTGCTTTTTAAATAGCACAGTCAGATGTTTGACCTGCTGGTCATAAAGAGCGCCGAAACTGTCTACGATATACACGGTGCCTACCGGGCTGGCAGCAAGTTTTTTCAGGCATGGTATCAGGGTAGAGTCTGTTTCTTTGGAAATTGCCATGATATTTGCAGTAGTCTCGTATCCCAGGCTGTGGGCTTTATTGACCATATTTAAGGCCAGGTCGATGTCTTTTACATAAGTTGCTGTGCGGATCATATCGAAAGGGCTTTTATCCGCTGGGAAAAACTGCTGTTCTTTGACTCGGTGGGCATCTACCATAAAACTCAATTTTAGGTCAGATTCAATCCCGTCAATGATTTCTCTTGCCTTTTCGTCATCACAGTATTTCCAGACTCCATATTCAGATGGAGGACACATCTCCTTACTGCTGCGGTATCCCATTTCCATATACTCGATTTTGCTTTTAGATAGAGCTTTGTATACTGCTCGGACCAGGTCATCGCTGAAGCGATGGTCATTGATCAAGCCGCCGTCCCGAATTGAACAATCAAGGACCTTAATTTTGTCTTTATTCATAGTATTGCCTTACATTAAATCGATAGAGATTTTTTTTAACCGACTTTTTATTATTTATTCAAATATTACCTTTCAGTATATATCACCTCTATGCCTTGTGTCAATCTTCAGGGCCTAGAGTTGCCCTATGAGGCTAAAATCTGCCAGTACTACTGCTGTGACTGCTTCGATTATAACCGGCAGCCTTAGAGCTATACAGGCATCGTGGCGTCCCTGTACAGAGATTGTCTCTGGTTTTCCGGTTATCATGTTTACAGTCTCCTGTTCTTTTTTGATGCTGGAAGGGGGTTTGACTGCTACCCTGAAGAACATCTCATTGCTGTTTGTAATTCCGCCATTTATACCCCCGCTGTGGTTGGTCTCTGTCTTGCCGCTTTTATTTAAGATTATGTCATTACATTCGCTGCCTGTCATACGGCTGCAGGCAAATCCTGAGCCGAATTCAATGCCTTTGATTCCAGGTACAGCAAAGGCCAGATGGCTTATCTGGGATTCAACTGAGTCAAAAAAGGGTTCTCCCCACCCAGCTGGAAGCCCGGTAGTGCGGCACTCAACTATGCCTCCGATAGAGTCATCTTTTTGAAGAGCTAAGTTTACTGCCTTTTCAATATCCCGGCTGCCGCCCACTTCTGTTACTGTGGCGCAGATAGTTGCTGGGGAGATCAGCTTTTTAGCGACTACTCCGGCTGCTACCAGGGGCGCTGTGAGCCTGCCTGAAAAATGGCCGCTTCCCCTGTAGTCATTAAAGCCTCTATATTTTTGGTACGCTACAAGGTCAGCTTGTCCGGGGCGGGGGAGGTCTTTTGCGGCATCATAGTCCTCAGAGCGTACATCTTGATTTTCAAAAATGATCGTAAGGGGAGCGCCTGTTGTCCTATTATTAAAAATGCCTGAGATGACCTTGGGGATATCCGGTTCCCGCCGTAGGGTTGTACCTTTTGTCTTTGCCTGCCTCCGTTTCAAGTCCAAGGTAAAATCTTTTTCAGAAATTGGCACTCCGGCAGGGCATCCGTCAATCGTAATGCCGATATTTTTTCCATGAGATTCGCCGAACAAGCTTATGCGAAAAAATCTTCCAAAGGAATTCATATGACTTTTCCTCCCATAGATCTTAAATCATTATAAAATCCGGGATATGATTTGGAAACAGCCTGCCAATTTTCTATCTTAACACCCTGCCGGGAAAAAAGCCCGGCAATAGCGCCTGCCATAGCTATTCTGTGGTCATTGTGTGAATCAATCATACCGCCTTTGATTTTTTTGCCATTTATTTTCATTCGGTCTCCATCAATGCTGATATCAGCTCCGATCTTTGAAAATTCTGATACTAGAGTTTCTGCTCTGTTACTTTCTTTATGCTTTAATCTGCCCACCCCTGCTATAACACTGCGGCCTTTACAGCAGCAGGCTAAAGCTGTAAGGGGAGGGAAAAGGTCAGGGCACTCTGTAGCATCGAAATTAAAGGCGTCCAGGCGCTTATGTTTTACTTCCACGGTATCATGTGATGTCGATATCTCTGCTCCTGCTGCTTCCAGAACGCCTAATATATTTTTGTCAGCTTGAAGGGAATCAGGATAAAGGTTTTTAATTTTTATCCTTCCTTTTACAGCGCCTGCTACAAGGAAAAAAGCCGCTCCTGACCAGTCGCCTTCTATTATATAGTTTGTACTATGATAGCTCTGATTGCCCGGCACGGAGAAAAAACTAAAGTCCTTTTGGGAGGATATTGTTATGCCTGATCGCTCCAGCAGATTGAGGGTCATTTCCACATAGGGCCTGCTTTTCAGTCCTATGACAGTGAGCTCAGAGTCCTCTTTACAGAGAGGGAGCGTCATTAGCAGGCCGGTTAAGAACTGCGAACTTGTAGATCCATCCAGGTTGACTTTTCCACCTTTTATCCGGCCTTTGACTTGGATGGGAGCTAAGCCGTTATCGGTTAAGCAGTATGTTCCCAGTTTTCTAAGAGGCTCTTCCATCATGCCCATTGGCCGGGATTTTAAAGACCTTGATCCTGTGATAGTGACGACCTGGTTAAACAGGGCAGCGACTGGAGTGAATAGACGCATACACAGCCCTGACTCGTTGCAGTGCAGGATGCTTTTTTTTAGATTTAATCCTCCTGTGACCTTAATTGTTCTGTTATCCTTTTTTATGTCTGCTCCCAGAGCTTCAATGATCTGAATCGCTGTGAGAGAGTCGTCACATTCGGAGGGATTGCTGATCTGGGATATTCCCTCATTCAACAGCGATGCTGCTACTGCCCGGATCATCATGCTTTTAGAAGGAGGAGCAGACAAAACGCCCTTGATTTCTGATGAATTAATCTGTTTCATATCTTATCCTTTCACAGATATTGTCAGATTTGCTTGTTTCAGTGTCAATAACCATATCTGATATCCCGGCATAATAGGGCATTCTGCTTGATAAAATTCTTTTTGCGCTTGTTTCGGGTGTTTTTTGATCCAATATAGGGCGGGAATTGATGTCAATCCGTTTTAAAGCTGCCGGAACGGAAATCCAGAGCCATATTATATAGCAATTCTCTTTGATAATACTGCGGCTTTTTTTGTCCAGAACAGCCCCTCCCCCTAAAGAAAAGACTGTGCTGGGGGAAGAGGGGATGATTTTTGAGATCATGTTTTTTTCGATCTTTCGAAAACCAGCTGCATTTTTTTGTTTGAATATCTCAGGAATTGTTTTTCCGTATGATTTTATTATTTCAGCATCTATGTCAACAAATTTGCGTTCGGTTTTTTCCGCCAGCAGTCTTCCAACAGTAGATTTTCCGCTGCCCATAAAGCCGATAAGGGCGATATTAGTTTTATGATGATTTTCTTCAATAAAAGCGCTTCTCTTTATTTTGTCGTAGAGTTTAGGCGGGACAACCTGTCCTGTGAACCGGAAAAATGCGGGAAAGGCTTGATAGATGAGCCATTCCCGGCCGTCAATTGTACGGCATCCTTTTGCCCTTGCTGTTTGGAGCAGATAAGGGTCCCGGTAATTAGCGTCCAGGACGGTAAGTCCTTCTTTGAGATAATTCGGTTTGATCTTATTCTGCCGGGCGGGAATACAGGATATCAGCAGGTTGCTGTTTCTAATCACCTCTTTGGCTTTGGCAATGGGAGTGTGTTCGCATCCCAATTTCCGGGCGGCATTTATTGCGTTTTCTTCTGTCCGGTTTATCAGAACTACTCTTTCGGCTCCTGACTTAAGCAGGCTGTAGGCGGCAGCCCGGGCCGCACCTCCGGCGCCTAGTACTACAGCTCTGGTATTCCTGAATCTTATGCCATGTTTTTTCAGTGAATCGATGACGCCGATAAAATCAGTATTATATCCCCGGAATTTTCCGTTTTTGACCGTTACTGTATTAACGGCTTCGATTGCGAGGCTGGGTTCGTCGATATCATCTAAGTGTTTCATAATGCTCTGTTTAAAAGGTGAGGTTATATTAAAGCCGCTTAAATTGAGGGAGCGGGCAGTTCTGAGGATTTCCTCTTCAGCATCAACAGAGATACAGACATAGTCTGCGTTCAGGTCAAAATAATTAAACAGGTACTTGAATATCTGCGGACTCCGGCTGTGCATAACCGGTTTTCCAAACACTGCAAAAAGTTTTTTATCTGCCATTTTTATACTATTGTAAATACTCTACGTTAAGAATTTTAAAAATTTTTTCAAGATTTATTTTATCAAGCTGGCCCGCTGCTGTTTCTTTACCGCTTGAAAGGGATGCGTAGGTAAAAGGGCTTCCCAGAATAGGCGCTGCGATGCGGGTGACTTTCCCCTTTTCCCCCATTCCGATCACTACCAGGGGGCGGCTGTCTAATAAAAGTCCCAGAAGGATGATGCTTTCACGGTCAGAGTGGACCATGCAGGCTATTTTAGCTATATCAGCGCCGGAAACAAAGCATTCCTCAATAATATTGCGCAGTTTTGTTTCATCAGGTGTAGTTTTAAAATTATGGTAGGAAACAATAACCTTACAGCCTGCTGACCTGGCTTTTTCCAGAACCATTTTTTTTATCCCTTCGTCCGATCCTAATCCTATATCTACATAAGCGGCCCCGGCAGATATGGCGGTGGTTAGAAGAGTTTGTCTTTTTTGGTCAGATATTTTACCGGGCCGGCAGGTTGCAATCAGCCGGGTGGGTTGAGAGAATATTTTTTTTATATCTGGGATTTGAGGTCTTTCCATCCTGTCGATCCGGATCTCGGCAAAATCGACATCTTTTAGGGCCTTTATATTTTCTTCCGGAGTTTTTTCAGCAATGCTTACACAGATCATGGATATATTCCCCCAGCTCCTTATAGGACATTTTATTTACTTCCGCCTTGCCGATTCCTGCTAATAAGACAAAATAAATCTCCTCTCCTGTGCGTTTTTTGTCTTTTTTTATGGCTTCAAGCAGCGGCTCGCTGTCAGCCGGAAGTTTGAATGGAAGCCTGAAATTTTGCAGCAGCGATTCAATGCGCCTGGTATCATAAAGGGAAAGAGTTCCTCTGGCTTTGGATATTCTGGCGGCAGCTGCCATTCCTATACTAACAGCTTCACCATGGGGCAGATGGAGTGTTTTTTCGATCGCATGTCCCAGAGTATGGCCAAAATTAAGTTTTCTTCTCCCGCCTGCTTCCAGAGCGTCGGCTGAGACGATATCAGCTTTTATTTTGATAGACTCTTCTATTATTTTTTCGGTTATGTTGGGTTTTAGTGAGAGTAAAGAATTCCAGTCTTTTTCCAGAAGGTTAAAGAGGGAGGGGTTCTTGATCAGGGCGTGTTTAATAACTTCGGCGATCCCACAGAGCAGTTCTTTTTCTGGCAGAGTGTTAAGAAGGCTGAAGTCGGAGAGAATGAACTGCGGATGGCTGAAAACTCCAACTATGTTTTTATACCCTAATAAGTTGACGCCGTTTTTTCCACCGATGGCGGCATCGACCTGGGCCAGCAGAGTTGACGGGACAAAACCGAATTGAAGGCCGCGCATATAGGTGGAAGCGGCAAAACCTGTAATGTCGCAGACAATTCCTCCCCCTATGCCGATGACAAGTGAGGAGCGGTCGAGCTCAAGCTCAAGAAACCTCTGCAGGATTTTATTTATTGTGCTTAAATTTTTTATTTGCTCCCCGGTCCCGATTTCAATTATTTCTGATTCAGGAAAGAGGTGGCCGTGGAGCTGGCGCACATTATTGTCTGTGATTATCACACTTTTTTTTGCTTTAATATAATTTGATAAGTTTTTAACAGATTCTCCCAGAAGAATCCGGCTGCTTCCATTGGAAGCCTCTATTTTTATCTCTTTCAATAACAAATCTCCGTGAAGCCTGTTTGGCCGAGCTGACTTTCTCCTTAGCTTATAGCATTGTAAAAGAATAAGGTCAATTATAGACATTGCTGGAGTTCCCCCAATTTTTTAAACTTACAGGAGATGTAAGGCATGGATACAGGTAAGTCCCTTCCTGAGCTCGTGAATAATCCAGGCAAGTTGACCTGGTTCTTTTTACAGCTTTTCCTTGAAAAAATGGCTTCCCATTTACTGTCTTTTTTTATTTTGACTTTAATGATGAATATTACGTATAATTGATGCAGGGCAAATGAGGAAAATATTATTTCTTCCCGTGTTTATTCTACTATGCCTCTCTGTTTTTGCTCAGCAGATTTCTGAAGAAGCTGTAGTCCTTAATGTGGAAGTACCGGTACGGGTATTTCAAGGGAATACTTTTATTGATAATCTGACAATTAATGATTTTGAAGTATTTGAAGACGGAAAAGAACAAAGGATCGAAGCTGTTTACCTGGTAAAAAAAAGAAGCATAGAGAGGAGTGAGGAAAAAAAGAGATTTACACCGGATACTGCCCGCAACTTTTATCTTTTTTTTGAAATAAGTGAATATTCAGCTAAAATTGGGGAAGCTGTGTATAATTTTGTTCACAATGTCATTGACCCCGGGGATTTGTTGACAATTGTAACTCCTATGAAGACATACAGATTGCGAGGTAAAGCTCTGGAAGTGAAATCGAGAGAAGAGATAACTGAGCAGTTAAAGGGATTGATGAGAAGAGATATCCTGCTTGGGAATTCCGAATATAGAAATTCGATCAGAGAATTATCCGCGCTTGCAGGATTGATGAGTGCAACTATGAGCCAGGATGAAACTTTGCGTGTCAATACGGATTTATTTTCAGAGGAAGATAATAAAGAGAATGAATCTTTTAGGGAGCAGCTTATTCGGTATCAGGAGCTTATTTCCCGCTTGGAAAACTTAAGAAAGATCGACCAGGGAAAGCTACTTGATTTTGCCGAATACTTAAGGGACAGGGAAGGACAGAAGTATGTTTTTCTTTTTTACCAGCGGGAATACATTCCTCAGATCGAGCCGAGTATTTTAAACCAGTTCCTTAGTGTTTACCAGGACAGCCCGGATATACAGATGAATATTTCCAATCTTTTTGATTTTTATAGGCGGGATCCTCTGATTGATATTGAACAAGTAAAAAAGATTTATGCTGATGCATCCATAGCCATCCATTTTTTGTTTTTCACCCCGGTTGTTCAAAAAACGCTTGGGATAGTTTTTCAGGAAAGGTCTGAAGATATATACAGCACTTTTAGCCAAATGGCCCGTTCAACCGGAGGCTTTATAGACAGCTCAGCTAACCCTGACAGCTTGTTGAAAAAGGCAATAGATTCCTCGAGGAATTACTATTTGCTTTATTATTCTCCCAAAAATTATACAAGAGATGAAAAGTTTAAAAACATTAATGTTAGAGTAAAAAATAAAAAATATCGGATTATGCACCGGGTGGGATATTTTGCCAACTAAAATTCAAAGCCCAGGCCGGCTCCGATATGAAATCCGCTGATATCAACTTCTGTTTCCCTGACATTGATAAGGCAGTAGCGGTAATGAGCATACGCGTCTAACACCAGGTTTTCTGCGATTTTAAGAAAACATCCCGTCTGCCCGATAAAACCTATCTTTTTTTCTTTTATCTCTTCTGAATCATATAATTCTTTATATTGATGGTATGCGACTCCCCCTCCGATATAGGGATTGACCGCTCCTTTATTGAACCGCAATTTAAAGCCAGCTTCAAGGGGTATCAGTCTGATTTTGCGGTCCTGGGCTGTGTCTCCCTCAAGGCTTGGTTTGCTGAAATTTTTGATAGCAAGCCAGAATTCTAAGGAATTTGTCACTCCGATATTCAATTCCGCACCTTCCATCAGGCCGTTGCCGAATGTATCCTTGAATTCTCCTTCCGCTGGTTGAAAGTAATTACCAGTGACCTCGATCCGTACAAACCTCTTTTCCTGCCTGGCTCTTTTGTCCTGCATTTCTTTGAGGATTGTCAGAGTGTCATCCAGTTTTACCTGCAATTTGTCTAATTTTTCATTGACGCTGGCTGCAGTGTCCTTGACTTCCTTAATTTCCTCTTTTATTTCTTTAATGTCCTCATTTTTTAGGGAGGATTTTACTGCTGCGGCTTTTGCCTCAGTTATTTTTTTTGCTTCAGCTTTTATTTCCTGCAGTTTCCGGGATTTTTCCTCTTTTGACTTCTGTTCTTCAGTTTTTTCCTTCCGGAAAGTGATTTTAAGCCCTTTTTCTGTTTTTGTTATCTTATAAGGAGAAAGTTTATCCTTAAGATCGAATACTAGTCTGGCGATATCGGTTTTGAACATTCCGGCGCGGATAGTCTTAATACTGAAATCATTCACCTCAAAATGCCTGTCAGATAGAATATCTTCGATATTTTTTAAATCTAAAACAATACGGTGGGGATCAGATAATTCAAAATGGCTGTAAGATGTATAGGGCCCGAAGATGATATCGACTTCCAGGGTGTTCTCTTCTCTGGTAAGGGTAATTTTATTAAGCAGGCCGATTTCTTTATTAACATTTTTTGCCTCAGATAAAGCAGGTATAAATGATGAAGCTGAGAAAAGAATTATACAGGACAGGATAGATATTTTTCTTTTAAACATTTTGGGTTCCCAAAAAACTTTCTTCATCAAAACTTCCTTTTTAACGGTCTTTTTTTTTCATTGCTTTTTGGACTCTGGCCCAGGTATCACGCAGGGATACTGTGCGGTTAAAGACAAGTTTGTCCGGGGTAGAGTCAGGGTCGACACAAAAATAGCCCTTTCTAAGGAACTGATAGCGGCATCCCGGAGCAGCTCCGGTCAGAGAGGGTTCGAGCAGGCATGATTTTAAGGTGGTCAGCGATTCGGGATTGATGCAGGAAATAAAATCCTCTCCTTCCAGCGTGTCTGCGGGGTTTTTTTTTGTAAAAAGTTTGTCATATAGCCGCACTTCAGCCCTTATAGCTGGGGCGGCAGAGACCCAGTGGAGAGTGCCCCTGACCTTGCGCCCGTCTTTTGACCAGCCGCCCCGGGTTTCGGGGTCGTAACTGCAGTGCAGCTCTTTAATCTCTCCGGTGTTTTTATCTTTTACAACATCTGTGCATTTGATGTAATAAGCATGCTTAAGGCGTACTTCACGCCCGGGGGATAAGCGGAAAAATTTTCTCGGGGGGTCTTGAAGGAAGTCATCCTGTTCGATGTATATTTCCCGGGAGAAAGGGATTTTCCGTGTTCCCATGCTTGAGTCTTCGGGATTATTTTCTGCGTCAAGCTCCTCGACCTTACCTTCCGGGTAGTTATCGATTATTATTTTCAAAGGACGGAGTACTACCATGACCCGCTGGGCCCGTTTGTTCAGATCTTCCCGAAGACAGTGTTCTAAAAGTTCGATCTCTACCATGCTTTCACGCTTAGCCAGGCCTATACGGTTACAGAAGTCGTGGATGGATTCCGGAGTATACCCCCGCCTCCGCAGCCCTGAAATAGTCGGCATACGGGGGTCATTCCATCCGGCCATATGCCCTTCATCAACCATTCTTAAAAGCTTCCGCTTGCTCAGTATAGTATAGCTTAAGTTAAGGCGTGCGAATTCGATCTGCCGGGAAGGGAAGATACCGAGCTGCTGGATAAACCAGTCGTAAAGGGGGCGGTGGTCTTCAAATTCCAATGTACAGATGGAATGAGTGATTCCTTCTAGGGAATCTGATTGACCATGGGCCCAGTCATACATGGGGTAAATGCACCATTTGTCTCCAGTCCGGTGATGGGTAGCATGCAGGATACGATAAATTACCGGGTCCCGCATATTCAGATTAGGAGCTGCCATGTCGATTTTCGCCCTTAGTGTACGAGAGCCGTCCGGAAATTCTCCTGCCCGCATTTTTTCAAAGAGAGTAAGGTTTTCGTCTATAGTACGATTCCGGTATGGGCTTTCTTTCCCAGGCTTGGTTAGAGTCCCGCGGTGTTCTCTTATTTCCTCTGCATTTAAATCACAGACAAATGCTTTGTTCATTTTAATCAGCTGCACAGCATATTCATGCAGTTTTTCAAAATAGTCCGAAGCGTAATATTCCCGGTCTTCCCAATCAAAGCCCAGCCAGCGCACATCTTCTTTGATGGAGTTGACATATTCGGCTTCTTCTTTACTCGGGTTAGTATCGTCAAAACGAAGGTTGCAGAGCCCGCTGTATTGAGCGGCCAGCTTGAAATTGAGGCAGATGGATTTGGCATGTCCGATATGAAGGTATCCATTCGGTTCGGGAGGAAAGCGGGTGTGGACCCGGCCCTGGTTTTTATTATTCCTGATATCTTCCTCTATTATAGTCCGGATAAAATCAATAGAGGTGGTTTCCCTATTATTCTCGAGTTTTTTTTCTTTCATTTTTTGTAAACGGATTGTATCAGATATCTAATTTTTCAGTCAAACTATATATGAAAGTAAATGAAGAGATGAAGAGGAGTTCTCCCTTTTTTCAAACTTACAAAAGTTGTAAGGCATGGACACTGGTAAATCCGGGAGAAAGCCATCCGGAGCAACGCGGGCATGGTTCCTCGAGAGAATCTCGAGGGGAGCGTTGTGAGGACAGGAAGGGATTTCCCCGCTGGGGAAAATCCCTGTCTTTCGCAGGGACTGCATCGGTTCTCTAAAACAAAAGCTGTTAATGTGTGCTTCATATCCCGGCAGATTGATGAGTGGTTTGCAAAGCTAAAGAGAAAGGATCTGGAGATTCGCGATTCCCTTGAAGATCAGGCAAACTTTCCGGTCCGTACTTTTGTTATCTATGATACCGGAGGCTATTTTTTGGAATTTGACTGGTTTCTAGAAGATGGGAGAAATACGAAAATATTAAAATATCTCACATCGACGCCTAAATAATCTAGGCAACCATGACTGTTGACGTTTTAAGCCTAAGGGATTATTATGTTCAATTGAGGAAGAAATTTAATGTATAAAGCAACTACGATTATTTGTGTACGTCATAAAGGCAAGGTAATTATAGCAGGAGACGGTCAGGTAACCATGCAGGATACAGTATTAAAGCATAAAGCCAACAAGATCAGGGCTCTTTATAAAGGAAAAGTCATTGCCGGTTTTGCCGGCGCGACTTCAGACGCTTTTGCTCTTTTTTCTCGTTTTGAGGCCAAGCTGGAGGAATACCGGGGAAATATGTCAAGAGCTGCGATTGAGCTTGCCAAAGAATGGCGAATGGATAGAATGCTGCGCAGGCTGGAGGCTTTGTTGATTGTCGCGGATAAAGATATTACCTTTCTTATTTCCGGAACCGGGGATGTCGTGGAGCCTGACGACGGTATTATTGCGATTGGATCCGGAGGGGCATATGCTCTTGCTGCAGCCAGAGCATTAATAAAGAATACAAGTTTGTCCGCTAAAGATATAGCTCGAGAAGCCATGAAAATAGCAGCAGGCATTTGTGTCTATACTAATGATAAAATCACTTTCAAGGAATTATAAATGGCAATATCACTACCGGAATCATTTGAAACAACGATCAAAAAGTATTCGGACGAGGAGCTTACCCCTATAAAGATTGTAAGCCAATTAGACAGGTTTATAATCGGCCAGGATGATGCCAAAAGAGCTGTAGCTATTGCGCTGCGCAATCGGTACCGGAGGAGAAAGCTCCCGCCTGAACTGGCAGATGAGATCTCACCTAAAAATATCCTTATGATCGGACCAACCGGTGTCGGAAAGACTGAAATATCCCGGAGACTGGCAAAGCTGACATCATCCCCTTTCCTTAAAATAGAGGCCAGCAAGTTTACAGAAGTCGGATATGTTGGACGGGATGTAGAGTCAATGATAAGGGATCTGGCCCAAATGGCTGTAAGCCTGGTCAAGACGGAAAAACTTAATGAAGTCCGGGGGAAAGCTGAAAAACATGCTGAAGAAAAGCTGCTGGATATTCTTCTGCCTCCGCCTCGAAAGCCGTCTTCTGACCAGAATTCGGAGGAGGCTGCGGCAAAATTCCGGGAAACCAGAGACAAACTCAAGTCTCAGCTCCATGCCGGAGTTTTGGAGGAGCGTCAGGTCGAGATCGAGGTAGAAGAGAGATTTTCCTCTCCGTTTGAGATTTTTTCAAATTCCGGGATCGAAGAGATAGGACTACATATCCAGGAAATGATTCCCGGTCTGGGAGGCAAGACCAAGCGGAGGAAAGTCAAGATCAAAGAGGCCAGACAATACCTGATAGACGGGGAACAGCAGAAGTTGATCGATATGGACCAGATATCAAAGCTGGCAGTAGAAAAAGTTGAACATTCCGGAATTATTTTCCTGGATGAGCTGGATAAGGTATCGGGCCGGGAGTCCATGCATGGGCCGGAAGTCAGCCGTGAAGGAGTTCAGAGAGACCTACTTCCGATTATTGAGGGCACGACTGTAAATACTCGATACGGTTTGGTCCGGACTGACCATATTCTTTTTATCGGAGCCGGGGCCTTTCATGTTTCCAAACCTTCTGATCTAATTCCAGAGATGCAGGGTAGATTCCCCATCCGGGTAGAACTCGATTCTTTGTATAAAAAAGATTTCATTAGGATCTTGACCGAACCGGAGAATGCTTTACTCAAACAATACAAGGCTCTTTTGGCAACTGAAAAAGTTAAAGTTAATTTTACTGAAGATGCTGTAGATGAAATTGCCAGCATTGCTGAAAAAATAAATGATACTAATGAAAATATCGGGGCCAGGCGTCTTTATACTGTTATGGAAAAAGTGATGGAGGAGATTTCTTTTTCTGCCCCTGATATTAAAAAGAAAAATATTCCTGTGAATAGAAAATATGTTCGAAAACAGCTAAAAAATATACTTGAAGACGAGGACCTCAGCCGTTTTATTCTTTGATGAAAAGATATTTTTTTACTACTGTTCTTATTTTAGCTAGTTTCTTTTTGTCTTTATGCGGGAAAAAGGGACCGATTTATCCCCCGGAAATAAAGATCCCTAATATAGTGGAAACTTTTAAGGCTATACAGCGCGGGGATATAATCATTTTAACCTGGCGTAATCCTGCAACTTATATTGACGGCAGTCCCATAACTGAGATCGCAGAGGTCAATTTCTGGATTATGGAGGAAGTGTTAGAAGAAGGGATAACATTGGGATCAGTGAGTAAAGAGATTTTTTCGGAAAAAGCCAGCATTTTGAAATCAATTACTGCGGAAGAGTTCTCTGTGTATCAGACTGTCAAGGAAGATGAAACGAATGAATATAATTACATACACCATTTTAAACTTAAGGACTTCGAGAAAAAAAGACTTACTTTGGCTGTTAAAATAATAGATGCAAGGGGGAAATATTCTGACCTGTCAGATTTCATATATTTAGAGCCAAAAAAGGCTCCTATGCCTCCCCGGGGGCTTTCTTTCAAAGTCTATAAGGATAAGATTAAATTAAAATGGAAACCTCCGGAAAAAACTGTTGTCCAGTCGATTGGTTCTGATCTTATTATTTGTTATTGCTCCTATAGCTCATTTTTATCTATTTTTACAATTTCTTTGCCTGGGAATAAGATTGATGGATATAATATTTACCGCTTGACTGAGGGAAAAGAGCCGGAACAAAGGAATTCAATTATTGTAAAAAATATATATTTTAATGATAAACTGTTTACGTTTGGAAGCCAGTACAGTTACTTTGTGCGGGCTTCAGCTGCCGGAATATCCCCTCTTCTTGAAAGTGTGGATTCAGATACTATCGAAGTTACACCCAGGGATACGTTTCCCCCGGTCCCGCCCAAGGAATTATCTGCAGTAGCCGGAGATAGTTTTATCACTTTGATCTGGGAATCAAACCAGGAGAAAGACCTGGCCGGATATAAAGTCTGGAGGAAAAATCAGGGTGAAACAAAATACCAGCTTATTACACCTGAGGTTGTAGAGAGCAACTCTTATCTAGACTCCCAGGTTAAGGACAATATTCGTTACGAATATGTTATTACTGCTTGTGATACTTCCGGAAATGAAAGTGAGAAATCACAGCCTGTATCTCTGGTCATAACAGGAGACTCCCATGAAGATTTACCGCTATAGACATAACAACAAGACTGATTACGGAGTTTTAAAGGAAGACCGTCTTTTTAAAGTAATCGGGTCAATATATAAAAGATTTGAACTTGCGGAAAATGGGATCCCTATTAGTGAGACAACTCTTCTTCCGCCAGTAGTGCCCTCGAAGATCGTGGCGGTCGGCCGTAATTATAAGGAACATGCAGATGAAAGAGGCCGCCTGGTTCCAGAAGAACCTTTACTTTTTCTTAAGCCGCCCTCGGCTGTGATCGGGCCAGATGATATTATTATCTATCCGAAAATGTCAAAAAGAGTGGATTATGAAGGAGAGCTGGCTTTAATTATTAAGAAAAAAACAGGCCACTTATCTGAGGAAGATGAGGTACTCTCTTATATACTTGGTTATACTTGTTTTAATGATGTAACCGCCCGTGACCTTCAGGATAAAGACGGGCAGTGGACACGCGGCAAATCTTTTGACACATTTGCAGCTGTAGGCCCTTGTATTGCTACCGGGCTAGATCCTGAAAAAATTCGGCTTAAAACTTTTCTAAATGGTAAACTGCGCCAGAGTGGGAATACTCAGAATTTTATTTTTCCAGTACCTGAGCTGGTCAAGTTTATCTCAAGCATAATGACTTTGTTTCCGGGTGATATAATAACCACAGGTACTCCCTCAGGAATCGGGCCTATGAATCCCGGGGATAGAGTAGATATTCAGATCGAGGGGATCGGGACTCTGACTAACAAAGTAATGAGAACTCACAGCTCTGGAAAAATATCATTTTAAAGACTAACCATAATTATTTATCATTTACTAATTACCATTTACTTAGTATCATTTGTATGGACATTTTTTAATAAATAATTCAGGAGGACCTGGATTATCATACTACCCGGAGGGTAAAAAGTGCCGATGATAAAATAAGTTAATGATTTTATTGAATATGACATCGGTAATTTTTTTTGAATAATTCAGGATAGATGAGAAGGAGGTTAATATGAAGATTTTTCTGGATACCGCAAACCTGAAGCAGATAAAGGAAGCAGTCAGCTGGGGAATAGTAGACGGAGTCACAACAAATCCTACCCTTTGTTCCCGGGAAGAAGAAGCGTTTGAGGATTTGATCAAAGAGATATGCAGAATTGTTTCTGGGCCGATAAGTGTAGAATGTGTATCAAGCCGTGCTGAGGAGATCATTAAAGAAGCCAGGATCCTGGCTAAACTGGCTGATAATGTTGTAGTCAAGATTCCCATAGGAATTGAGGGGCTGAAAGCGATTAAAGCCCTGGCACAGGAAGGCATACAGGCTAATACAACCCTGGTTTTTTCTCCTTTGCAGGCTCTATTAGCCGCCAAAGCGGGAGCTAGATATGTAAGTCCGTTTGTCGGCAGGTTGGATGATATCTCTCATGATGGCATGGATTTAGTGGATCAGATTGTAACTATTTTTGCTAATTATGGATTTGATACTGAGGTGATAGTTGCGAGTATAAGGCACCCTCTGCATATTGTTGAAAGTGCACTTATTGGAGCAGATATAGCAACCCTTCCTTTTGCCGCGCTTGAGAAGATGGTCAAGCATCCGCTGACTGATATCGGGATTGAAAGATTCTTAAGAGACTGGGAAAAAGTTAAGTCTAAGTAAATAATCTAGGATAAAAAATGTCTATCAAGGAAAAAATCGAGGAAGTTAAACGCCGCGAAAAACTTGCCGAGTTGGGAGGAGGAAAAGAAAAACTTGCCAAGCGGCACAAAGAAAAGAAATTAACTGCACGTGAGAGAATTAAGCTTTTATTAGATGAAGGATCTTTTCAGGAAATGGACAAGTTTGTTGTTCATAACAGCAACGATTTTGGCCTGGATAAAAAGAGGATATATGGTGATGGAGTAGTTTCCGGCTACGGTACGATTGAAGGGCGGTCAGTATTTATTTTCGCTCAGGATTTTACTGTATTCGGCGGTTCTTTAAGCGCTGCCAATGCAGCCAAGATCTGCAAGATCATGGACCTGGCCATGAAAGCCGGCACTCCCATTATCGGGCTCAACGATTCCGGCGGAGCGCGTATCCAGGAAGGAGTTGCCAGCCTGGCGGGATATGCAGATATATTTCTGAGAAATGTCCTGGCTTCGGGAGTGGTTCCTCAGATCTCAGCAATCATCGGGCCCTGTGCAGGAGGAGCTGTTTATTCTCCTGCGATAACCGATTTCATAGTCATGACCCGGGAAGTCAGTAAGATGTTCATCACTGGTCCGGATGTGATCAAAGCAGTGACTCATGAAGATGTCACAATGGAGGAGCTGGGAGGGGCAGAGGCGCATAATACTTTGAGTGGAGTTGCTCATTTTGCAGCAGAGAATGAGGAGCATACATTAACAATTATCCGGGAGCTTTTATCTTTTATGCCGGATAACAATATGGAAGACCCTCCGGAGAAGAAGTCCACGGATCCAGTGGACAGGGTAAATGATAAATTAAACTACATTATCCCTGATGACCCTAATCAGCCATATAACATTTGTGAAGTAATTCAGGAAGTGTTGGATGAAAAATATTTTTTTGAAGTCCAGGAGCATTATGCTAAAAATATAGTAATAGGTTTCGGCCGACTGAGCGGAAAGCCGGTGGGTATTGTTGCTAACCAGCCTGATCATCTGGCCGGAGTGCTGGATATCAATTCATCTGATAAAGGAGCTCGTTTTATCCGTTTCTGCGATGCTTTTAATATTCCTTTGATAACTTTTGAGGATGTTCCGGGATTCCTACCTGGAGTCGCCCAGGAACATGGGGGGATCATCCGACATGGAGCCAAGATCCTTTATGCTTTTGCAGAAGCCACAGTACCGAAGATAACGATAATTACCCGTAAGGCATATGGGGGAGCATATTGTGTCATGGCTTCCAAGCATATCCGGGCTGATATCAATTACGCTTTTCCTTTCGCAGAGATTTCTGTTATGGGGCCTGAAGGAGCAGTAAAGATCGTGCATAAGCGTGAACTGGATAAAGCTGAAGATCCAGATAAGTTAAGCAGGAGGAGAGTCGAAGAGTTTCGGGAAAAGTTTGCTAATCCCTATATAGCCTGTGAAAAAGGTTATCTGGATGAGGTGATCGAGCCGAAATATACGCGCCCGAAGCTGATCGCTGCTTTAAAGATGCTGGAAAACAAGCGTGACCAGAATCCGCCGAAAAAACACGGGAATATCCCCTTATGATGTTTAAAAAAGTATTGATTGCCAACCGGGGAGAAATAGCAGTAAGGGTTATCCGGGCCTGCCGCGAAATGGGTATTATTCCCGTTGCTGTGTATTCAAATGTTGACAGCAAAGCCCTGCACGTCAGGCTTTCCAAAGAAGCTTACCTTATCGGAGATGCGATGCCTTCCGAAAGTTATCTTAATATTGATAAAATAATCAGCGCAGCTAAAAAAAGCAGGGCTGATGCTATTCATCCCGGATATGGGTTTCTGGCTGAAAACTCTGAGTTTGTAAGGCGTTGTGAGGAGGAAGGGATTGTTTTTATCGGGCCTGGTTCTAAGCCTATGCAGCTTATGGGCGAGAAAACAAAGGCCCGGTCGAGGATGAAGGATGCGGGAGTTCCAATTATTCCAGGGACGCTTAGGCCTGTTGTAGAGGGATCTGAATTAAAGGAAGAAGCGGAAAAGATAGGTTTTCCCATCCTACTGAAGGCTTCAGCAGGAGGTGGAGGAAAAGGGCTTCGCCTGGTAAATGAGAAAAAAGATCTATTGTCTTCCTTTCAGATAGCCAGTTCTGAGGCACAAGCGAGCTTTGGGGATCCTTCTCTTTATATGGAAAAATATATGGAAGAGCCTCATCATATTGAAGTTCAGGTTCTGGCTGATAAAACAGGAAATATTGTTTATCTGGGGGAGAGAGAATGTTCGATCCAGAGGCGTTATCAGAAGGTGCTGGAAGAAACTCCGTCCCCTTTTTTAGATGACGCCCTCCGTCATAAGATAGGGCGGATTGCTGTAAAAGCGGCGAAAGCAGTTGCATATCAGAATGCCGGGACTGTTGAGTTTATTGTGGATAAAGATAAAAATATCTATTTTCTGGAAATGAATACCAGACTCCAGGTTGAGCACCCGGTTACTGAAATGGTAACTGGGTTAGATATTGTTAAATCTCAGATTGAGATAGCAGCAGGCAGGCCCTTAGCCTTAAGTCAGGAGGATATTAAACCGAAAGGGGTTTCTCTGGAGTGCCGGATTTATGCGGAAGATCCGAGCAATGAATTTATGCCTTCTCCGGGAAGGATTGAACGCCTGCGTTCACCTGCCGGGGGCCCGGGGGTTCGTTACGACAATGGGACCTATGAGGGTTATGAAGTCCCCCTGGAATATGATCCTTTACTTTCTAAGGTAATAACTTGGGGAGCTACCCGAAATGAGGCAATTCAACGCATGTGCCGGGCATTATCGGAGTATCAGGTTTATGGAATAAAAACTATTATACCTTTTTTTAAGCGGATCCTTAAACATCCTGATTTTTTAAAAGGCAATTACAACACTCACTTTATTACCCGGCTGGAAAAAGAAGGAAACTCGGTTGATCCTGAAGAAGAGGTGGCTGCCTTGATTGCAGCTGGGATTATAAGTTACCGGGAAAGCAGGGCTGTATTTGCCCGCAAGCAGAAGAATAGCAAAAGCAACTGGAAATTACAGGGTAGGATAAGAGCTTTTTCTGGTAGGATATGAAATGAATATTTCTTTTTGGTATCAGGATAAAGAGTATAAATTGAAGCTTATGCAGAAAGCGGATGATGGAATTCAGATCCATATGGGAGGTAAAAAGTATCAAGTTGCAGCAGAGTTTGTAAACAGGGATGAGTTCATTTTAAATATTGACGGGAAGATTTATGAGGTGATTGTTTCAACTACTTCCAATTCCTATAGGGTTTTTTTGAATGGAAAATATATTCAGGTCGAAAAAAAATCAGCCATCCAGATGCTGGGAAGTAAGAGATCTTTAGCTGAAAGAAAAATCATTAGGACATCTATGCCTGGCCGGATCGTCAAGGTGTTAGAAAAAGAAGGCTCAGAGATCAAAGAAGGCCAACCTGTGATAATCCTTGAAGCTATGAAAATGCATAATGAGATTAAATCGCCCCAACCAGGGAAAATATTAAAGATAGGACCAAGTGTGGGAGATTCGGTAGAAGCCGGTGCTTTGCTATTTACTGTGGAATGAATACTATTTCGCCAAAATGGAGAAACATTGTCTCTAAATTATTGGCTGACAGTCAAGGATACCTGGAAGAAACTCAGGCGCTTTATTATCCTGGGGTTGATCGTTCTGCTTTTGTTGGGGGCAAGCAGTCTTGTAAAGAATCTTGTCTTAAATCAGGTTAAGAAAAAGATTCAATCAACTTTTGGTTATACCAGACTGTACCTTTCGCTTTTTCCTCCTGCCCTTATCATAGAAAACGCCAGGTCAGTTTCATCCTCGCCTTTTTTCTCCGCCCGGAAAATCTCAGTTAAGATCTCTACCAGGGCACTTCTGTCAAGGCATAAACCCTTTATTGTCCTGGTAGATAACCCGGTTTTGCGTATTTACGAGATATCAGATAAAGCTAATACCGGGAAAAAAGGAAAGTTTACCCTGGATTTCCCTTTTGCGGTTGAGAGAGGATTGATAAGAGAAGGAGAGGTGTATTACTGGGGAAAAGAATCTCGTATTCATTCTCAGGGGGTCAATGCTTTTTTTATTCAGCGGGGAAATACTTTTACTCTTAGAGCTGAGGTGGAGAAAAATGAGTTGGATTTAGGAAGGGGGCTTCCTCGGATTAATGGCAGAGTGAAGCTGGCACTGGAGGGACAGGGTAAAAAAATTGATATAAAGCGCTTAACTATAGTAGGAAGTGATGGGATCGTTAAGGCAAAAGGGCGTTTAGTCGATCTTTTAAAGCCTGAGTTTGAGCTGGATACTTCCTTAAATCTGCGAACGCCTCTGATGGCGGAATTACTGAAACTTCCTTTTAAATGGGAAGGGAAGGCTAAAGCGGAGGGGATTTTAAGCAGAAAAGAAGAGGATATTGTTTTTGAGGGAGAAGTTTCAAGCAGCTCTCTAGTTCTAAATGATGTCCCCTTTGGAGACATTACAGGCGTGGTAAATTTTAGGGAATCTTCAGGAGGTTTTGTTGAACTTGATATCCGGAAAAAAGGTTTGCCTAATGAGTATTTGAAAATATTTTTTAAAGCAGGTAAGGTTGAAGGCCTTGCTCGGCATCTCCATCTAGACTCTATAGCGAATTTCCTTAAACTGCCTTGGCCGGTTTCGTCTCCAATCTGGGGGAATTTTACAATTATTGATAATCATTTGACTGTGAATGCTGAATTTAAAGACAAGCTTGAGCTAAAAAGGCCGGGCCGGTTTCCTTTTAATGGAAAAGTAAATTTGGATTGGGATGGGAAGGATAGAATTTCTTTTTTTGCCCCTGATATTAATTCAAGTTTTTCCAGAATGAATGTCCAAGGCAGTCTGACCCTGGCCCGGGAACTTAATATCATATTTGAGGGAGAAGTGAAGGACGGAAAGCAAGCCCGGCAATTTACGGAACTTATCCTTAGAAGAAAATTTAAATTTCCAGAGATAAGGGGTGCCGGCAAAGCTAAGCTTGAACTTTTTGGTGATTATAATTCCCCCCAGGTCAAAGCCGGGTTTTCGCTGATAACTGCCGGTTTTGATAAGCTTGATGCTGAAGCTGTAGAGGGAGAGATCGAGCTTATAAGAAACGATTTTTTTGGCAGGTTTACTGTAAAAGATCCGTTTTTTAATGGTAGAATCGGTCTATTTTCGAATCCGGAACAGACTACGGTGAATATTTGGGTAGATAAGGGTAGAGTAGAGACCATACTTCCGGCTTTTGAAATCGATCTCCCTCTTAAGGGAAAAGCTTCTGGTTATTTTGAGTATAAAGAAAGAAATAAGAAGCTATCCTTTAACGGTTCCTTTTCCGGAGCCCGGATTAATCTTGCTGGCCAGGAGCTAAACGATGTGAGGGGAAAGATTAAAGGGGACGATAAAACAGTATCTTTTCCTGAGCTTAGATTCAAGTTTTATCAAGGAGAAGTAAAAGGCAATGCTTTTCTCAGCCCTGAAACCAGTGAATTTGATATTGACCTTGAGGGAAAAAATATCGATCTTTCCCTGCTTTATAAGGAGATGAAAGGCCTGTGTTCGTTAAACTTGAGTGGAAAAGGTAGGTTTGGAAAGGACCTAATCTTGGGAAAATACAGGGTTGAAAATCTTCATTTCCCGCCTTTTCAGCCAACCCGGGCTGAGGGGGATATCAAGCTGAATCTAAAAGAGAAGACCCTGCAGCTTGATCTGAAGGGAAATTTTATTCCGGGAGAGAATCATTTTTCGGTTTCGCTTGGGATTCCGTTTGGCGATACCCCTATGTCTGGCAGTATCAAGGGTGGTTTTAACAATCTGAATATTCTGCTTCCCTGGAGAGGTGCTAAGGGCAACATAAACTATTTAGCAGATATCAGTGGCACTCGTCTTTTGCCGCAGATAAAAGGAGTAATTGACATTAAGGGGTCCATCCTGCCTTTTCCCCGGTTTGCTCATGCTTTTAGGGATTTTTCCGGATTGGTCTTTGTAGAGAATGGAGATTTTTCCATACGTTCCTTTCAGGGTAAATTTGGAGGTGGGGATATCAAGGGCTCAGGGATGCTTAAAATCGGCAGTAAAGGACTTGAAAAAATCGACATTAGAGGGGAAGGGAAAAAACTGTCCCTTGCCCTACTAGAAAGAACAAGAGTCCTAGCTGATGGAAAGCTAAACCTGATCTGGGATAAAAACCGTTTTGTCTTGGATGGCGATTTATTTATTAACCAGCTTTCCTGGCGGCGGGAGTTGACCGAAAAGCTTTCATTTTCTTCAAGTGCTTATCAACAGATGCAGAATAAACCCGGTTTTTTTGATGCCTTGAATTTGAATATACATTTACGGGCGGATGATAATGCCTGGATGGAAAATTCCTTAGGAAGGATACGGGGGAAGTTTGATTTGACTATTTCCGGCAGTGTATTAAATCCTGTTCTTTTAGGAGAGATCGAAGCTCTGGGAGGGAGTGTTGATTTCCAGGACAGAGATTTTAAGGTTTTAGAGGGCAGGATAAGTTTTTTTAATCCTGTAGCAATTGAGCCGTATATTCGTTTCCAGGGAGAGACATATGTAAAGGACTACCGAGTGACATTTTCTCTTAACGGCCTCTCCAACAAGTTAATCCCTAAGTTTGGTTCCTCACCTCCTTTGCCTCAGGAAGATGTATTGGCTCTGCTTGCTCTGGGAGAGGCTTTCCGGCGCACATATCATTATGATAGAAGCATGAGGCAGGGAGCAGCTTCTATGGTTTCCTTTTCCTTGTCAGAAGAAGCAAAAAAACGGGCGGAAAAAATTTTCAATGTTGACAGGATTCGCATAGATCCTTTTGTTTTGGGCTCTACAGCGGAAGTGACCGCTCGCTTAACACTTGGAAAAAAACTTTCGAGAAATATTTCCATTCTTTATTCTACAAATTTAAGCACTCAGCGTGAGGAGATAATGCGTTTAGAGTGGGAAATTTCAAAAGATCTGTCTATAGTTGGAATTAGGGATGAAACTGGACGCATAAGTTTGGATGTTAAAATTCACAAACGTTTTTAAACGCAAAAATCGAAACAGGATTATTTTCTGGGGGGTGGTTATGCTCTATGTGCTGTTTTTAGGGAGCACTGTGCTCTATTCCCAGGAAAATATTGCTCCCAAGCTTATAAATAGCGTTTCGATCATGATCGACCATCAGGCCGGCGGCGAGGAAATTGAAGACTTAATCACAATTCGGCCAGGGGATTTATTTTCTCTAAAAAAAATAAACAATAGTATTAAACAGATATATAAAACCGGGCTTTTTTCTGAAATTAAGGTTCTAAAAGCAGGGGGAAATAGACTTGACCTGACTTTTCTTTTGTCTAGCAGATTTTTTGTAAGGAAGATATTTTTTCAAGGCAGTGATGGTGTTCCCGGAAGAAAGCTGAGAGAAGGCCTGTTTAGTTTAACTGAAGGGGGTTCTTTTTCCGAAAGCAAGCTGAAAAAAGCGGTTGAAGAGATACAAGAGGCCTTACGTATTAGCGGCTATTTTAATGCCCTGGTAAAAGTTAATAGAGATAAAATCCCTGATAGTAATCAGATCGATGTTTTTTTTGAGATTCGATCTTCCGGGAGATATGAGGTTGAAGGTGTCGATTTTGAAGGGAAACTGATTTTTTCCCCCCAGAAGTTGAAGAATAGTATGGCGACCAGAGTTGGAAAAGTATTTAGACCAAAGGTCCTGGAGAAGGACATTCAAAAACTTAAGGAGCTTTATATTGCCGAGGATTTTCAGAGAGTTGATATCAAGATTAAACGGCAGGATTTCCATGAAAAGAAAAAGAGTGTTTTTCTTGTCCTAGAGGTTTTACCTAACGAAAAAATCGAGATATCAATCACTGGAGCGGAGGTTCCCTTAGCTCTTATTAAGCCGATTTGGGAGGCCAGGATTTTTGAAGAATGGGGGCTGGAGGAAGGAGAATCAAAAATAATCGAATACCTAAGGGAAAAGAGATACCTTTTTGCTAGTGTTGATTCAAGTATTAAGCGGGAAGATAACAAGATCCAGATAATTTACAAGGTGTCTCCAGGAAGGAAGTGTCGAATTGAGGGTATCTCTTTTAGAGGAGTAAGTTATTTTACCGTTGAGCAGCTGGAAGAAGCCTTGTCCCTGGAAAAAAACATCCTATTCCTCAGTAAGATAAGCGGCTCCCGTTTATTTGAGATTCCTGATGAGATAAAGTTCTTATATAGAACGAATGGATTTCCTGAAACCGATGTTGTTCTTAATTTTGAAAGAAGGGGGACTAAGGTAAAGCCTATCTTTTTTGTGGAAGAAGGAAAGCAACTCAATATAAAAATCCTTTTGGTTGAAGGAGCCGTTTTGTTTTCTAAAGCAAGCCTGCTAAAACAAATCGATAGTATTGAGGGTGGGCCTTTTTATTCTCCCAGCATACAAAAAGATGTGGAAAGGCTTGAAAAATTTTATTTAAATGAAGGTGTGCGCGGCTCTGAAGTAAAAGCGGAAGTTCAAGCGGAGGACGATAATTTATATTCAGTTGAATTTCAAATCAAAGAAGGACAAAAAGTCAAAATAGAAAACATTATCATCACCGGCAATAGTAATACTCGGATAAATACCATCCAGCGAGAGCTTATGATAAAAGCGGGGGATTTTGCTCATTACAACAGGATACGAGAGACTGAAAGAAGATTGGAAAATCTTGGTATATTCACTGAAGTCAATGTAGAAGAGATAATTCTTGCTGAAGGAAAAGAGAACCTCCTTATCAGAGTAAGAGAGGGGGAGAAAAATTATGTTGGTTTGGGTGTGGGCCTGGAGACAAAAAATGAGCCCCGTTCTTTTGACATCTGGAATAATATTGTAAGGCCCAGAGGCACTGCGGAATATATCCGCAGCAATATATTTGGCACAGCTGCTCGGGTAAGCCTTGTAGGACAGCTAAGTCTTAAAGAGAAGCGGGCGGTTTTTTCTTGGGAACAGCCTTATTTTTTCGGTATTCCTATCCAGACATTTTTAAATGCCTGGCTGGAGCAGGAAGAGCGGAAGAGTTACAGTTTTGCCCGCCGCGGCATCAGTCTGTCGGGAATCAAGCATCTTTCAGATAAAGAGGATATGGTGCTTCTTACTACTTTAAGGCTTGCCCAAACAAAGTTGTTTGACCTGAAGATCGCAGAGGCTGGAGTCGACAGGCAGCATTTTCCCTTTTCCGCCACTTCTATTTCTGGAAGTTTTATCTGGGATAAGCGAAGTGATCCCTTTAATCCTGGAGGCGGATTCTTTTTCTCAAGTGTATTGGAGTGGGCATATCCGCTTTTTAATGCGGAATCAGATTTTCTTAAGTCCTATTCAAAATATCAGCATTATTTTCTTGTATGGCATCAGGTTTTGTTCAGTGTTACTTCTCGGATCGGCCTGGGAGGAGGGAGGATGCCGATCCATGAACGTTTTTTTGCTGGCGGCAGTAACTCTTTCCGTGGTGCTGAATTTGATGACCTTGGTCCAAAAGACCCCACATCTTTAGAGCCGGTGGGAGGGAAAGCCTTGATACTGTTTAATTTTGAGTTGACGTTTCCGCTTTTACATCAGTTTAAGGATTTATCAGGGGCGGTTTTTTATGATAAGGGAAGTGTTTTTTCAAAAAGAAACCAGGTTAGTTTGGCCGGGTTGCAGGATGCTCTTGGACTTGGACTGCGCTATCGTACGCCTATGGGGCCAGTCCGTCTGGAGCTGGGTTGGAATTTGGATGCTCCCAAAGAAACTAATAGCTTATTTTTTTTCATTACGATAGGGAATATATTTTAAAATGCCTAAGAAAAATACATTTTATCCAGGTTTAATTCTTTTTATGTTTTTATCTACTCTCATATTTTTTACGCCTGCTAAGGGAGAAGTTAAAATTGTCGATGGGATTGTTGCCGTTGTCAATGATGATATTATTACTCTTACAGATATAAGGATTGTCCAGGCATTTAACTTCTTAGGCAGGGAAATGGATAGAGGGGTAGTATATGATTATAATGATGTCCTTGAAAGTATGATAAAGCAGAAACTTGCAGTCCGGATGACAGGGGAGACAGATATAATAGGAGCGGCTGAATTAGGCATTGCCCTGCAAAGAGAATTGGACAAATTGAACAAAGAGTTTTTAAAAATAGAGCTTGAGCGGTTTGATCTTAAGATTGATGATCTAAAAGAGTATCTTATAGAGAAGATCTTATATCAAAGTGTTATCTCCAGAAGGTTCAGCCGGGAAATTTTTGTTAATTTAAAAGAGATTGAGGTTTATTATGAGGGAAGATACCTTCCTGCGCAAAAGGAGAAAAATCAAAAACCGCAGCCGATGATGAAGATTTTAAGCGAGATCGAATCCATTGTCAAAGAGGAAAAAGCAGAAAAGCAGATTGAAGAATGGCTTAAATATTTGACTGACAAAGCTGATATTCAAGTATTTACGGATAAATACCCTGAATACTTTAATAGCCTGGATTATGCACGAGTCGAGGTTGCTGCAGATGCGAGGCGCAGGGGATGAAGCTGTGGTAAAGACAGAAAATAGTAAATGGTAAATGGTAAAACCGTGAAATGTTAGTTAAAATTCTTACATTTAATGAAATTCTGATGTGGCTGACGCGAGCACAAGCCATACCTGAATTTCATTTTTTATGAATAGTTCAGGATAACCTGGATTATTCACGAGTCGAGGTTGCTGCAGATGCGAGGCGCAGGGGATGAAGCTGTGGTATTTCACTGCGAATCCGCTGCAACAAAGCAGATGCGGTGAGATCGATTCGCCTGAAAGGTAAAAAATGCCGATTAATAATAGAAATTACATTGTGAACGAAATAGTAAATAGGATTTACGTATAAATCAGTGTAAAATACTGATTTAGAAGAAGTTGTCATACAGATCGACATTTTTTATGAATAGTTCAGGATAGAAGAATAAAAGGGTAATGTAATGAGTAAAATGGTTTTTTTATTTCCAGGGCAGGCTTCCCAGCATGTTGGCATGGGAAAGGAATTTTATGAGTCGTTCTCTTTTGCCCGCGAAGTTTTTGGGCGGGCGGATGAGATCCTTGGATATAAGATCTCCCGTTTATGTTTTGCAGGCCCGGAGGATGAATTGAAGATGACGCAGAATACCCAGCCGGCGCTGCTGGTCGTAAGTTATATTGCTTATTCTCTATTGGGCGCTGAACCTTTTATTGCGGCTGGACACAGCCTGGGAGAATACTCAGCCCTGGTTGCGGCTAAGGCCATAAAATTTGAAGATGCTGTTCTGCTGGTTCATAAAAGAGGGAAGTATATGCAGGAGGCGGTTCCGGTAGGAGTAGGCTCTATGGCAGCTGTTATCGGGGCAGACTATGAATCTGTAAAAAAAGCGGTAAGCAAAGTCAATTGTGGTGTGTTAGCGATAGCCAACTGGAACAGCCGGGAGCAGATCGTTGTTGCCGGGCATAAGGAAGCAGTAGAGGAATTGGTGTCCCAAGTTGATGCTTTTAAAACTGTTATATTACCGGTTAGTGCCCCTTTTCACTGTGAACTGATGAAGGGAGCGGAAAAAAAACTTGCCTATGACCTTGATTATATTGAGGTTAAGGATTTAAAATTTCCCATTATCACCAATGTAGATGCAAAAATGATTAAAACAGGAAATGAGGCCAGAGATGCTCTGAAGCGTCAGGTCAGCCGAACAGTGCTCTGGCATAAATCCATGGAGGTCCTGGAAAAAGAAAAAGTCGATCTTGCAATCGAACTTGGGTCAGGCAAAGTCCTCTCCGCGCTCATAAAGCGGACATCCCGCAGATGGACCCCCAGGCCGGTTTTGCTTAATGTGGAAGATACAGAAAGCCTAGCTAAGGCAGAGACGGCGCTGAAATAGGCTTTATCACAATAATCCCTACTTTTTAACCTGTCGTGAATAATCCAGTCCACATTTTACCCTAATTCCTAAGACATAACGATTGACCATTTTGTTTTTGTTGTAATTTCTATTTAAAATCGACATTTTTTATGAATAGTTCAGGTTAAAAGTACGGAGTATTATGATGAACCTGATTTTACTGGTTTTTCTGCAGTTTTATTATTGCCCCAATATTTTCAGCCACCAGGGTTGGGAGCTTGTCAAGTTTTCCAAGGTCGCAGGGCTGAGTTTCTCCACTCAGCACCAGGATGAAATCGCAGGAAAGACGATTTGCCAATTCCATATCCGTGTATATCCTATCTCCTATTATTACTATTTCAGCTGAAGATACTTTGTGTTTTTTCAGGATATGGCTTAGCATTTCTGGGTTAGGTTTTCCAAAGATCCTTCTCGGTTTTTTCCCGGTAGCTTTTTCAAAAAGAGCCAGCATGGCTCCCACATCCGGTATAGGCCCCTCAGACGTAGGACAAACAAAATCTGGGTGGGTGGCAAGCAGTTCGATCCCGCTTAACAGGTGAAGTGCACCTGTTTTTAATTTTTTATAGGTAAGTTCAGTATCATACCCGAGAATTACATATTTCGGGTTCAGAGAGTCTGTGGATATTCCGGCTTTTATAAACATATCCTGCATGGAGCGGGTGCCGATAACATATGTGTTTTTTACTTTCCGGTTGAGTAAAAAATCAATGACTCCGTCAGTGGACAGGATAATACGAGCTTCTGTGGTTTCAATGCCCAGACGTGAGATTTTATCTACATAGTCTTTTTTGGAGCGGGATGAGTTATTGGATAGAAAATAGTAAAAAACCCCTTGATTCTGTAAGAAATTCAAGAATTTTTTTGCTCCCGGCAGAAGCTTGTTTCCCAGATAAACCGTTCCGTCCAGGTCCAGGAAAACTATTTTTTTTGTTTTGAAACTGAGGTTGAATTCCGGCATGTCTAACCTTTTTTATTATTTTTTAAAGCCAGGATAGCAGTTGTGACATACTCGATGGAGGATAGTAATGTTATGATGATGATAATCCAGGACAGAGCATAAAAGCTCCAGTTTCCTATATGACTCCAGTAATAAGGGCCAAGCAAGGCTAAAAAAGCACCGGTTGCCTGAAATATCGCTTTGATTTTTCCACTTTTTTTTGCAGAAACCGAAATATTTGTTTTAGCCATAATGATACGTGCATAGGCTACTGTTACATCTCGAAGGGCCATACATAAAGGCAGAAGCAGAAGGACCCGGTTAGAGGCGGCTAGAGCACTATATACCAGTAACCTGGAAATGCTATCGGCGTATGGGTCAAGAGCTGCCCCGTATTCGGAAACAAGATTAAACTTCCGGGCTATAACACCGTCAAATGCGTCTGAAATTTCAATAAGAGCAAGTATAAAGAGGCATAGAATAAGATTCAAGGATGAATTTTTTCTCGTCAGTAAGATAATTGAAAAAATTATGGCAAGGGGGATTCGGGCCAGGGTTACGGCTTGGATCATTATGTAACCTTTTTTATTTTTGATATTCTCTGGCATCATTTCTAAATCATAATAACATACTATAAAGAAAAAAATAACAGTTGCTTGAAAATATTAACTCTAAAAAGTATAGTTAAAAAGTATGACTAAAAAGAATTCTCTGACTCCGATGATGGAGCAGTATTTCCGTATCAAAAAAGATCATAAAGACACTTTGCTTTTTTTCCGGTTGGGGGACTTTTATGAGATGTTTTATGAAGATGCGAAAGTTGCCTCTGCCGTTCTTGAAATCGCTTTGACTGCGCGCCAAAAGGTCCCAATGTGCGGAGTTCCTTATCATGCTGTTGATAGTTATCTGACAAAATTGTTGAAAGGCGGCTTTAAAGTAGCTATTTGCGAGCAGGTGGAAGATGCTAAAAAAGCGATAGGAATAGTAAAACGGGAAGTAGTAAAGATCTTGACTCCGGGAACAGCTCTGGAGCTCGAGGTGGGAGAAGAAAAAGAAAACACTTATATCGCCAGCCTTTTCTTACAGAACAGCAGCTGGGGAATGGCAGTGGTTGACCTGGCTTCCGGAGAAATAAAAACAGCCCAGAGTAATGCGGCTGCATCAGGAAGTATAAATGATGAGCTTATTAAATATTCTCCTATAGAAATTACTTTTCCGAGGGGCCAGGAAGACAAAATAGATGAAATTTTTGCTGCCAATGATATGTCTTTTGTCTTAAAAAGTCCTCAGGAAGACTGGATCTATGATTTTATTCAGGCGAAAAATTATTTACAGGACCATTTTGGAGTCAAGTCTTTAGCTGGATTCGACCTTGATGGCAGGCGTTTTGCAGTTTCTGCTTCAGGGGCTCTGCTTTATTATCTGAAAAAACTCAGAAAAGATGCACTTTCTCTGATAGGAAGCATCTCCTATATGCAGTCAGGCACTCATATGATCCTGGATTCTTCAACGCTGAAAAACCTGGAGCTGGTCAAAAACATAAGAGACAACCGCCGCAGCGGTTCCCTCCTTGATATCATTGACCTAACAGTCAATCCTCTGGGCGGCAGGTTATTAAAGACATGGCTGCTTCAGCCCCTCATGGAGGTTGGAAGTATTATTGAAAGGCAGGATGCGGTTTCTGAACTTCTTTCTTTAACTATCGAGCGGCATGAATTGCAGGAGAGTTTCAAAGACATATCAGACCTGGCACGGCTGGCCGGTAAGATTTCCCTGGCGGTAGCACATGCGCGGGATCTGGTTTCCCTGAAGAGATCTCTTTTACCAATGTCTCGTATACAGTCCCTGCTTAAACCTTTTAAATCTGAAATGCTGCAAAATATTTTTTTAAAATGGGATAACGCTGAAGATATCCTGGAATTTATCGAAGGGTCGATCCGGGATGAGCCTGCTTTTATGCTTACAGAGGGAGGGATTATTCGGGAAGGATATAATACTGAGCTGGATGAGCTCAGGAAGGTAAGCCGTTCCGGAAAATCTTTTATTACCGGGCTGGAAAAAAAGGAGAGGGAAAGAACAGGGATATCTTCCCTTAAGGTCCGGTATAATAAAGTCTTTGGCTATTATATTGATGTGACAAAATCCAATCTGGAACTGGTCCCGGCTGATTATTTCCGCAAGCAAACTCTGGTAAATTCAGAACGTTTCATCACTCAGGAACTCAAGGAATATGAAGAGAAAGTCCTTAATGCAGAGGCGCGTATTGGTGAACTGGAATACAATCTTTTTTTGGATATCAGGAAAAAAATTTCAAAGGAGACAGCGAGGCTTCAGAAAATAGCGCTTAATATTGCTTATCTGGATGTTTTATCAGCTCTGGCAGAGCTGGCTGCCCGGCGCAGCTATTTCCGACCGGAAGTGAATGCCGGAGATATGATCAAAATAGTCCAGGGCCGCCATCCGGTCATTGAAGTTACAAATGAGGACCCCTTTATTCCAAATGATACTCACCTGGACCGGGATGACGATCAGATCATTATTATCACGGGTCCGAATATGGGGGGAAAATCGACTTATTTACGCCAAGTCGCGTTGATCTGCATATTAGCTCAAATGGGATCGTTCGTGCCGGCTGCAGAAGCAGAGATTGGAGTTGTTGACCGCATTTTTACCCGTATCGGCGCTCTGGATTTTTTATCTATAGGGCAGTCGACTTTTATGGTAGAAATGCTGGAGACATCCAGGATATTAAATAATGCAACCGCCCGTAGCCTGATCTTGCTGGATGAAGTAGGAAGAGGAACCAGTACTTTTGATGGTCTCAGCCTGGCATGGGCAATAGTAGAGTATTTACATGAAAAAGAGAAGCTCAAGCCCAAAACATTATTTGCAACTCATTATCATGAATTGACCGAGCTGTCGCTTACAATGGACCGGATAAAGAACTACCATGTAACGGTGCAGGAACATAGGGGGGATATTGTCTTTTTAAGGAAGATAGTGGCAGGCCCCTCAGATCAAAGCTATGGCATCCATGTAGCCAAACTTGCTGGGATCCCATTTATAGTTTTAGACAGAGCCAAAGAAATTCTGTTTAATCTGGAGAAGAAAGAACTTGACGATACCGGGCTTCCCAAGATCGCTTACCGGACTGCAAATAAGCAGGATACGTCTCAATTCTTATTGTTTAAGCAAGACCGGGAACAGGAGCTTCTGCACAGTATTAAAGAAAAAATAGGGAAGGCAAATACGGAATCCATGACCCCTTTGGAGGCTCTAAATCTTTTGGATAAATTAAAGCACAAGCTGGAAAAAGAGGGAAAATAAAGGCTAAATCAGGAGTAAGTAGCATGAATTTTAATAATTTTACTGTCATGTCCCAAGAAGCTGTTCAGCGTGCTCATTCCCGGGCCGGGGAACTCGGGCATCAGGAGATGCAACCTGAGCATCTTCTCTGGGTTTTTTTGAATCAGGAAGAAAATATAGTCAATTCTATTCTGGCTAAAATCGGAGCGAATTCTGCCAAAGTCCTGACTGATATTAATCAGGCGCTTGAGAGAAAACCTAAAGTCCAGGGTGGGGGAGAGGTTTATCTTTCTTCCGGATCGAGGCAGGTACTTAAGGCAGCTAAGAAGGAAGCGGATAAACTTAAGGATGAATATATTTCAACGGAGCACATACTTCTTGCCATACTCAAAGAAGATAAGGGTGAGGCCGCCCGGATATTAAAACAGAATGGAGTGAGTGAAGATGCTGTGCTTGAAGCTTTAAGGTCGATCCGGGGTAGCTATCGGGTTACGGATCAGCAGCCGGAAGGAAAATACCAGGTACTTGAACGCTATGCCCGGGATATCACAGCAATCGCCCGGGAGGGGAAACCTGACCCGGTGATCGGACGTGAGGATGAGATCAGGCGGGTCATTCAGATCCTTTCCCGAAGGAAGAAAAACAATCCCGTCCTGATCGGAGAGGCCGGGGTTGGGAAAACCGCTATTGTGGAAGGATTGGCTCAGCGGATTGCAAATGGGGATGTTCCTCTGTTGTTAAAGGATAAGAAGCTGATTTCATTGGATATGGGGTCTCTGCTTGCCGGCGCAAAATTCCGGGGAGAATTTGAGGATAGAGTAAAAGCTGTCTTAAAGGAGATCAAGGAATCCGAAGGAGAAATTATTCTCTTCATTGATGAACTGCATACGATCATCGGAGCCGGAGCGGCTGAGGGCGCAGTAGATGCCTCCAACATGCTTAAACCTTCCCTGGCCCGGGGGGAGCTACGGTGTATTGGGGCGACTACCCTGAATGAATACAAAAAATATATCGAAAAGGATGCTGCTCTGGAAAGACGTTTTCAGCAGATCTATGTGGGAGAACCTTCAGTAGAAGAAACGATTTCGATATTAAGGGGAGTAAAAGAAAAATATGAGGTTCACCATGGGGTGCAAATAAAGGATGCAGCCCTGGTTGCTGCAGCCACTCTATCAGATCGATATATTACCAATCGCTTCCTGCCCGATAAAGCTGTAGACCTGATGGATGAAGCCGCTTCCCATATTCGAATCGAGATTGACAGCAAACCAGAGGAGATCGATGAACTGGAGCGCAAAATAATGCAGCTTGAGATCGAGAAACAGGCTTTAAAGAAAGAGAAAGAAAAAAGCGCTAAAGAAAAGCTGGGCAAATTAAACAGGGAGCTAGAGGAGCTAAAGGAAAAAAGCAAGATGTTAAAGCTTCACTGGCAGAGGGAAAAAGAGCTCCTCGAGTCAATAAATAGATTAAAAGAAGAAATGGATACCTTAAAAAGCGAAGAGCAGAATGCTGAGAGACGGGGAGAGCTCGGTAAAGTGGCTGAGATCAGATACGGAAAACTTATTGAAATAAAGCAGAAAATTGACAAATTAAATAAACAGCTGGCTAAGGTACAGGAGAAAAAAAAGATACTTAAAGAGGAAGTGGATGAAGAGGATATTGCAGTAGTGGTTTCCAAGTGGACCGGAATTCCGGTCGCAAAGATGCTGGAAGGAGAGACGGAAAAACTTGTTAAAATGGAAACAAATCTTACCCGGAGAGTCGTTGGTCAGGATTTAGCCCTTAAGGCGGTGTCAGATACAATCCGGAGGGCGAGAGCAGGTATCCAGGATGAGTCACGGCCCCTGGGTTCTTTTATCTTCCTCGGTCCGACCGGAGTGGGAAAAACCGAACTGGCCCGCACTCTGGCCGAATTTCTGTTTGATGATGAACGGGCTATGATCCGGCTGGATATGTCTGAATACATGGAGAAACATACGGTTTCCCGGCTCATAGGTGCGCCTCCCGGATATGTAGGTTATGAGGAGGGCGGGCAGCTAACTGAAGCAGTCAAACGCCGTCCGTATTCGATAATTCTTTTGGATGAGATTGAAAAAGCCCATGCCGATGTTTTTAATGTTCTTCTCCAGATCCTGGATGACGGACGCCTTACAGACGGAAAAGGCAGGACTATAGATTTAAAAAATTCAATCATAATAATGACCTCCAATCTGGGCAGCCACGTTATTAAGGAGTTTAGGGGAGAACATGAGCTGATGGAAAAGGAAGTCAAAAAGATACTGGAAGGTCATTTCCGGCCGGAATTTCTCAACCGGGTGGATGAAGTGATTATATTCAGGGCCCTGTCTCAGGAAGTGATTCAGGAAATACTGGATATTCAGATCGGGGAATTACGTAAACGGCTCAAGAAGAAAAAGATAGATATTAAAATCAGCCCAGCAGCAAAAAAAATCCTGGCAGAGAAAGGATATGACCCGGTATATGGGGTCAGGCCTTTAAAACGGGTGATTCAACAGGATATTCAGAATCCTCTGGCTTTGCAGATTCTGGAGGGGCGTTTGAAGGAAGGCGATACCGTCAATATTGACTTGGATGATAAAGGGAAATATATTTTTAAAATTTAGGGTAAATATATAGTTGAAAAACAAAAAATTAAATAGTATATTAGTTTAAATTAAAAATTAAGGGAGGAAAAATGAAAAAAATTCTAACATTTATGGCTTTCGTTTTATTCTGTATTCCCCTGCTTTCTGCAGCTATCATTACGAATACACACCAGAGTGCGGTGTATATTCGGATGTTAGCCAGAAACGCTTCCAGGGACATTGATGCTGTCTACTACAACCCGGCCGGATTAACTCAGCTTGAAAACGGCTTTCACTTAGCAATTTATAATCAGACGATTTTCCAGGAGAAAAAAGTAATCAATGCCTACCCTCTTCTTAATCAGGATGAATATATTGGGGAAGTAAATATTCCCTTTTTCCCTAATTTCTATGCTGTCTATAAAAAAGATAAGCTTGCCTTGTCTTTTGGCTTTGGTCCTAACGGAGGAGGAGGAACAGCCGATTTTGCCGATGGATTGCCTTCTTTTGAGATTCCCTTTACTGTCCTGCCATTCCTTCTGACAAGCATGGGGCTCCCCACAACCCAGTATTCAGCAGACCTTTCATTTAAAGGAAGTTCCATTTTCTACGGATTCCAGGTGAATGGATCGTATGCCATAAATGAGATGATTGCTGTAGCTGCCGGGGTCCGATATATCAGTGCCGTCAACACATATGAAGGTTCCATCAATAACGTCATGATCAATCCGGGTCATCCCTTAATAAACCCTACCGGAGCAATGCTTCCTGCAGTCGATTTCTTTAATACTATCGGGCAACCAGCTTATGCTGCTATGGTCAGCAACAAAGCAGTTGACGTCAAACAAACAGCCACAGGTATAACTCCGCTGCTGAGCCTAAATATCAGACCGAGTGACAATTTGAATATCGGCATTAGATATGAATTTAATACTAAGCTGGAATTAGTAAACGAAACTACTACTGATGACATCGGAATTTTTCCGGATGGCGAGAAAACCCGCAACGATATACCCGCTATCCTTTCTTTTGGCCTTGAATATGCAATAATTCCGGAACTTCGCGCCTCGATTTCCACAAATTATTTCTTTGATAAAGATGCAGATTGGGATGGGGCGGAAGAGTTCGTTGACAGTAATTCATATGATATCGCCATTGGATTTGAGTATGATGTAACAAAAACTATTTTATTAAGCGCCGGCTACTTGCGCGCCCAAGTTGGCCTTAGAGAAGAATATCAGAGTGACTTAAATCATGAGCTGACCTCAGACACATTTGGCTTTGGTGGTCGCATCAGCCTAGGAGAGAATTTTGACCTGGACCTTGGGGGACTTTTTACAAGTTACCTGGAAGCAGAGAGAACTTTTACAGATCTGCTTGTCGGATCTTATCTTGAAAAATATCAGCGTTCCACTTGGCTTTTTACTATAGGCTTAGGATATCATTTCTAAGACACATTATGTTACTAATAGTACTTACTGGAATTCGGGGGCCACTATAATTAATTCCCGGAATTAAGTATAGTGTCCCCCGAATTCCACAGCTTTTATTTATGGCATATTCAAAGGAGGAGTTATGAAGGTCTGTAAAGCGGTTATTCCTGCGGCAGGATTCGGCACCCGCTTTCTTCCAGCTACAAAAGCACAGCCGAAAGAAATGCTGAATGTTGTAGATAAACCCTTGATCCAATACAGTGTTGAAGAGGCAGTTGATTCCGGAATAAAAAGTATCGGAGTAATAACAAGCAGAGGGAAATCCGCTATTGAAGACCATTTTGATATAAGCCCGGAACTGGAGCAGTTTCTGGAAGAGAAAAAGAAACTTGAGCTGTTGGAACAAATAAGGCGGATTTCAAACCTAGCTGAATTCTGTTATATTCGGCAGAAGCAGGCCCTGGGATTGGGGCATGCTATTTTAATGGCGGAAAGTTTTGTCGGATCAGAACCGTTTTCTGTTCTTCTGCCGGATGATATCTTTGATTGTGAAGTGCCCTGTATTAAACAGCTGTTAAAGATCCATAAGAAATATAATGCTACAGTTATTGTCCTCATGCGGGTGGATGAAGAAGGAATGAAAAAATACGGGATAGTCAAATCCAAACAAATTTCAGAAAGAGTTTTTAAGGTTGAGGACATGGCAGAAAAACCAGGGCCCAGGAAAGCTTTTTCTAACCTGGCTATCCTGGGGCGCTATGTATTTACGCCCAAAATATTTGAAATGATCAAACATACTTCTCCGGACAACAGGGGGGAGATCCAGATAACCGATGCTATCAGGCTTTTGTTAGAGAAAGAGCCTGTCTATGGGTATTTATTTGAAGGGGACCGTTATGACTGCGGTGATAAGCTTGGTTATATTCAAGCTTCTCTGAAACTGGCTTTGAAGAGACCAGAGTTCAAGAAACCTCTATCTGAATTATTCATAAAAATTGCCAATGATGTACCCAAAACGTGAATAATCCAGATCTAGCTGAATTATTCAAAAAAAATATCAGCTAAAAATTGCAAATCGGTTTATATCGATCGATAAGTTCAGCTGTGACTTGTTGTCTCTCTTTGCGGGAAGAGTCAGGCATAGGGTGGAATCCTACGAATAGGTTATCCTTTGAGCCGGATGCGTTTTCCCAACAATCGAATTTTTTATGCTTTTGTAAAAAGTGATTGTCAGATATTTCTGATGTGTGGCCGAAATAAAGAATTCGGAAAGAGGTTGGAGCTTTTTTGGGGTCCGGTTTTATCATGATAGAATATATAACTGGAGATATCTGAGGCTCCCAGTATCTGATAGTAAAGGGCCCGTCAAATATTTTATCCATCCATTTTATATTCATCGTCTCTTTTGTTTGCCCGAAATAATGAAATATTATTTTAGCTCTTATTCCTATCTAAGGCAATGGAGAATGGAGAATAGCAAATGGCGAGGGACGGAATTGAACCGCCGACGCAGAGATTTTCAGTCTCTCGCTCTACCGACTGAGCTACCTCGCCTTGACGTTAAAAAACGACAATCAAATCGCCTGGAAGTATAAATTTATCCCCATATTTTGTCAAACGATTTATTTCAGAGCAGGAGACAAATTGAAATACCATTGCGGTTGTGATATTCTTCTTAATCAGGATAAAAAATGAACCAGGTTTTTAAGCTGTTAAAACTAACGTTAACTGAAAAGAAGCGTCTTGTTTTTTCTTTTGTTTGTACTTTATTTGTAGCTTTATTTACTTATATGTTTGTGGATTTGATCCAGCCTATAATGGATTATATGTTTAGAATGGCTCCGGAAGGTATTCCAGAGAAAAAGCGTTTTTTAGATGTTATTTTAAAGCTTTTCAATTTGAATATCGGCCAGATGATCAAATATTTGCCTTGGTTGCTGCTTATCATAATTTTCGGCAAAGGATTGTTTGCTTTTTTATCTTCATTTTCTATGCGGTCTGTAGGTCTGAATGTTTCTAGAAAATTAAGGAATGACCTCTACAGCAGTATTCTATACCAATCTTCAGGATATTTTGACGGCAGGTCTACTGGCGAGCTTATGTCTCGTTTAACCAGTGATGTAGATAAGATCCAGGAAGCGCTTTCCGGAAGTGCTAAAGACCTTATGCAGGAAATGTTTATTTTGTGTGCTCTGCTGATAGGGCTTTTTGTAAAGGACTGGCATCTGGCTCTAGCTTCGTTTGTCATAGCTCCCCTGGCAGCGCTTCCTTTGGCAGTTTTTAGCAGTAAACTTAAAAAGACAGGAAGATCGAACCAGTCCAGGATGGCCCACATCTATGATCTTTTACACGAGACAATAACAGGGAATAAAATTGTTAAAGCCTTTACGATGGAGAAATTCGAGCTAGGGAAATTCTTAAAGGCCACAAAAGGCTACTTTAAAACCAGTATGAGGCTTGCCTGGATCAGCAGCTTATCTTCACCGTTTATGGAATTTTTAGGAGGGGCAGTTGGTGCGTTTATATTACTTGTGGGGACAGACAGGATAGCAAAGGGATATATAAGCGCAGGAGATTTTGGTTCTTTTGTGATGGGGATTTTCCTTATGTATACTCCTATAAAAAAGATCAGCCGGGCGAATAATGTTATTCAGCAGGGTGTTGCCTGTCATGAAAGAGTTCTGGAGGTTCTTTTAAGTAAGCCTCAAATTGCGGAGCATCCTCATGCTATTTCTCTTCCAGAGATTGAGGGAAAGATCAAATTTGAAAATGTTTCATTCAGTTATAATAAAACCGGGTTAGTTCTGAAAAATATTAATTTTGAAGTCATGCCGAGGCAGACAGCGGCATTTATTGGGCTAAGCGGCTCCGGAAAAACCACGATCATTAATCTCCTTTCTCGCTTTTACGATCAGACTTCTGGGAGAATATACATAGATGGTAAAAACACTCAGGAAATAAGCATTTCCTCTCTTCGCTCTCATATAGGGCTTGTTACCCAGGAGCTTATTCTTTTTAACGATACTGTGCGTAATAATATTGCCTATGGCCTGGACCAAACCGCTGAAGACGAAGTCATCCAGGCTGCAAAGAATGCCGGAGCACATGAGTTTATAATCCGGCTAAGCCATGGATATGATACTCAGATCGGAGAAGGAGGGGGGCTTTTATCCAGTGGGCAGCAGCAAAGGCTGGCAATTGCCAGAGCTTTTTTGAAAAATCCGCCTATCCTTATACTGGATGAAGCCACTTCCGCTTTGGATTCGGAATCTGAGAGGCTGATCCAGAGGGCACTGGAGAAGATCATCAAGAACAGGACAACTCTGATCATAGCTCACCGGCTTTCCACCATCAGAAATGCCGATGTGATTTTTGTGATTGATAAAGGCAGTATTATTGAAAGCGGATCTCATAGAGAGTTATACCGGAAAGAGGGAATTTATAAAAAATTATATGATCTGCAGCTTCCTGTGGAAATAGGTGAATAATATTGATCCAAAGTATGACTGGTTATGTAGATAAAAAGTTTGATTGCAAGACCTTTTCCTTGCGTATTAGTATAAAAAGTCTAAATCATAAGTACCTGGATTGGAATTGCCGGGGAAGCAAAATAAGAGAAGTTGAGGACAGGTTAAGAGTCATCTGCCAGAAAAAGCTTTACAGAGGAAGGATCGAGGTCTATTTGCAAATAGATTTCCTGGATTCAACTTACTGGGAACTCCGGATCAATGAAGAATTATTCTCCAAGATCATTAGATCTGTACAGAGAGTATCTTCCCGGCTGAAGGAAAAAGTTTCGTTTTCTGTAGATAATCTGTTCAGCATCCCCAATGTTGCAGAGTTGAGGAGAAAAGACTTGTCCCGGGATGAATTAACTTTTTTAGAAGAAAGTTTTAAAAAGACTCTGGCTGAGCTGATAAAAGTCAGGCGAAAGGAAGGGCAGGAACTGAAACAGGAAATACAGAAGCACATCAAAAAAACCAGAGAAGCAATAAGGAGATTGGAGAAACTAGCGAAAAAACAGCCTTCTCTTATTCGGCAAAAAATTGAGGTAAAGTTGCGGGAAATTGGGGAGCAAATTGTCCTTTCTGAGGAGAAACTGATTGAAGAAACGGCTTTTATCCTGCAGCGTTATGATCTGTCTGAGGAAATTGAAAGGACTAAATCACACATGGCTTATTTACAGGAGCTGCTTTCTCCCAGGGAAGAATCAGCGGTTGGCAAAAAGCTTGATTTTGTTGCCCAAGAACTTCTTAGGGAAGCCAATACAATTAATTCCAAGGCCCAGGATATTGATATTATAAAACAAAGCTTAATAATAAAAAGCGAAGTCGAAAGCATTAGGCAGCAGGTGCAAAATCTGGAATAAAATTTATCATCTCCTCAAAATTGTTGCTTTTGGTCGTTTGTGTTAATATATTAACCTGGCTTATTCACGAGTCGACTTTCATGAATAGTTCAGGTTAAATAAAGGCATAAGAATATGATTTTTGTAATTTCAGGTCCTTCCGGATGCGGCAAATCAACCTTAGTCAAATGTGTTCTGAGAGATATAAAGGATGTAAAATTTTCGGTTTCCTATACTACCCGGGAAAAGAAAAAGTTTGAGAAAGAAGGAGAAGACTATTATTTTGTTTCTATCAATAAATTTAAAAGCATGATAGAAGACAATAAATTTGTAGAATGGGCAATGGTTCATGGAAATTACTATGGGACATCCCGATTTGAAATTGAAAAGAAAGGCACCCGGAATGATCTTCTTCTAGACCTCGATGTTCAGGGAGCTCAGAAGGTAAGAGAACGATTTAAAAAAGCGGTTTTTATTTTTATTTTACCTCCGGAATTCCAGGAACTGAAAAACCGGTTGGAAAAAAGAGAGAGGGAGAGTCTGGAAAATATCCAAAGGAGGCTGAAAGTCGCACAGAAAGAAATAAGATCCTATGCCGCTTTTGACTATATTATTATTAATGATAAGCTGGATACTGCGGTTTGGGATTTGAAGTCCATTATTAATAGCCAGCATTGCCGCCTGGACTTATGCCAGAAAGAAATAATACACATTCTCAGGAGTTTTTCAGAGAGAGAATAATGAAAGTGCCCAAAAAAATAATTATCCTTGGGGTTACTTCATCCATAAGTATATATAAGGCTTGTGAGATCATTCGGGAATTTCAGAAAGAAGGCCTTGATGTACATGTAGTAATGACAAAGAATGCCTCCCGCTTGATTTCTCCCCGTTTATTCAGTTCTTTATCTGGAAATAAAGTATTGCTGGATTTATTTGATGAGGCCGGATCACCCAGTATTTCACATATAACCTTAACCCAGGGCGCTGATTTATTATTAGTTGCCCCGGCAACCGCTAATATAATTGGAAAATTTGCATCCGGAGTAGGAGATGATGCTTTATCAACGGTTTATGTGGCGGCTGATTGTCCGGTTGTGGTTGCGCCGGCTATGAATGAAAGGATGTACCTGCACCGCAGTACATATAAAAATATACAGCGTTTAAAGTCTGATGGGGTTAAGTTTGTCGAACCGGATAAAGGCTACCTGGCTTGTGGTGATGAAGGCTTAGGGCGGCTGGCTTCTCCCTGCGAAATTGTAAAAAAATGTTTGGAATTTATAAATAAGGCAAAAAGTTTAAATCATAAATGCGTTCTGGTTACTGCCGGCCCCACCCGAGAGTTTTTTGACCCGGTGCGTTTTATCTCGAGCCGTTCTTCCGGAAAAATGGGGTTTGAACTGGCAGAGGAGGCTTTACGGAGAGGAGCTGAGGTAATTCTTATTTCCGGCCCTTTTCATATCCCCCCTCCTCCTGGAATAAAGCTTATAAAGGTTCAGACTGCTAAAGATATGAAGACTGAAGTCATGAAATTTTTTGATCAGGCTGATATTGTTGTAATGGCTGCTGCAGTTTCTGATTTTACTTTTAGCACCAAAGCCAAACAGAAAATAAAAAAACAGGAATTATTAAAAAATATCAAATTAGTGAGGACACAGGATATTCTTGCGGAATTGGGAAGAAAGAAAGGAAATAAAATTTTGATAGGTTTTGCTGCAGAAACCGCGGACCTGAAAAAGAATGCTTTAGAGAAGGTCAAAGAGAAAAATCTTGATTTTATCGTAGCCAATGATGTGTCCAAAACGGATATTGGCTTTGATTCAGATGAAAATAAGGTTCGCATCTATTATAAGAGTGGAAAAAGTGTACTTACAGATAAAAAAAGCAAATTGGAAATTAGCCAGATCATACTGGATGAAATAGAGGACATAATTGGGGAAAAATCCGGATAAACTGCTTACCGACCTTCAGGAAAGACTAAATTATTTAACCCAGATGGGAGTGGAGTATATCTATTTACCCCCTGTTGTCAGGTCATCCGCGCCCTCCCAAAGATCTCGCTTCCTGGCGCTTGAAAAACAAATACAGAATTGTCGGGCATGTCCTCTGGCTGAGACTAGGACATTGACTGTTCCGGGGGAAGGTAGTATCACGGCTGAACTGATGTTTGTGGGAGAAGGCCCTGGTTATGATGAAGACCAGCAGGGGAGGCCTTTTGTAGGCAGGGCCGGGCAGTTGTTAACTAAGATAATCAAGGCTATGGAGTATAAGAGAGAGGATGTCTATATTACCAATGTCGTCAAGTGCAGGCCTCCGGACAACCGCAATCCGAACATAGAGGAAATGGAGAAATGCCAGCCCTTTTTATTTGAACAGATAAGGTTTATTCAGCCTAAAGTCATTGTTGCTTTAGGAAATGTACCGAACCATTTTTTCCTAAAGAGGAAAGAGGGAATAACTGCTCTGCGGGGAAAGTTCTATAAATATATGAATACTCAGGTAATGCCGACCTTTCACCCTTCCTATTTAATCCGCAATGAAAAAAATCGGCAGTTAAAGAGTTTAGTATGGGATGATATGAAACAGGTGCTTGCCTTCTTAGGTAAGAGATGACCTTATATGCTGAGGTAATTGTTCCTCTTCCCCTTGAAAAGACATTTTATTATATTGTGCCGGAGGGTTTTAAAGAAAAAATTAAAATCGGATCAAAGGTGCTTGTCTCATTTAGGCACAGGCTCCTGACGGGGTTTATTGTCAAACTGCACTGGAAAAACCCGGCCGGTAATTACCAGCTTAAAGAGATCACAGAACTGTTGGATGACAAACCTGTTTTTACTTCCACTTTCCTTACATATACCCAGAAACTGGCTGCTTATTTTTATTCATCCTGGGGTAACCTTTTACAAGCCTCTATACCTCCATCGTTGACAGTTAAAAGCCGAAAAAGGGTTTTCGTCACTGGCAAAGCAGGAGAAGGGATAAACATGGCATCCCTTTCAAATTATGAGAAAAAAATATTATCACTTTTACAAAAAAAATCATATATGGAATCTTATCTGAAGGGGAAGCTAAAGGTCAGGGATCTGGGAGTACATCTTCAAAGACTCGAGAAGAAGGGCCTGATTTTCAGGAAAGAAGAGGTTCAAAGAAAAAAGCGTAATAAAGATAAGTTCGATATTCCTTCAGCTGGGCAGCTTGAGATTGATTTTTCCCAGGATAAAAAATCTATTCAAGCTGCTGGTAGACTGACAAAAAGCCTGGGCAAGCAGGCTTTTTCTCGGTTTCTTCTCTATGGTTCCACTGAGAAAAGAGAAGGTGTATATTTTTATCTTATTAAGCACTGCCTTGCTCTAAAAAAACGAATTTTATTCCTGGTTCCTGAGATTGTATTTACCGAAGATCTTATTCAGAAAGTTAAGAAAAGATTTACGGGAAATACAGCAATACTTCACAGCAGGCTTTCTGAAAAAAAAAGGGAGCTGGCCTGGAAAACAATCAAGGACGGGGCGGCTGAAGTTGTTATTGGCACCCGGTCAGCAATTTTATCTCCAGTAGAAAATGTAGGTTTAGTGATCATAGATGAAGAACAGGATGACTCTTACTATCAGAAGCAAAATCCTGCTTATGATGCAAGGATAGGAGCCTGGTTTAAAGCAGAGCAGGAAGGGGCTCTTTTGGTCTTTGGCTCTGCCTTTCCTTCTGTAGAGGCCAGGTTCAGGGCTGGAGAGCAAGGTTATTTAATCAATTTAGAAAAAATTTCTTCCCCTGGCCAGGTGGAAATAGTAGATGAAGGAAAAGAAAGGAGGCTGGTTTCGGACTCTCTTTATAAGCGGATCAAATTAAGGCTGGCCAGGAAGGAACAGGTACTGGCCTTTTCCGGCCGAAGAGGGTATTCTGCTTTCCTGACCTGCTCCAGATGTTCTTATATCCCTCGCTGCAAACATTGTGATATCAGTTTGACTTATCACAAAAAAAGAGAAGAGCTGGTTTGTCATTACTGCAATTACACTATTAAATATATGAATGTTTGCCCTAAATGCGGAAGCAAAGTTGTGCAAAAAAAAGGTATAGGAGTAGAGGTAATAGGAGAAGAGTTTAAAAAGAAATTTCCTAAGAAAAGGGTTGCTGTTTTTCATCCTGATGAAGCCGGCAATAAGCGCAGGCAGGAAGATATCCTCTCCCTTTATAAAGATGGGAAAATTGATATTTTGGTTGGCACTTCTATGTTGGCTCACCGGTTTGACCTGCCGCCTGCTTCTCTGGTGGTTATTTTTTACCCTGAAATTACTCTGGCTCTTTCTGATTATAAGGCGGCCCAAAAAACTTTCCTGAGCATATCTCAAATGTTGAGTCACTTAAAGAAGGATAAAGATTCCAGGGCTGTTATCAAGACGGCTATGCCTAACAATTTCTCTATAAAAATGGCGGCTTCCGGCGATTACCATGCTTTTTACGAGCAGGAGATCCAGTACCGTAAGATTATGAATTATCCTCCTTTCTCATGTATGGCTGAGATCGTATTTCAGGACGAAAACTTAAGGGTATTGGCAGAAAAATCCCGGCAGTTTGCTGCCAAGGTGAAAAAAAAAGGAAATATCGAGGTCCTGGGGCCAGCCCTGGCTCCGGTTGCCAGGGTAAGGGGGAGAAACCGGATTCAGGTGATATTAAAAGCAAAGGGTAAAGAGGAAATAGACTCTGTTTTGAAATCAGCCCTCAGTAAAAGCCGTATTAAGAAATCGGTATATATTTACGAATAGTTCAGTTCAATCTCTGGGTTAATTATGTCCTTTTATTAAACGAATATCCATTTCTTTATGGATCCAGAAATAATCAGGATCTTCATCTCCATCATAGCCATCTGGGTTAATATGAATCCAATCGGTTTCCGGTTGGCCTTGAATAGTAACAAAAGTGTCAAAGGTTAGTTCATCCTTTATTGGCCCTACATAATTAATTGTGGCGACCCCATTACTATCTGTAATGGCATAGGTTTTAGTATAGCCGTCAGAGAATTCTCCGGGCCCGGAAAGGATTTTAAAGAAAACTTTTTTACCTGTTAGGGGGGTTCCTTTCAGTGTGAAAATACCGCGGATTTCTGACTCAGGCCTCTCCAAAGTGCACCACAAAACATTAGGGAAAGCTTGCAGCTCGAAGCCTATATCATCAGGCCCGATGTCGTCATATATATCTTTCAGGATCATAATAGGGGTCTGTTCCGCAATAAGATCTTTTCCTTCCCAGGCGACATAAGCATAGATGTATATTTTAAAGTCATCGAGAGAACCCATATCTAAATCTATCAGTTCCTGTTCGGTCGGTCCGGAGTAAGTAAATGAAATATTTCCGCTTGAATCTGTGGTTTTAGTTAAGACTATCTGCTGGTTGTCTAAAAAACCAATATAGGCTCTTGTTCCAGCTGAATCAACGATTTCAAAGTGGATAGTTTTGTTAGCTAAGGGGACTCCATCGAATTTTTTTAAAGTTGCCGTGATGGTTGTGGTTCCGCGGGTAGGGCCGGCATATAATACATTTGGAGAGGCGGAGAGATTAAGGAGCACAGCAAGAGTAGACGGCCCAGTAGGTCCGGGATGATCAAAGTCTGACCTTGAACATGAAGTAAAGATTGTCAAACTCATAATGCTTATACATAGGGCGATTATATATATTTTTGTTTTCATTTTCAGCCTCCACTCTCATTTGCATAATTGGCAAAAAAGATATCCAGGTATCCTGTGGCTTTGATATTTTTCTGGGCCATGTCATGACCGAAAAACTCAACTTTTGCATGAACCTGGAGGACTCCCACATCCCTTGCAGCCTGAAGATTGACCAGAGGAGGCTCCAATTTGGCAACTTCCCGGACAATCACAAAGGATACTCCGACTTCACTGTCTACAGGGATATTAATTGATATGTGCCCTTCGAAAGAATAAGGGACATCAACACCTTCAGTATTGTTGCCATCTGAGCGAAAATAAGTGACAAGATAGCGGTCGAGCGTAATGTCATTATACTGAGAGGGCCCGGTAACTGAGAGAGGATTAAGCAGCTTAGTTCGCAGGGTAGCTGTAGCTATATCGGCATGGACCGTTTCTGATCCAGTAGTGGGGTCTTGATAAAGTACATCTGATTGGAGAAAGTTAGCTTCATTATCTTCCATATCCTGCCCCATTATGTTTTCGATAACAAGAATGCTGCTGGAGTCGGTCTCATTTTCAACAGCATTGCAGGAGATAAAGAAACAGATTGCCGGCAGGATCGCCAATAATTTTAATAGATAATTTGCCTTTTTCATTTGTCTCTACCTTTTTTATTTAATTATTCTGGGGGTAATAAAGATCAATAATTCCCGGTTCTGTTTTGTGCGCGCAAATGATTTGAATAGATTCCCCAGAATGGGTATTTTATGCAGAAGAGGAACTTTTTCTCGGGTGATTGAATCTTCTGTTCTATATATTCCTCCGATAACAGTTGTGCCGCCGTCCGGTACCATAACGGTAGTCTGGGCACTCTGAGTGGTTATGGGAGGGATGCCATTGACCAGGTTAGCGAAGTCGGCTGCATTGTTTCTGATTTGAATCGTCATAATGACAGTACCTTCGGCGGTGATCTGGGGGGTGACAATTAATTCCAAAGCAGCGTTTACATACCTGGTTGTCACTGTAAAATTGGCGACTGTTTGTACAGGGATTCGCCTTCCCTGGATAATCTGTGCTTCCATATTATTTTGAGTTGTTACTTTTGGAGCTGAAATAATCCGGCCTGTACCTGATGTTTCAAGTGCTGATATTGCCATGTCCAGTCTGAAGGTATCTAGAACATTAGCCATGGAAAGACCTACGGCAGTTGAAAATGATGGAGCCGGTAGGTTGATCCCATATCCTCCCAGAGGACCGCCGATACCTTTGGTCACGATTCCCTGAGGAATTAGAGCTCCGTCAGACTGGATACTATTGGGGAATTGTAATGATGTTTGATTTCCGTAAAAAGGATCCGACATTCCCCTCCAACCCAACTGGACTCCGAGGTTACGGACAAAATTCGAAGAAGCTTCGACGATACGAGCTTCGATTGAAACCTGAGGAGTTGCTGTGTCGAATACATCAATAAGTTTTTCCAGGAGCGCTATTGTATCTTCAACGTCAGTGATTATCAGGGTGTTAGTGCGGGGGTCGATTATGAGTTCTCCCCGGGAGGAGATTTTACTGCTTAATAATGCATGGACATCAGAGGCTTTTGAATAAGAGAGAGTATATGTTCTGGTTATAAGAGTTCCCGACAATTCCTGGCTATCTCTTAACTTTTGCAGTTGTTCCCGCTCCCGCGTAAGAGCTGTGATGGGAGCAACCCTTAGTATGTTTCCGTCTATAGCATAACCCATGCTATTTTGCTTGAGAATCAAATCGAGCGCTTGATCCCAGGGTACATCGACCCAGCTTATGTTGACTGAACCGGTAACTCCCGGATCAAGGGTAACATTCAAACCTGCATGTTCAGCTAAGTAAAATATAACCGCTTGTAGTTCGGCATCTTTAAATCTCAGAGAAAGGAGGCTTCCCGTGTATTTTTTTTCAGAATCAGCAAGGGTTTTCCGCACAAATTGTTGATTAGGGGGAGCTTGTTCAGTTTTTTTACTGCTTTCTGCTTTTTTAGGTTCAGGGATATCTGGATTTGTTTTGACAGGATGTTTTTCTGCAATATCTGGTTTTGTTTTTTCATATGGAAGGGCTGCTTCGGTTTTTTCTTTTTCCGGAACAGAATCCGCATAGAAGGAGATCGTCAATTTATCATTTCTGTTGTCCAGCGAATAAAACATTGGTTCATTTAAATCATAAACCATTCGAGTAATGGTGTATGGGTCGGAGACTTGAAATTGGGCAGCGCGCAATTTTTTCACTCCGAATTTTTGAATAGAGTAATTTGAAGGTTTGTGTGAGAATAAGGTATTATGCAGATCGATGACTAACCGAAGAGGATTGTTAAGGACAAACACATTCGGAATGGTAGTGCCGGTCAACTCAGCAGTGATATCTAGTCGTTCGTTGCTCTTGGTGATATTAATATCTTTAAGATAAACTAAAGATGCTTGCTGGTTTTCAATTGCTGATTTTACATCAGGATCAATATTATATCCGGCCTGGGCTTTCTGAAATTGATTTAATTCGATTATGGTATTGTTTTCGCTGGAATAAATCCGGTAAGGCACTTTCTCCTTTACATCAAGCAGGAGGCGAAGCCTATTTCCTTCTCTTTCCTCAAACTTGATGTTTTTTATGAGAGATGATTTTTCAGATAAGATTTTGGGTTTTTGACTATATTGAATTTTGTCTATGTCCACAGCAATGGTAGCAGGAAATTTTTTCAGATAGAATGAATCAAGTATTGAGAGGCCGGAAGCGGACTCAAGAACAACCTTGGTACTCAGATTTCCCAACTGAATAGAAATATTATCTATATATACAGGTGGGTTACTGTAGCCTTCGGCTCCACTTCCAAGAGATAGGATGCATAGAAAGGAGACGGCTATAATGAATTTTTTTCCTTTCATGTTATCTCTCCTCTGGGTTTATTTCTTTGGTGATATCTTTTGATCTGTACATGGAAACACCCCTTTCTTTTGTCTTTCGGAAAACCACTTTTGAATCACTGATAGATAGAACGAATCCATCGGCAATTTTGACTCCAACCCTTAATTGGAGAGGGAATCCCTGGGGGCCATTTATAATGGCAATGAAGTTATCCTTTATTTTAGCAATGCCGATAAGTACGATATCACTGATCATCATTTGTGAAATACCCTCTTTTTTAGCAGCTTCACTTACATCTCTTCCAGATAGCAGATCTTTAAATGGATCTCTTCTTCCTTTTGAATTATAAATAAACATCTTTTTTTTCAGGATATCTGCTGTGGTTTTTTTTGGTTGATTAATCTCGGCTTGCTGATTATTTTCTGTTTGCTTTGCATGGGAAAGCTGGAAAAATGGGAATATTAATGCAGTTATAATAATAACTTTGATAATTTTTTTCATTTGTTCCTGCCTGTGTTTGATGGTTGTTTTTCTTCAGGAGGGGGCGGTTCTTTGAAAATATAAGTTTTGGCAGTTAAAGTAGCGGATATGGTAGATAAATCGGATTGATCTCTGAGTGCTGTGATTTTAAAATTTTCTATAGTAAAAAGACGGGCAAAATTAGCCAGTTGGTTGAAGAATGTGGCAAGGTTATGGTAACTACCGTTTGTTTTCATATTTATTGGTTTTTCCGAGAAATATTCTTTGTCGATTAGGGATTTGGGGATGAACTCTATGATATTTATCCTCGAATCATAGGCGAGCTCTTGTATTCTTCTTAAAATTATGTCAATTTCTTCTTTTTGAGGGATTATTGTCTCAAGTTGATTAAGCTTGATATTCATCGTGATAAGTTGTTTTTCGATCTCTTGAAGTTCCTCTTTTTTCTTTTTTAGTTTTTCTACTTCATTTTCAGTTGTTATTCTTTCTGATCTTATATTTTTAAGTTCATTATTTTTTGGACGGTAATATAAAAGAAAAAATATACTAAAGATAATAACGGCGACTACCACATATCCATACCAGGGCCAGTCTTTCATTTTTCCTCCCCTTTTGTTTCAGGTTGAAGCGGTGTTATATTACGTGGTGCTAACTCAGCAGTCAGGGAAAATTCCAGATATTCACTGTTTTTTACGTTTCTCAATGTAGAAGAGATGAGGCCGATGTTGGTCAAGTAGGGGCTTTCTTTCAAGTTGCGAATATAGTCAGCCAGCAGATTGTTTGACATAGCCTTTCCTTTGATCCGGATTTTGTTTTCGGAAAAAGAGGTTTCAGTCAGCCAGACCCAATCAGGGATATTACTGCTCAGTTCATCCATAATTATAACTGCATTTCCCTGGCGGGATTTTAAATTGTCAATCACTCTTATTTTATTTTGTAACGTATCTCTCTGTGTTTCCAGTTTCTGTAATTTTTCCGATACTTGCTGTAAGCTTTTTTTCTCCTGTTGGGCAGTTGCAAGAAGGTTCTGTTCTTCAGATATTTTGTTTTTTTGGAAGAAGAAAAGAGCCGCTATTGCTGCAATAGCAAGGAGAATAAATAAGCCGTATAGCTGAGTGGCATTTTTTTCTTTGAATGTAGCCTCTGGTGCTTTGAGAGCCACCTTGACATCTTTTTTTTCAGGTTTTAGTAAGTTTATCCTGATCATTTTATTTTTCCATTTTTCTTGTTGCCAACCCCGCAGACACCCCAAACAGGGGGGCCATCTCATCAAAATAAATAGGATCGAACTTCTTTTCATTGTGGGTGATTTTCAGGAATGGATTCAAGATTTCGGTGTTTATATTGAATTTTTGATCAAAATTATTCTTCAAATCTTTTAATTTAGAAAGCCCTCCACTGAGAAAGATAAATTCAATTTTCTTTTCACTCGTATTACTGGCTTCATAAAATGAGAATGTTTTTTCAATCTCTTCAAGCAGGTTTTGAATGTTTATATTTAGGCCTGCCTCTAATTGTTCCGGCTGGATATTTTTTACTGGAAGGCCTTTGAGCAGCTTTTCTGCATCATCAAAGCTTATATTCAAGTCCTTACTGAGGTTCTCAGTAAACAAGGACCCTCCCAGAGATAGGTCACGGAAAAGCTGGGGCATTCCCTTTTCAATGATGATCAAATTGGTAATATTTGCTCCAAGGTTAATAATAGCAAGAGTTTTATGGTTAATGATCTCAGGGTAATTGATTTCCATGATATTCTGCAGGGCAAATACATCCACTTCAATTGCTTCCAAATTTTTGCGGGCTTGATTAGTAACATTACTGTAGCTTGCTATTTTGTCTTTCTTGGCTGCTACCAAGAGAATATCGAGGTTCTTGTCGTTAGAATGGTCGGGGGGTTTTAGAATGGAGTAATCCACATTTGTTTCTTCGTAAGGGTAGGGAATATTGTGTTTTGCTTCCCAGATTATGGATTCAGCAAGTTCTTCTGTTTCCATGGAAGGAAGGGATATTTTTTTAATAATTACAGAATTTCCGGAGATAGAAATAGAAACGTTTTTGTTTGAAATTTTGTTTTCATCAAAAACCATTTTTATTGTCTCTATCACTGCGGCTGAATCAATAATTGTACCTTCTACGATAGCATCATGGGGAAGCACTTCATAACCGATGTTTTTTACTTCATATAATTCATTTTCACCTTTTTTTTGGCTTTTTAGTTCGACTGCTTTAATGGAATATGATCCAATATCAAGCCCAACAACTTCTTTTTCTCGATTGAGTCCGAACATATTTTTATCCTTTTTTTATATTATAGATTTTTTTGTTATTCTTGAATTTTTCCATAATATTTTTTTCTATTTGGGGAGCAATCAGTCCACTGAGACTACCGCCCAGCATACAGACTTCTTTTACTAGTTTTGAACTGAGGAATGAATACTTCAGGCTTGGCACCATAAAGAAAGTTTCAATTTTAGAATCCAGTTTTTTATTCATTAGTGCCATCTGGAATTCATACTCAAAGTCCGAAATTGCCCTCAATCCGCGCATAACGATTTTGGCTTTGTTTTTTTTTGCAAATTCCACCAGGAGCCCTTCAAATGATTTGACCTCTACGTTTATTTCATTCTGATATATGCTATTTATCATAGCTACGCGTTCTTTTGTAGAAAAAAGTGATTTTTTTTTGGGATTTTCTAGAACAGCTACAATTATTTTTTCAAAAATTTTTAATCCTCTGTTGATAATATCTACATGTCCGTTTGTAATAGGATCAAACGATCCTGGATATACAGCTAGATTGTTCATGTGTATTTACTGTCCGCCTTTGTCACCTTTACTTATGTAGATATCAAATATATTTCCTTTTGTCAAACAATAATATTTGTATATATAGACGAATAAAAATACTGATATTCTCAAATGACTCTTTTAAATAGGAATATTTTGTTTTATACATATCAACCGGTTGTCTGAAATAATGACAGAATCGCTTTTTAAGGTCAATCACCCCCTGCGGGGAATATGGAGGTGATATTTAACTAAGCCTTTCTCATCGTTAGGGGTTAGTCTAAACTATTCATAAAAAATGGCGATGTTATTATTATTCTCTTTTCAATGACATGCAAGATTTTTTCAAAAATGATTATTGAAACTTTTTTCTTATTTTTATTTTTAATTTTAATCGCCATTTTTTTTCTCCCCGAGCGAGCCGATCTCACCGCATCTGCTTCGTTACAGGGCATTCGCGGTGAAGGACCACAGCTTCATACCCTGTGCCTTGTATCTGCGGCGATCTCGACTCGTGAATAATCCAGGTTAGATGGTATTTTTCCCATTTTTTATTTATAATAAAATGGAATGGGGAGATGAAGTATTTAAAAAATTATAAAGCGGCGATTTTTCTTCTAATAATATTTAGCTATCTACCTGCATATAGCTTTGTCAGCCAGATAGATGAGTATAAGCGGCTTCGGGAAGAAATGGTGCAGAAGCAGTTAGTAAAGCGGGGCATAACCGATGCTTCTGTGCTTGAGGCAATGCGGACAGTTCCGCGCCATCTTTTTGTATTGAAGGCCTATCGCCACCTGGCATATGCTGATCATCCGTTGCCTATTGAAGCCCGGCAGACTATTTCCCAGCCATATATTGTTGCTAAAATGACGCAATCCCTTAATATCAAGAAAGGCGAGAAAGTCCTGGAAATCGGGACCGGCTCTGGATATCAGGCAGCAGTGCTGGCGCATTTGACCAATAAAGTGTATACAATTGAAATTATTGAGAAGCTGGCTAAAAAGGCCCGTGAAACTTTGAAAATACTGGGCTATAATCAGATACATGTTAAATGGGGGGACGGTCATGCAGGCTGGAAGGAAGAAGCTCCTTTTGACGCGATAATCATCACCTGTGCATCCCCTCAAGTTCCTCCCCGGCTTTTCGAGCAACTAAGGGAAGGAGGCCGGATTATTCTTCCTCTTGGAAATCCTCTTACTTCCCAGACTTTAACGATTATTACTAAAGTCAAGGGGAAGCCTGAAACTACAAGAATTCTGGCAGTTCGATTTGTGCCGATGACCAAGAGATGACATCTTATAAAACATTGCTTTTCAGGGAGACTTGTGGTAGTTTTGAAAACATATTGACATGATAAAATTCGGCACATCAGGTTGGCGGGCCATAATGGGGGAAGAATTCACTTTCCAGAATGTTAGGATTGTTATTCAGGCTATTTCTAACTGCTTGCACAGGAGATTTTCCGAAGAAAAAATATCAGTCATCATTAATTATGACACTCGTTTTCTCTCGGAAAGATTCGCTTCTGAAGCTGCTAAAGTTTTTTCTCATAATAAAATTTATGTCTTACTGGCTGACCGAGATGCGCCTTCTCAGGCTCAGGCTTATCAGATTATTCGTAGAAAAGCTCATGCCGGCATTAATTTTACAGCCTCTTTTAACCCTCCTGAATACAATGGTCTAAAATTCAATGTTGAAACTGGAGCTCCAGCTCTTCCTGAAGAAACTGATAAAATTGAAAAGGAAATTAAAAGAATAACAAAGGAATATAGCTTTTGTTCCTTTTACCCAAAAACAGAATTTATCGAAAAAATCGATCTTCAGCAGCAGTATCTTGATTATATCCAGGATAAAATTGATTTTGAGCTTATTAAGAAGTCGAAGATGAAAATAGCAGTAGATCTTCTCTACGGCACAAGCCGGGAATATCTGGACGAGATTTTGGAGGAGAACCATATCCCTATCGAGGAGATCCATGGATATATCGACCCCTATTTTGGGGGGATAACTCCTTCTTGTACCGAGGAAAACCTGTGTGAATTAAAAGATCTCATCAGAAAGCATAAATGCATTGTGGGGATTGCAACTGATGCTGATGGAGACCGCTTTGGGATTATGGATGAAAAGGGGGATTTAGTTGACCAAAATATAATTCTATCGTTATTACTTGATTACTTGGTTTCCGATAAAGGCTGGCGGGGCGGAGTGGCCCGTTCTATCCCTACTACCCATTTAATTGACCGTATTGCCCGGAGGTATAATCTGCCTCTTTATAAGACTCCTGTCGGGTTTAAATTTATTGCTGATCTTTTTCTAAAGAACAAGATCATTTTCGGAGGAGAAGAAAGCGCTTGTCTGGCGATAAAAGATCATCTTCCTGAAAAAGATGGGATTATGGCAGGGCTACTGGTGGCAGAGATGATTGCAGCTAAGGGAAAGAACTTATCCGCCCAGAAAAAAGAATTATTCAGCCAGTACGGAGAAAGAAGGGAAAGGCAGGAAAAAATCCCTATAAGGCCAGGAATGAAAAAGAAACTGGATAAACTGATTAAAAATCCTCCCCAAAAATTGGGGGATAGAAAAGTTGAAGAAGTTGAATTGATTGACGGGCTTAAACTGATTTTTTCTGATGATGATTGGTTTCTTTTTAGATTATCCGGAACCATTCCCGCAGTTCGCTGCTATGCTGAGGCAGGCACAAAAAAGAAAGTGGATAAAATTATTGAAGCGGGTTTAGGGCTGTTGGATCAATAACAGAAGGATAATGAACAATTATTCGGCCCCTAAGAAAATATTAATTATGGGACTGTTTTTTCTTTTTCTTGTCCTTATAATAGCCTCCTTTTTTGGGGAGAAAGGGTTGAGCGAGATCTTTCATGCCCAAAAAGAGAATGATGCCATGAAACAGCAAGTGCAGCAGCTGAGCCGCAAAAGAGACAAACTTATAAGAGATATCTGGGAGCTTGAAAATAACCCTGAAGCGGTTGAGCTTAAAGCGAGGGAGAAGCTCTGGCTTTCTGATCCGGATGAGATTATCATTATTAAAAAATAGCTCCAAAAAGTTGGAAGATCTATTACTAGACCTCAATAAAGAGCAGAAAAAAGCAGTTACATATGGGAAAGGCCCCTTACTGATCATTGCAGGGGCTGGCACGGGGAAAACCAAAGTCATTACCCATCGCATAGCCTATCTTATATCTGCAAAATATGCAAAGCCGGAAGAGATTCTGGCGGTTACATTTACAGAAAAGGCGGCGAATGAGATGGAACAACGGGTCGATCAGCTGATTCCTTACAGTTATTCATTTGTTGAGATCAGCACGTTTAATTCTTTTGGGGAAAAAATCTTACGCAATTATGTCCATGAACTGGGATATTATCTAGATTTCAGGCTGCTGGATGATGTGGAGCAGGCGATTTTCTTTCGGGAAAATTTGTTTCGTTTTCCCTTGAAATATTACCGTCCGCTTAGCTCACCCACCCGGTATATCCAGGAATTACTGACAGCAATTCGCAGGTTAAAACAGGAATATATTAAACCGGAGGAGTATCTGCAGTTTGCCAGGAAGAAGAAAAAAGAAGCCGGAGATAAGGCGGAAAAGGAGCAGGCAGGCAAACACCAGGAAATAGCGCTGGTTTATAAGAAATATCAGAAGTTACTGCAAACCAGGGGGATGATAGATTTTGAAGACCAGGTTGTTTTAGCAGTGGATCTTTTAAAAAAGAGGCCCTCTATTCTTAAAGAATTTCAAGAGAGATATAAATATATTTTGGTGGATGAATTCCAGGATACCAATTTCATCCAGTTTGAACTGCTTAAATTGCTATCCGGTCTGCATAAGAATATTACAGTAGTCGGGGATGATGATCAAAGTATTTTCCGGTTCAGAGGAGCATCTTTAAGCAATATCCTGAATTTCAAGCAGATGTACCCTGATGCGGAAAGGGTAGTTATAAATAAGAATTATCGTTCTACTCAGGATATTCTGGATGGCGCCTACAGACTTATCCAGCATAATGATCCTGAACGGTTGGAGTTCAGAGAGAATATTGATAAATCCCTGCAAGCGACTGCTGAAACAAAAGTAAAAAGTATTAATTTGCTTCAGTTTGACACCCTCTCGCATGAAACTGATAAAGTCGCTGATATCATTCTGGAAAAAGTCGGAGGTGGGCTTAACTATAAAGATATTGCTATTTTAGTCAGAAGAAATGCAGATGCTGATCAATTTCTGAGAGCCTTGAATATCAGAGAGATTCCCTTTCGATTTTCCGGGAGTCGCGGTTTGTATTCCCGCAAGGAAGTAAAAATTCTTATTTCTTTTATTAGAACTCTGACCGATTTTGAAGACAGCCGCAGTCTTTTTTTTCTTGCCTTGTCAGAAGTCTACAATATGCCTCCTTACGACCTAACGGTAATCTCTAATTATGCCCATAAAAAGAACCTGCATCTCCATATGGTTTTCAAAAAAATATATCAAAATAAGAGCCCGGTTAAGATTTCTGATACTGGAATAAAAATAGCCCAGAAACTCTTTCGCGACCTGCTCTATTTTATTAAACTTGCCGGGGATAAAAATGCCGGTGAAGTCCTTTATGCTTTTCTGCAGAAATCAGGGTACCTAAAATCCCTGGTGAGTAAAAAAAACCTGAGTTCTGAATTGAAGATCAAAAATATCAGGATTTTTTTTGATAAAATTAAAAACTTTTCTGATTTAGCGGAGGATGACTCGATTTACACATTCGCCGGCCATCTTGATGTGCTGCAGCAGGTTGGAGATAATCCCGCCACGGCAGAGGCTGAATTTGCAGAGGATGCGGTCAATGTGCTGACAGTTCATAAAGCCAAGGGACTTGAGTTTTCTGTTGTATTTATGGTGAGCTTGATCTCCGACCGTTACCCCGGAAAAGGAAGGAAAGAAAAAATCCCGGTTCCTGATGATATTTTGAGAGGAAGCCTATATGTTCCAGCAGTGATTACAGGTATGGGGCAGGATAAGACTCATATTCAGGAAGAAAGGCGGCTATTTTATGTAGGGATGACCCGGGCAAAAAAGGCTCTTTATTTGAGCTGGGCTCAGGATTATGGATTGAAAAGGCTTAAAAAAGTCAGCCCCTTTGTCCTTGAAGCATTGGACCTTACTGCTGTACCTAAGGAAACCCTTCATTCTTCAGCACTGGAAGAGTTAAATAGATATTCACCCCGGAATACCCACTCAGAAATACCCCTTAAGGTCAGGGAAGAGGGAGTTCTTTCTTTAAGTTTTCTCCAGGTTGATGATTATTTGACTTGTCCTCTTAAATACAAATACCGGCATATTGTCCGGGTTCCAGTGCTTCCTCATCACAACCTTGTTTTTGGGAGGGTAATGCATGATACAGTGCATCAGTATCTAAAGGATAAAATGGCTGGGAAAGAAATTAAGGTCGAAGTTTTGTTGGCGGACTACAACCGCCGCTGGGTCAATGAGGGGTTTCTTAGCCGGGAGCATGAAGAGATGAAGAGAAAGTCGGGAGCAAAGGCTTTGCGCCGATTTTTTTTAGAGGAAGAATCCGCTGGTATTTTGCCGCATCTTTTAGAGAAGCCCTTTAAATGGAGAGAGGAGAACATTAGGTTTTCAGGACGATGGGACAGAGTTGATCTCCTTAATGAAGGAGCAGTAATTATTGATTATAAGGCGACTAAGATAAAAGACCAGATGGAAGCAGATAAAAGAACCAGGAGCAGCCTGCAGCTGGATATCTATGCGTTTTCTTTTCTCAAGACTCAGGAATCGGATCTATTTGAAACCAGGTTGTATTTTTTGGAATCCGGTATTACCGGTTATGCTCGCAAAGGGGAAAAAGAGTTAAAGCGGGCCTGGGTAAAGATCAAGGAAGCTGAATCCGGTATCCGGAAACAGGAATTTCAACCCAGCCCCAATTGGCACAATTGCAATTACTGCGAATTTAAGAGTATTTGCCCATCTTCTTACGCTTATTAACCTGAACTATTCATAAAAAAGAAATTCCTAAGGAAAAAGGTCTAATAATGACAGCTCTAAGGCGCTAGTTATTGGAATCTGAACGTGTTTATCCTTTAGAATCTTAGCGGCCTGTTTAATTGGAGAGAAGGGGATTTCTAAGCACTAAATGAAGAGGAATTATAATACTAAGAAGTGAAAAATCAATGAGATGGCGAAGCCAGGCTGCATAATTAACAGGCATAATTCAGAAATACCTTTTACCCTTCCAACCAGCTTTTTAGGATTAAAATGATAATCCAGAATGCTTTAGCTTTTATGATTCATCTTCCTTCTTCATTTCATCTTTTTCATCGATATATTTATTTACAAATTCATCAGCAGTCTTTTTGCAGAAGCTGTAGTAGGACATGCCAATAAAAAGTAGGATTATTAAAATTGACAATCCAAGGAGGAATTTCATGTAGCCCAAAAATATCTATCAAGATTATCTATGGATATGAAAATCAGATAAGAGTAGTTTCTTCAATTTTTTCTCTCCTTTATTCTTATTTTTCCTTTCTCTATTTCTACCCTATCAGAGTTTTGTTGCAGCTTGCTTACCATTGGGTTAAAATTTGGTTAATATTTAAGGTAATTCTCGAAAATGGCTTATTTCTACTCCCTCCTCATCCCTTAAAAGTGCCCTGGCATTCAGGATTGCCTTTTGCATGTCCTCTTCTGGGGTCTTTGAGATATTCCCGTGACCAGGATAGGGCTCGTTTATTTTCCTGGTCGCAAGGAGACTTATGGAATTTATGTAATCACCAACACTTCCGGACTCTAAAACTCCTTTTACTTTTTCAACCAACTCTTTTGGGCTAAAAGGCTTAGTGACATAATTTAAAGCCCCCATCTCTAAGCCTTTTCTTCTACTTTTCTCATCTGTCAGACAGGTAAGCATAATAATAGGAATATGTTTTGTTTGTACATTTCTTTTAATTTGCTGGAAGACTTCAAAGCCATCTATATCAGGGAGTATAATATCCAAAATAATTAAGTCAGGTAGCGTTCTTTTTGCCATCTCTATGGCTAAAATGCCATTTAGAGCATAAGAGGCCTTCCAGCCAGCACCCCGCATATGATAGCCTACAAGAGTACACAAATCCCTTTCATCATCAACTATTAAAATATTTTTCATCTTCCCTTTCTGTGTTTCCATGATTGGCACTTAATGAACCTTCATCTGAATTTTATGAGGAGAAATAGCCATCTCAGAAAATAAGAAGTTTTTCATTTCATCACCGATTTTCGCGGGATTTTAACCGTCATAGAAATATAAGATTTTTACCCAAGATTCATCCAAACTTAAGTGTATGTTTTATCCCATCAAGCCATGAAAGCGATTGAGGTAAACGCTGCCATGGAACAGTCCTCAAAA
>JAUWNW010000174.1 GCA_030612445.1 Candidatus Aminicenantota bacterium
TTCCCTGCCCAGCTCATGGCTGTAATGTCAGCATCTCCGTCCCCGTCATAATCACCTGTACCTATTGCTATCATTTCATAAGTCCCAAGCGACTCTGGGTATAATATAAAATTAGGGCCCTCAAATTTAAACCTTTCCGGAACATTTGGATCTTTACCCTGGCTTACAAAAATCTGTAAATTTCTAGTTTGATCCCCAGGAATAAACTCCTGATTTTTACAAACCCACTCCCCACTCGGCGGATTCCATACCCACTGCCTACAGACCGTAAGTCCTTCATCATTATCAAGGCCTCTCGCTCCCTCTATTAAATCAACAAGACCGTCTCTATTAAAATCTGCAGCTCCACCGGTCATTACTTCACCATTAGATGTAACGTCATAATTCCCGGTCGGACTGAAATTTGCTCCCTTATATTTGAGCCTCAACTGTAAAGACTCCACATCATTTTTAATTCCTTCCAATTCATATATTGTGGAATCATCTCCTCCGCTATATCCAACAACAAAACCGCTTTGTGTATCACATGTCTGAGCTATTACAAAGACTGCAGCCAACAAAGCCGTTAATATAAATAATATTTTTTTCATTTTTCTATCCTTTTTTATATTATTGTTTCAATTGCTATTTCTATCTCCAACCTTGAGGTGGTCATATTGCTTCCTGTCCCTGCAGATCCAATGCAAACCATAAGGACATCACTTGAATTTGGAGTCCCACCGCTTGCTTCATCATCTATTAAAAAAACTGTATAGGTGAAACGAGGATCTAAATCTCCGCTTTTATCCAGGATATAAGGCCACTTGAAAAATAATACATTGCTATAATCGGGACTTCCGTCGCTATTTTCATCGAGTTTATGCAAAATTTGGATATCAGTTAAACACCGAAAATAATTCGGATTTATCGTAGTACCGTCGATTGAAGGCAAATCAATATTATCAGGTTGTGTAAGAGTCCAGCCATCAAAATTGATCCAGGTGCTATTTGCAAAAAAACTATCAATGGCCATTTTTGCAGATTCAAAACCAGCCTCTGCCGCATTAAAGGCCTGGTGCTGATACCGGATGTTTGCCGACACTTTTTTCCCAGTGGTTGTGGTTTTGATTAAAACCAAGCCCACAGACAACATAAAAGCCAGGATCATGATAACCACAATCAACCCAACCCCTTTTTCGCGCTTTAAACCTTTATCTGAACCTTGCAACCTTACTAATTGTTTCCTCACCGAGTATTTTTCCATGGCTTTACCTCTCTCCGGTATTATAAAGAGACAGTGAAACATTTCTTATACTAGCAGTCGACTCAAGTAAAAAACGCCGGTGCAGGTCATCCTGGCCCGTGCTGTCTCCGGCTGTAAGGGCCGGCCTCCGGTATAGCGCCAGGTTATCAGGCGGAGTGCCGGAAACACTGACAAAGCGCTCAGGTGTCCGGCCCAGAATCAAGATCCTTATCTGTCTGATACGCCCCACCATAACAGGGTCTACAGTCCAGTTAGGGTCCCAAAAAGTAAATCCATCTAAAATACCATTATCGTCTAAGTCCCCATTGTATTCGAACTGAAGGTTCTCTATATTTTGGGCAAGGGGATATGATAGCCGTTCTGGGTCATGTAGAGAATGGCGCCTTCACCCCCTCCGATATACCCGTTTTCACCGGCAGTAAGCCCCGCGTAACTACCGTCTACATCCAGCCAGTATTCCTTAATATTGATGAAAGTAATCATGCCGCCGTCATAATCATCAGAAGAGGGACATGTTCCTGCTAATCCCCCGGGCGGATTAATATCTTCGGCTAAACCAATTGCAAAATTGAAACCCTCATTAGTTCCTCCCTCTGAATGATGGACTTGAGTAATTTGCCGCACCTCTCCACCTCGACAACCTGAATCAGGATTAGGTAATATCAGGACTATTCCTACTTGAGTATAATAATTGTCAGGGCCAGCTTCTGAGTTATATGGATATTTTTCAAAGCTCATATCCTCTACCGATATGGTTGCTGCTGAGCCTTGGTATTGGCTTATTTTCAAATTTAGAGGATCTTCTATATTTCCCATTATTTTCAATCTGTCTGGGGTAACTTCATCATCACCCTGATCTTCATTGTCTTGGCCCTCTAAAAAGTTTACAGCAAACTCAATAGGCAAACCAGCCCCGGCCATGCGCAGATCTCTAGAAATAAAAAACATACTGGAGCGCACATCATGCTGCAGTTCAGCAAACTGCTGCTGGTCGACAGTGATCTTGTTGCTGCGCATATAAAGCTGCAGAGCTCCGACAATGACTATCAGCATGACAGACATGCCAATTAAAAGCTCAATCAGGGTGAATCCAGGTTTGAATATATTTTTGAAAATCAGTTTCTTTTGCTTTTCTCTCATCTTTTTCCTCAAGTTTGTCTTCCTATCACCGGCTGATCAAAGTGGTCATGTCGGCCCTTACTCGATATGCCATGGGATCGGCAATAAGAGCATCGGTCTCAACTCCTTCCTGTTCGCCGGCAAAAACCAAGACTCTAACCTCAAAAGCTAATCCAGAAGGCTGCACTCTGGTTATCCTCCGATAATCATAGGTCGTGTCCAAATTCACATCTATGAGCTCGTCCAGAGTGGCTGGCAGGAGGCTTAATTCATCATAAGTAAAAGTTCTTAATTGCTCAATCTGCTGCTGGACAAGGAATACAGCGTTTGTCATCCGGTCGGCCTGTGAGTTGTTCACAATACTGAGGACAAACAGCTGAGCGAGCCCCAGCATGGCAATGGCCACCAGGGCCATGCTTACCAGAACTTCGATAAGCGAAAAACCTTTTTTACTCCTGCCAAATTTCCTGGTATTTAATTTTTTCATGTTCCGCTCTCTGATTTGATATATTGTATCGAGCCTCCGGCCAAAACGCGAACAACTCTTTGATCCGGCTGATTGTATCCCTTCAATTTATCACTTTGGATGGTAATGTTATTATTATCCTTATCATAATTTGTTACAAATCCCAGAGGAGAAAAGACGACCACATCCAATGTAGGCAGATTGACAGTTATGTTGAATTTTGACGACATGGTTTTACCTATCATCCCGGGGATTTCATTCCAGGTTCCCAGAGTGTCTTCCCTTTCAACAATATAACGCAATTGACCTGTGGAATTATCAAAACGGATCCTGTGATTCAATTTGCTTTTAACTGCCCGGAACTTGGTCTGTTCCATAGTCATCAGTATTTCCCTGGCTTCATTCTCAAGGCTTCTCTTTTCTAATGAATTTAAAATACTGGGATAAAAAGATCCAACCATTATGCCAATTATTGCAATCGCAACCAGTAATTCAATCAGAGTAAATCCCTTGTTATTTATCCGCATCTCTTCCTCCAAGAGCTTTCTCTTTCTGACGAATGAGATCCAACCCTTTTCCTCTGGTTATTTTACAGCTTGTTACCACTATTTGCAATAACTCATTATATAGGAAGATAGCCCATCCTTTAATCCGTTCATTGTTTGAATCCATTTCTTCAATATTAATTGAAGCAATATTCATGCCAGCATCTTTTATCTGTAACATATTGATATTATTGATGTTATCATCCCCAGCCTGCTTTTAACATTTCTAAACTGCCATTCTTTGTACTAAAGATGACATTTTTTTGTAAATTAGTCAATAGCAGGCCAAGATGAATCGGGGGGGGGTTCTGCCTTTTACGACTAACCCCTCTTCTTAAAGCAGATTCTTAAAGCAGGAAAAACAGGAACGGCAGTAAAAACCGGTAAATGGTAAATAGTGAATAAAAGCAGGATAAAGGCAGAGGAAAAACTTTAGTTCAACTTACTTTGCGAAGCGAAGTGATGACGGGTTGATTTCTTTTGCCAATGAATTGGCAAAAGAAATCAACATCTTAGTCTTATCCGCGTAAATCCGTGTCTAATGCTTTCTCAGCGTAAAATATAGTTTTTCTGCCAACTTGGTTTCTCTGCTTCCATTGCAATTTAGGGTGGAGTATGGTATTGGTTTACCCATGCAAATAGAGAAAAAATACACCCTCTATATTATCCTTTTTATCTTCCTGTTCAGCCTGGGTTTTTCTCTGTTCGCAAACATCCCAGCCCTACAAAAAAATTTTCTATTTGCCGATGAAGCCATATATTTCAGCATGACCCAGAGCCTGGCCCAGGATGGCGATATTGAATATACAAGAAAAGACTTGATCCGGTATTATAAGGCTTTTAATGCCGGCCCTCTGGGCATCTTTTTAAAAAAAGGAAAAAACGGCAGGATCTATTTCGCAAAATCCTTTGCCTATCCTCTTTTCGCAGCTCCTTTTGTCAAGCTTTTCGGATGTAATGGATTTTTTGTTTTCCACTCCTTCCTTCTTTTTCTTCTTTTGATGATGGGCTTCTATTATTATTCCCAGTCCAGATCCTCTAGCTTTTCTCTGCTGCTCATATTTACTTTTCTTTTTGCTTCCATAACTGCTGTTTATTTCCTCTGGATGACCCCTGATTTTTTTAACCTGTTTCTGGTTTTTTGTGTCCTGTTTCTTTGGCTCTATAAACGTTTTCCCCCTCATCAGAAAAATGAAAAGATCCCCACAAGTAAGCTGGAAACCCTGCTTTTATCAGATTGGTCAGACTACTTAGCTTGTTTAATAGCCGCAATCGCTGTATTTTCCAAGCCTCCAAATATCGTACTGATGGGGCCTCTTCTGCTCGACACTCTCCTTAAGAAAAGATTCCTTAAGGTGTTTCTTATGACTGTAATATTTCTAGTAGTATCCGCTATTTTCTGGGGAGCTAACCAGACAGTTACTGGGGACTGGAATTACCAGGGGGGGGAAAGAAAGACTTTTTATGGGGAGGGAGGGTATCCCCTCGAAAAAGAACACCTGACCTTTGACACTGCTAAAGGGGGGCGTATGACCTCGGAAGGGTATGCCCAAAAACACCTCTATCCCCCTAAAGTATTCATATATAATTTATTCTATTATTTCTTCGGGCGATTTTCAGGTATAACCTGGTATTTTTTCCCTGCTGTCCTGGCATTATTCCTGTTTTTTATCCGAAAAAAACAATTATACCAGTGGTTTATCCTGGCAGCCCTGGCCGGAGAAATTCTGATTTTCATAATACTTATGCCGGATAATTATGCCGGGGGGGGTGGGGCTCTGGGAAACCGGTATTTTCTCAGCATATACCCGCTGTTCTTTTTTCTGCCC
>JAUWNW010000137.1 GCA_030612445.1 Candidatus Aminicenantota bacterium
GCTGGGGAAAATTCGTGTGTTTTCGGATCAACTGACCTGATTCTTGCTTAATGCTCAGAAGCTTAGAAAAAATGGGGGAGCTACATTCACTATTTTGCATTTACTAAATAAGGCATCTATGATATATACTGACCTTAATTATTCTCTCTTAATACCTATCTAGGAGGATCGGATGCACGAAACATATCTTTTATTTCCAATAGGTGCAGGTATATGTGCTCTTGTTTTTGCTTTTTGGAAATCAACCTGGATAAATAAACAGGACCCTGGCAGTAATAAAATGATAGAGATCGGAGCTGCAGTCAGAGAAGGTGCCATGGCATTTTTGTCCCGTGAATATAAGGTTATTGGAATATTTGTTATTGCAGTTGCCTTGCTTTTAATTATCGGGTACAAGGGCAATTTGAAATGGGTGGCAGCCTCTTTTGTTATCGGGGCATTATGCTCTGCCATGTCTGGTTTTTTCGGAATGCACGTGGCAACCTCAGCTAACACCAGAACCACAAATGCGGCTCGCAAGGGACTCCAACCTGCCTTAAGAGTTGCCTTTGCTGGCGGCACAGTTATGGGAATGTGTGTGGTGGGACTTGGTGTCCTGGGTTTATCGATCCTTTTCTTATTATACACTAAAGCTTTCGGCTCTGAAATCCCAGATCTTACTTTAACAGTTCTTCCCATAATCAACGGGTTTGCCATGGGCGCATCATCAATTGCATTATTTGCTCGAGTAGGAGGCGGCATTTTCACAAAAGCAGCGGATGTTGGCGCTGACTTAGTTGGAAAAATAGAGGCTGGTATTCCCGAAGATGACCCCAGGAATCCTGCTACTATAGCAGATAATGTCGGTGATAATGTCGGCGATGTTGCCGGGATGGGGGCTGATCTATTCGAATCATATGTAGGTTCAATTATCGGCTCTATGGTCTTGGGTGCTACTACCGGAAATGTAATGCTTGTTATTCTTCCTCTGATAATCGCTGGGGCAGGGATTATTATATCCATTGCCGGGACCTTTTTCGTTAAGACAAAAGAAGGAGGTGATCCTCAGAGATCCCTAAACATCGGTACTTGGGGAGCAGGTATAATAATGACAATACTCACCTATCCGATAGTAATGAATATTGCTCCAAAAACATATGAGATCTCAGGAAAAATGTTTAATTCCACAGGAATATTCCTGGCAATAGTCAGTGGACTCGCAGCCGGAATAGCTATTGGAAAACTTACTGAATATTATACTGCAGAGAATAAAAAACCAGCCCAAAAAATTGCTAACGCCTCAAAAACAGGGGCAGCAACTAATATCATCTATGGGTTAGGAGTAGGAATGCGCTCCACAGCATTTCCCACCATCTGCCTGGTTTCGGCAATTCTATTAGCTCATCATTTTGCCGGTATTTACGGTATTGCTATCGCCGCACTCGGTATGCTGGCTACAACAGGAATTCAACTCGCAGTTGATGCTTACGGTCCTATTGCAGATAATGCCGGCGGTATTGCTGAAATGGCCGAGTTAGGTCCCGAAGTCCGAAAAAGAACTGATAAATTGGATGCAGTTGGAAATACCACTGCTGCTATTGGCAAGGGCTTTGCCATTGGATCCGCTGCGCTGACTGCCTTAGCTCTTTTTGCTGCATTTCGTACAACAGTCGGAATAAACACAATAGATTTAACCAAGCCAACTGTAATGGCGGGTATTTTTATAGGAGGGATGCTGCCTTTCCTTTTTTCATCATTTGCGCTGGAAGCTGTTAGCAAGGCTGCATTTTCTATGATAAAAGAAGTCCGCCGTCAGTTCCATGAGATTCCCGGCCTTCTTGAGGGAAAAGCCAAGCCAGAGTATTCAAAATGTGTTGACATCGCAACCAGAGCCGCAATCAAAGAAATGATCACTCCTGGACTGCTTGCGATAGCAACCCCGGTTATAGTCGGCTTTGTAGGTGGACCAGAGATGCTGGGTGGAGTTCTGGCCGGTGTTACTGTTTCTGGGGTGATGTTGGCTCTTTTTATGTCAAATGCAGGAGGCGCCTGGGATAATGCCAAAAAATACATTGAGGGCGGAATCTTCGGAGGAAAAGGGTCAGACACCCATAAGGCTGCGGTCACAGGTGATACTGTGGGAGACCCATTTAAAGATACAGCCGGGCCATCCTTAAATATTCTTATCAAACTTATGAGTGTCATTTCACTTGTAATTGCTCCTTTGCTCCTTTGAGCTCTACATAAAGAAGCACTATTTTAGGAATAGCCCAGTTTTTTCTTGTACATATCTTTCCTCTTAATCCCTAATCTATATCCTTAATCTTCAAGTGAGTTTATTTGCTATTCTTAATTATTTCAGTTATAATTCTCCCCTATTAAAATCAATCTTCCATAACTAAATCTAAAATGAAAGTCAATGTATTGAACATTATCAAACAGCTCAGCAAAGAGCGTGGAGTAGATACCGATGTAATATTTAATGCAATAAAAGAATCACTAAAAGTGGCTTCATCCAACTATTATGCAAATAATGAAGAAATCTCTATAAATTTTGATCCTGAAAATGGTGAACTTAGAGTTTTTACTGTTAAAAAAATCAGTAAAAATCCAAAGGATCCAGCTTCTGAAATTTCACTCTCTGAAGCAAAAAAAATTGATATATCCGCTGCTTATGGCAACTACATTGAAATCGACCTCCCCTCTAAGACTTTGGGCCGCATTGCAGCTCAAGCAGCAAAACAAGTCATTTTAAAAAAAGTAAAGAATGCCGAGCAGGAAAAAATCTATGTTTTTTTTACCTCTAAACTCGGTGAAATTGTATCTGGAGTTTTAAGAAGATTCGGTCCAAACCACAGTATAATTTTTGAGTCCAACCAAACAGAAATATTGCTTCCCGAAAGAGAAATACTTCCCGGAGAAACATTTGTAAGAGGAGACAGGATAAAAGCTTCTGTTATCCGGGTATTAAGGGAAACATATGGCCCTCAGGTTATTGCATCCAGAACAGATAATAGATTTTTAGCCAAACTCCTGGAGACAGAAGTACCGGAAATAGCAAACGGAAATATTGCGATAAAAGATATGGTCCGTCAACCAGGGGAAAGAGCAAAAGTAGCAGTTTTAACAAAAGAAAAAGACATTGATCCTATTGGGGCCTGTATAGGGGTAAGAGGAAACAGGATCTTAGCGATCAGCAAAGAATTATCTGGCGAAAAAATCGATGTTATAGAATGGTCGGAAGACCCTACCACCTATGCAAAATCTGCCCTAAATCCGGCAAAAGTTTCTAGTGTTTCTATTTCAAATAAAAAGGATAAAATCTTAAAAGCTACTGTTTCAAGAGATCAATTCTCACTTGCAATAGGCAAAAAAGGCACTAATGTGAGATTAGCCTCACGTCTGACAGGGTGGAAAATTGAAATTAACAGCGAATGAAACCGTTTTCTGAATATGGAGATACCAATATCATGAATCCAAACACCAAAAAAATTAACTCAAACAAACCGAAAAAGGCTCCAAAAAAATTCAAGATAAGAGAAGGCTCTACTGTCAAGGAATTATGTGAAAACCTCGGACTTAAAGCAAGAGCCCTAATTGAGAAAATAGAATCTCAAGGCTTTTCTATCTCGGTCAAAACCGAAATATACGAAGACCTGAAAGATACTATTTCTAAGATTATTAACCGAAATATAGAAATAATTTCAATAGAAGATGAAATCGGAACCCTAGCGGAAAGTAAACCAGATGAAATGATTATAAAAGCACCTGTAGTAACCATCATGGGCCATGTCGACCATGGAAAAACAACTCTTCTCGACTCTATCCAGGAATCAAATCTAGTGAACAAAGAATCAGGAGGAATTACTCAACATATCGGAGCTTACCAAATCAGATATAACAATCGTTCAATTACCTTCATTGATACCCCCGGCCACGAAGCTTTTACTAAGTTAAGAGCTAGAGGCGCAAATTTAACTGATATTGTCATCCTTATAGTTGCAGCTGATGACGGAGTTATGCCTCAGACTAAAGAAGCAATTGATCATGCCAAAGCCGCAGACGTTCCCATAATCGTAGCAATCAATAAAATCGACAAACCTGAAGCAGATCCCGACAAGACAAAACAACAGTTATCCAAGGCAGGACTTCTTGTTGAAGACTGGGGTGGAGACATCATCAGTATTGATATCTCAGCAAAAGAGAAGACAAACCTTAATGAACTCCTTGAATTGATACTTCTATTAAGTGACATGAACGAATTCAAAGGAAATCCTAAAGTCCCGGCCCAGGGAGTTATTTTGGAATCTCATTTAGACTCCAAAAAAGGTCCGGTAGCAACTGTAATTATCCAACATGGGATACTCATTAATGGAAAAGCTTTTATCTCCGGCTCCTGTTATGGAAAAGTAAAGGCCCTTTTCGATGAGAACGGAAAAGCTATGGAAAAGGCTGAAATGGGAATGCCGGTAGAAATACTCGGCTTTTCCAATGTCCCCGCAGCTGGTGACTACTTTCAAGTCGTCGAGAATATAGAAATAGCCAAAAAACTTTCTCAATATCGCCTTTCACAAGAGAAGAAAGATAATACCCAAAAAAAGGAGAGTTTAACTCTGGATCAACTTTTTGAGAATATCCAAGATGGGAAGATAAAAAATCTTCCCCTGATCATCAAAGCTGATGTCCAAGGTTCAGTCGATGTCCTCTGCGACATCCTTCCTAACCTCAGTACTGATAAAGTAAAAATACAAATAATCCACTCCGCTAGCGGGAAAATAACAGAATCAGATATTAGCCTTGCCTACGCCTCAGATTCCATAATCATTGGATATAATTCCAAGCCAAGCTCGACTATTCTCGAAGAAGCAAAAAAAGAAAATGTTGAAGTAAGAAATTATAATATTATTTATGAGTTAACTGAAGATATCAAAAAAGCCATGATCGGTCTTCTTGATCCGATTATTAAAGAAAAAACCATTGGAAAAGCTGAAGTTAAAAAAACTTTTCACATCCCACGCATTGGAGCAATCGCAGGATGCCTGGTTAAAGAAGGAAAAATATTACGAAAGGCTTCAATAAGGATTATCAGAGAAGGTGATGTCATCCATGAAGGGCATATTTCTTCTTTAAAACATTTAAAAAATAATGTCACAGAAGTAAAACGTGATTATGAATGCGGAATTGGAATTGAAAACTTCAAAGATATTCAAGTAGGAGATACAATCGAAGCGTTTATTTCAGAAAAGAACATCCCTGAATCACTTTAGATATAATGCTTATTAACCTGGATTATTCGCGAGTCGAGGTTGCCGCAGATGTGGGAAAGCAGAAAAAACAGGAACTTCAGGAAAGGCAGAATAAAAATTCAAAGTTATTTGCAAGAAAAGCTTGTGTTATTAAGAGTTATTTACTGGCTTCGCCAGTGTTAGTAATAGTTTTAAAAGCAATAAATTACACGGGTGTTTGCCCGTAAATAACTACGAATAACTATGAATTACTTTCTTTATGTTATTATAGCAATATTTCTTAACAATGAAACAATGTGCCAATGAAACAATTTACAATTTGCATTTTACTTTATATTAGACATTTCGACATTTTTTCTAAATAGTCTAGATAAAATGATTATTGGATATTTAAGCCTTGAAATTTACCTCCCATATTCTCATTCCCTAAAAGACAAACGGAAGCGAATGAAAAGTCTGAAGGACCGTTTAAGAATAAAATACAATGTTTCCTACTCCGAATTGGAATTTCTTGATAAATGGCAAAGAACAAGAATCGGACTAGTTACAATCAATAATCAAAAAATTATTATTGATAAAATTTTTCAACAGATCATCCAGGAAATTGAAATAAATTTAGATGGAGAAATCATCAATAAGTATGTAGATTATTATTAAAATCAGAAATGAGCCTAAAACGACGTCAAGAAAAAATTTCTAGTTTAATAAAACAAGTTCTAAGCAACCCCTTGATCGAGATCACACAGGAAGCCTTTTCCTGTTTAACCTCCATTACCCAATTAGAGATGTCCAAAGACCTAAATACTGCCTATATCTATCTCAGTTTCTTCGGAAACAAGGAATATCACGAGATCTTTAAAAAAATTGAAGAAAAAAAAGGACATTTGAGAAAATATATTGCCACTCATACAAAATTAAAGTATAATCCCTCCCTAATTTTTCTTCTTGATCCAAGTATAGCCCATGAAGCAAAAATTGATGCCCTGTTAGATAAAATATCAAAAGATGAAAAATAATCCGATAACTTTCATAAAAAACAAAATAATTGAAAGTAAGAACATTGCCATAACCTCCCACTTAAGACCGGATGGAGACTCAATATGCACTAGCCTTGCTCTTTATTTCATGGGAAGACAAATAGGCAAGAACATGTCGATATATATCAAGGATAATATCCCCTTTCCTTTTAACCACTATCCTGATATTGATATAGTTAATTCAGACCCGATCCCTCAAGAAAATGACCTGCTTATTCTCCTCGAATGTGCCAATGTCTCAAGATCAGGCTTTGATAATCTGGAAAATCACTTTAAGATTAATATAGACCATCATCACTCAAATGATTATTACGGTGATATAAACTGGGTAGATCCGGACGCAGCTGCGGTTGCATGTCTGGTTTTTGCTCTCGGTAAAGAGATGAGTATTGATTTCACCCCTAAAATCGCTACCCAACTTTACAGTGGAATAGTTTCTGATACCGGATCATTCCAATTCTCTAATACTAATGCTAAAGCCTTTCAAATATGCGAGAAACTTGTAAATTGCGGAGCAAAACCTATCAATGTATCTGAGCTTTTATTTAATAATAATCCTCCTGAAAAAATCAAACTGTTAGGACTAGTTCTTTCAACGCTCCGCATGAATGAGGAAGGAAATATCGCTATTATCACAATGTTTAAGAAATACTTAAAAGAGCTTAACTTAAAGGAAATTGACACTGAGGACATTCTGACCCTAACTCGTTCTATAAAAGGAGCAAAAATAATTCTATTTTTTAAAGAGATCAAGCAGGATACATTCCGGGTCAGCATCAGGTCAAAAGGAGAAGCTAATGCAGCCAAAATCGCAGAATATTTCAGCGGTGGGGGGCATATACATGCTGCAGGATTTACTGTTTCTGGAAAATATAAAACGCTACTTAAAGAAATACCAGCTAAGACAAACCAACTTCTAAAACAATCTTTAGGAAACAGTAAAAAAAATGAACCGAAAACTTATTAACCTGGACTATTCACGAGTCGAGGTTGCCGCAGATACGAGGCACAGGGTATGAAGCCGTAGATTCTACTGCGAATACTCTGTAATGTAACATGCTGATTAAAAAAGATGTATCATGCATATCGACATTTTTTATGAATAGTCCAGGTTAATTTATTATGGATGGATTGATCCTAGTCGATAAAGAAAAAGGCCTTAGCTCCCATGATATTATTTTAAAATTAAGAAACA
>JAUWNW010000106.1 GCA_030612445.1 Candidatus Aminicenantota bacterium
GTGGCCGTCAGTTCAGACAGTTGTCCTACCAGGGAGGATTCTTACGATGAGCTTTGTGAGCGTGGGGATATAACAGACGGCGGAATCGGATATATGCTGCGAAGGTTGGGTGCCCAACGGGCCAAGACAGCCAGAGAAGGAGTAAAGATCGCTGGAGAGCTTATCGAGCGTTTCGGTTATATTTCTTCAGGGCGTTCTTTGCTGATTGCAGGTCCTGAAGAAGCCTGGGTATTGGCTTTAGTAAGGGGAAAACACTGGATCGCGCAGAGGTGCCCGGATGATGAAGTAGTCCTGCTGCCTAATGTTCATATCATCGGCCCTGAAGCTGACCTCAGTGATACAGATAATGTTTTAGCCTCTCCAGGTTTGAAAGAATATGCGGCAAAACGGGGCTGGTATGACCCAGGTTCAGGCAAAGCTTTTAGTTTCAGGGAAGCATTTAATTACAATCCCAGAAAAGGAAGTTTTAGGGAGAAATTCAGCATTGACCCCCGTCAGTGGTATGCTCAATCCAAAGTGCAGGGAAGATCGATTGTCCTTCCCCCGGAAAAGCAGCTTCCCTTTTCTGTAAAGCCTGCCCATAAGATGACAGTAGAAGATGTTGCTGCTATTTTAAGAAGCCATAATGAAGGGACCGAGTTTGATACTACAAAAAATTATTCCCTTGGCTCTCCTCACAAGCTGATGGGACTGGCGGCCAATATCTGCGGTCCTACTACCCAGGAAGGAGCTGTGTACCAGTTGAGAAGCTGGCTGCCGAAAGAGATCGGGTGTCTGGTTTGGCGTACTACGGCAGCTCCCTGTTCAAGCGTGCTTACTCCCTGGTATCTGGGAATATCCGCTACTCCCGAAGCCTATTACAAGCAAGGGGATATTAAAGAACAATTGACCCTCTCTTATCACTTTGATCCCCCGGCCGGAACTTTTAATTTTGACCGGGATTTTGCTTTTGATGTTTTTAATGCTCTGGAGAACCTGGTCGATATAGATTATAAAAAGGCCATAAAAATAGTCAGAAAAGTATGGGATCCTTTTGAAAAGGAACAGTTTATTCTCCAGTCTGCAGTGGAGGAAACAGCGCTGAACCTCTATAAAAAGGATAAGGAAGAGGCGAGAAAATATCTAACCTCTTATACTCATTCCCGCGCCTTGTTGGCACTGGAAAAGGCGAAAAAGCTTAACAATCAATTGAAGACTTTATTTTGGGCATATTAACCTGAACTATTCATAAAAAATGTCGATGTTTCAGATAATACATACAATATTAAGGGGTTACTTGCTACAGCAAACTCGACTCGTGAATAATCCAGGTATAATAAAGAATGTTGTTTAGGAGGCTTCAATGAGTAAAATTTTAAAGGTCATAATTATAATAATTCTTATTGATGTAGTGGTGATCGGGGGATATTTTGGTTTTAAACTTCTGTCTTCTAAAAAATCCCAGCCTGATACTGATAAATATGAATGGGTAAGAGTCGATGAATATTATTCGCCCAAAGATTATATTGAAGAATATATTTTAACGGACTCAAAGGCTAAAGAGCTTTTACCGGTTTTTATCAAAAACTATGGCCGGGATAAAAAGGTTCTCAAAAGATTTCGCGGGAAAAATTTCGTTAGCCCCTCAGAAGCTCAGATAAAGTTACAGTACCGGAGCCTGGCAGACTGGCAGCTGATCGATCTAAAATATACGGATGAAAATGAAAGAGAAATAAAACGCACAATCCTTTATGTGCAGGAAAAGGACTCCTGGAAAGTGGGGGATTTCGGAATTCTGATCCAATAGCCAGGGGAGAAAACTATGAAATATCTGCGACAGCTAATGCTTTTGGTATTTATTCTCTGCCTGAGTTTTTTTTCCTGCACCAAGGAATCAGAAACTTCAAAGGATGCTGCAGCAGGAAAAAATTTTACAGAGTCAGCCGATGGTGTTCCCATCCATTTTAAAGTCCAGGGAGAAGGGGATATCTCATTGGTATTCGTGCACGGTTGGTGTACTGACAAAAGCTACTGGGATGCCCAGATACCATCCTTTAAAGTATATTACCGGGTTGTTACCCTTGACCTTGCCGGGCATGGGAGTTCCGGGAAGGAGCGCAAAAATTGGACTGTAAATGCTTTTGCCGGGGACGTGGCTGCGGTTGTGGAAAAACTCGATCTCTATAATGTTGTCCTGGTTGGGCATGATATAGCAGGGCCTGTGATATTAAAGGCAGCCAGGCTGATGCCGCAGCGTGTCATCGGATTGCTGGGCGCAGACACTTTCAGTGATATCTATATGGAAAGCTATAAAAGAGAGAAGATTGATGCTTTATTGAGTATGTTTAAACCCGATTTTTTTGACGGAATGAGGAAATATGTTCTGGAAAATTATTTCAGGTCCACAGCGACTGAAAATTTTAAAAAGAAGATCATCTTGGATATGGCGGCAGCTTCGCCGGAAATGGCCCTGAGTGCACTTGAGGATGTTTTAAAATTTGATGGGGCAGCAGCCTTAAAGAATCTGGATATCCCCATTCGTTCCCTGAATTCCGAATTGCCTGTCGTTCCATTTAAAGTGATCAGGGGAAATACTGAGGATTTCAAATTACGCTTCATCCCCAATACCGGACATTTTCTAATGATAGAGGACCCCCAACTCTTTAACCGCTACTTTGCCGAGTTTTTGAAAGAGATTATTCTCGAATCTTATTGACCTTTGTGGCCTCTGCCTGGGTTTAAATTATTTTAAATTTTTCCTTCAGATAAAGGATCTTTGTGTAGGAGTCGTTGATTTTATGCATAGGGATTTTTCCGGATTTTACCGCGGTGATGATAACCTTAAAAGCTTTATAAACCGTATCTTCGTCATAGGTTTTACCATTGTTGGAGATAGCCAGGATATTACAGCCTGCGTTTACGGCTCTTATCACTGCTTCTGAAAAGCCATAATTTTCTCTAATAGCTCCCATCTGCATATCATCGGAGATAATGACGCCTTTAAAACCAAGCTTATCCCGCAGGATTTTTTGCAGGAAATTCGGAGACAGCGTGGCTGGATAATCAGGGTCGACTTGTCTGTTTATGATATGGGCAGTCATTATCATCTCAGCTTTACCTTTCTTAATCAGTTCTTTGTAAGGAGTAAGTTCATAATTTCTATAGGTCTCTGTGACATCAACCAAACCCAGATGGCTATCATGGCGCGAACTTCCATGGCCCGGGAAGTGTTTAAGAGTTGAAATAATGCCTTTTCTATTATGGGCGTTGATAAAAGCCAGGGCACAGTCTGTGACCATTTGATAATCGCTTGAAAATGAACGCTGCAGAGAACCTATAACAGAATTTTTTGGATTTATGTTTACATCGACTACCGGGGCCAGATTAAGATTAAATCCCAGGCCGGCAAGCTGGCCGGCAAGTTTTTCATATATAAATTCAGCCTTTTCAGGATTTATATTCCCGATCTCCTTTGCGCTGGGAATTTTGAGGAAACCATATTTTTCTTTAAGCCGGTTGATATGCCCCCCTTCGGCATCAACAGCGATAAATAGGGGAGTTTTGGCATAAGCCTGCAGGCCGGAGATAAGCTTTTTTGTCTGTTCAGGGCTGATAATATTCCTGGGAAAGTTTTGAGAAGGAACGTCGTAATCGAAGAGGATCACACCCCCTATATTTATATCCTTTATAACCTTAGAGATATAGGAGTCTTCATAGACCTGTGTTCCCCGGAAACCCAAAAGCAGCATCTGCCCTATTTTGTTCTTTAGTTCCTGGTCGGTTTCTGCAGTGTTTCCAGGGCTTGCGTTTCCAGATATCCCAATAATTATTACCAAAAAAAATATGATTAAAAATTTATAACGACACATAAAGATGGTATGATGCAACTATTTTCTATTCACCGGGCTGTACGATTTGCAAACAATTAATGAATTAGATAAAGATCCTTTTGCGGGGGAGATAAATACTCGACTCCACTTGCAGTGGCAATCGCCTGCTCATGATCCCACCAGAATAAATATTGGTCTTCGTATTCGCTGGAAGGAGACGGCATATAGAAAAAATATTCTAAAACAAAGTGGTGATTGAGCGGGAGCGGTATATTTTTTGACCAATCCGGGCCGAGAGAACCGATCCTGGGGCCAAAATAATTCTCTTCCTTCCTCTCCTGCGCTCCCTTTAGCATACCATGGGCGTCGATACTAAGATGGGTTTTTTCAGGATCAAAACCTGCGGCATAGACAGGGAAATTGTTCTTTGGCCTTACCATATGCAATTGGTTATCCCTAAGAATAATTCCTTCTTCCTCAAATTTCCGCTTGTGGATTTTCTGTAGTTCACGAGGGGTAAGTCCCGCCTTAATGGTCTCTGCCAGAATCTTATCGATTTTCAGATACTCTGCCCAGAGTTTTTTGATTTCCGGAGGTGGTTCAGTCTCTCCATTACGGAGCACATAAGCGTACATTCCCTGGCTTGGTGATGCAACGATGTCGCCTCCCTCAATTTTATCGCTGCCAAATCCTCTGCTTCTCCCTCTTTGTGATACTCCTGTGCTTCCCCGACGAAAGACAGTTACTCCCACCTCGCTTTTTTTGGTTACACCCGGCACGATTTCAGCAAAAACTTTCTTTACATATTCAACTTCTGCCTTACGCATTTTCTTAAGCAGTTTGATTTCGCTCGGCACCGGTCTTGTAATGTAATTCATAATCACATATTCAGACGAGACCAGCCTACTGGCATATTCATCACAGAGCTCTTCAGTTAAGAGGAGGTAGTCTGTATGTGAAATGCCGTCTAATGCCCCTCCAAAGTCAGTGTAAGTCACCCACGGTCCCAAATCATGCTTGAAATTTACAGCAATGCGTTTGGGGTCACGTGCTACCACAAATTCTTTGAGCCCCTTAAATCGGTAATCATATTCTGACATGGGGCCTCCCACCGGTTCATGCACCCGAACAGGATCATAGATTATGTCGTAGGCGCCACATTCTTCAACCAAATTACTCTGCTCTCCCCATTCACGGTGGGAAACTCCCCAGCGGCGTCCGAGAACCGCCCGTTCTATCCTTTTTCCACCCCGGTCTGTGAAGACGAAAACGCCGGAGGTACTGCCCAGGTCTTCTGCCCCAAAGGGATCGGGATTTGATATTCTCATCACATGAATCCACATGTCTATATGGTTCTCTCTCATGACTTGAGGCAGAATAAGGTCAAACTTCTCCTGACGAATCCGATTATTCCATTCCTTCATATTTATACCTTTATATATGGAAGATTCAGCGTCCTCTTCCTGAGCCTGGACATTGAATCCCAGAATAAGGACAAACATGCAAAAAAATGTCAGTAAAATCAGTGCTTTTCTCATAATTCTTTCTCCTTTTCTTTTTTAATTAGCGGATTCTATTTTTTCTTGATTTTCCTACCAACCATCATGAGGAATAGTAAATAATGACTCAGAATATGTCAAGGACAGCTTGATAGTATAGGGATGTGTCCCTATTTATTTTATTATTTACCATTTGCCCTTAACTTAGTATTATATAAGGACTATGGATCCAAATAGACCTCAAACATCAAGTTCCAAAAAAAAGTGGTTTATCGGCTGCGGTATTGGCTGCGGTGCGGTAATAATTATTGTAGTTCTGCTGATTTTAAGCGGAGTTATGTTTGTGAAAAATATTGTTAAGGGTTTTGATGAGTCGGAAGCTATTTTGGAAATCCTTACGGAGCGCTACGGCGAGGTCGAGGAATACTGTCCTGAACCTGATGGAGCTATTAGGCAGGCTAGAATCGAAGTTTTCCTTAAAGTAAGAGAGCTTATGAGACCGATCCGTAATGAGCTTGAAAGCTCTTTTAATTTACTTACTGAAGAGGAAAAGAGCAAAGATCCCGGGAAAGAAAAGGCGGATGTTGGAGTTATAGGTAAAATCCGGACCGGAATTGGGATGGTGCCCCAAATTGCAGAATTTTTAAAGGTCAGGAACCAGTCACTTCTTGATGCCGGAATGGGTTTAGGCGAGTATTATTACATATATATCTATGCCTATTATTTATGGCTTAATAAACCGATGCTGGATGGATTGCCTTTCCAGATCAGAGGTGGCGATAGGGGATTTAACATGCAGGATTGGGATGATGAGGATTCTCAGGAAATGCGCCGTATAATTCAGATAAGACGCCTGCAGCGGCTCATCCTGCCTTTGCTGCGCAATCAATATGAAAAATTGCAGGCAAGGGGAGCAGAGAGGGGGCTGGAAAAGTGGCGGGAAATCCTGGAGACGGAAATCAAAACGCTGGAGTCTGAACGCTTTCGCATGCCCTGGCAAGATGGTCTGCCTGAAGTAATAGAGTCGTCACTTAAGCCTTTCCGCCAGCGTCTGGAGGAAGGATACAGCCGCCTGCTTAATAGTCTGGAGATCTCTACCAACTGGAGATCTCTACCAATTAGTATTTGAGGGGAAAGAGGAAAAAAACATGAAATTAAAAATGTTTTCAGCCAAATCAATATTGATTCATATGATTATCATACTTTGTTTTTTATTAACTTCGCTTTTTTTAAAGGCTCAGGAGAACACTTCCGCTCAAGCCATTGATAAAGAGTATACAAAATTGATCAAAGAAGCTACGACCAAACCCGAGTTTCTAAGCCCTTTGACAGACTACCTCCCTCAAGCCGAGGGGATTCCCACACCCAAGGATGTGCTGGGATATATAGCAGGCGCTCCTGGGAAATTGACTTATTATGACGATATCATCTCTTATCTGAATTCTCTTGCGGAAGCATCGCCTCATGTGCAGGTTGTTCCCATAGGCAAGACGTCTGAGGGAAGAGAAATGGTTGTGGTGGTGGTAACCAGTGTAAATAATATGGAAATGCTGCCGGAGAACAAAAAACTTATAGCAAGGCTGGCTGACCCCCGCATAGTTAAGACCGGTAAAGAAGCTGATGCGCTTGTTTCCCGGATTATACCTTCATATCTTCTGACCTGTAATTTACATTCTTCCGAGTCAGGTTCTGCTGAAGCTGCTATGGAGATGGCCTATCGTTTAGCTGTTGATGATAACCCGATAGTAAAAACAATAAGGGAAAACATGGTGGTGTTAATAGTGCCTTCAGCTGAGCCTGATGGGCATGATAAACACACGGACTGGTATTATAAATACAATCAGGATATTACGGACTATAAAAAAATTAGCCATGTCCCTTTCTGGGGGAAATACGATTATCATGATAATAACCGGGATATGATAACTATGTCGCAGCCGGAAATGCAGAATATTGCAGATGTATTCTATGAATGGCTTCCAATTGTGGTACAGGATAATCATGAGTCTGTACCTTATCTATTTTTCTCATCTGCAAACGGCCCTTCAAGTTTCCTTCCTACCATGGACAGTGAAAGAAACTTGATTGCCTGGTGGGAAGTCACTCAGATGAATGCCTATGGTATGCCTGGAGTTCATACTCATGACTTCGGCAATACTTCCTGGAGCCCTAATTTTATGGCTTCGATAGCTTCTAATCATAATGCGACATTTCATTTTTATGAAACTTTTGGTAATGCCATAGCCAATACAATGGAACGGGAAGTAAGTGGAAAAAGGTTGGAAAAGGCATGGTACAGGCCTATCCCCCCTTATAAAAAAGTCATGTGGTCGCTCAGAAATAATCTGAATTACCAGATAACCGGAAATCTTTTGGCCGAATATGTGGTTGCTTCCCATAAAGAGTTTTTCCTTAAAAATTTTTGGAAGCGGGGTTTTGAATCCTATACTGCTGGGAAAGATGAACCTCCTTATGCTTATATAATCCCTGATAAGCAAAAAGACAGGGTGGATACGGCCTTTCTTGTCAATGTTCTCTTAAAGCAGAAGATCGAAGTACATCTGGCAAAATCTGAGATTAAAGTAAAAGAGGGGAAATTCCCCCTAAATTCTTATGTTGTCAGAATGGACCAGCCCTATGGAAATCTTGTCAAGCTCCTCTTGGAAAGACAAAAGTATCCGCAAGACGCTTTAAATGCTTATGATGACTGCGGCTGGACCCTGGGGCTAAATATGGGCGTGGAAACTGTTGAAGTCATGGATAAGGCCATCTTTGATGTTCCGGTTGCTCCTGTCAACCAGCCGGTAGAAGCTGCCGGAGAGATTTATGGGGGAAAAGCAGCCGGTGCTTATATTATTAACAATGGCACAGTCAACCGTCTACTTACTGCCAGGATAAGACTTAAAGGGTTCAAGGCTCTTGCAGCAGAGGAGCCTTTTAAAGTTAAAAACAAGGATTTTGATGCAGGCTCCCTGATAATCCCGGTTGCCGGAGCATCACTGGGGCTGCATAAAGCAGTAGAGTCTATTTCTTCCGGGTTGGGGCTTGAAGTGTACACCAGTAAAAAGTTACCGGAGGTCAAAACCCACGATCTTGAAATTCCCCGTATTGCGATATATCACACCTGGTCAAGTACTCAGGATGATGGCTGGGTCCGGTTTGCCTTTGACCAGCTGGAAATTCCTTTTTCCATGATACATAAAGACCATATCAGAGAAGAGGATCTTAAAAATAAATATGATGTTATCGTCTTCAGTAATGCCAGAGGCAGGATCGGAGCTGATATTGTAAACGGCATTGATCCTTACCGCCATGTTCCTTTAGGCTATATCAGAAGCGATAAGTTTAAATACCTGGGGACTCCTGATTCCTGTGAAGATATCACCGGAGGTATGGGGATCAAAGGTGTTTATAATCTGCAAAAGTTTGTCGAGGAAGGCGGCCTGCTTATTGCCCTACAGAATTCTATAAGAGTGCCTATTGAATACGGGATGATTCGAGGAATAAGATACTATGAACCAAGTTCCAAATTTTATAATCCCGGCTCTTTGCTTGAAAGCGAAATCGTTAATAGCAAACACCCTGCGGTTTACGGCTATGATAAAAAAATTGCCATCCTGAGGCGTCATTCAGGCCCGCTCCTGAAAGTGCCTGAAGAAATGGAAAAGTATGTAGTTGTCAGATATGTAAAAGAAGGAGAAGTATGTCTGAGCGGAATAGTCAAAAATGAAAAAGAATTAAACGGCAAAGCAGCGATTATAGATGTGCCTTCCGGCCAAGGCCATATCCTCCTATTTACTTTTAACCCGTTCTGGCGCGACACGAATCATAATGTATATATGTTCGTGTTGAATTCTATTTTAAATTACAATGACCTGGATACAGGCTTAAAGCACTAAGCTGAATATTACTTAAAAGCCTTTTCAAATTCCTCTTGTGCTTTTTTGACGTCAGGGTCGTCAGCATATTGCATGGCTTTCATCATTACTGTACCCATTTTCATCATTAGTTCTCCCATCTTTATAGCATCTTCTCCCAGCTCGGGAGGAGGACCGGACATTTCCTTTAGCTCTGGATATTTTTCTTCGATTTTATCCATTTTAGGTTTGAGTTGCTTCATAGCTTGGCTGAACTCTGTCAACGCTGCCGCGACTTTTTTAGCATTGTCGGCATTTTCCATGGCAGAGATAAACTTTTCTGTTTCCTGATTGTATTTTTTAACAAGAGGTTTCAAGTCAGAATATTTACCGCCTCCGCCACCACAGGCGATAAACCCGACCATAAAAACAGCTAAACTAAGTAAGGAAATCCATTTTAATACTTTCATTTTCCCTCCTTTTAAGGAATTATTTAATTTTACGCATAAATATATCTTGTGCTGGATAATAAGTCAAATTCGGGGTTAAGTCTTCATATTTCTAGAAATTTTCTGCCTCATCTATTATGCAATCTCAATGTGGAATATGAAGACTTGACCCCTTTTCTTTCCCGGCTTTGGCAAAGTGGGTCTTATACCATTCGAGGATACGGTTCCATTTATCCAGGTAAGTGGCTTCATCGGCAGCCGAGCCTAAACCGTGTCCATCATTATAGTAATTGACCCATACGCATTCTTTGCCCAGGCGGCGCATAGCATAATAAAGTTCGCGGGTATTACCGGCTGGGCCATTCCAGTCGCCTTCACCTGTAATCAGGAGGTGGGGTGTCTTTATCCTATCTGCGAACATCACGGCTGAATGATTTATATATTTTAAGGGCTGTTCCCAAAGAGTGGCGCCGATACGGTCCTGGCCTGATTCGGCTGCCCCATAATTGCGGTGCCCGATGCGGGGGCTGTCTCCCAGGAAACTGATTATATTGACTTTGCCTGAGATATTGATTGCAGCTGCGAAGCGGTCGGTTTGAGTGATAAGCAGAGCAGCTGCGTAACCTCCGTAACTTGTGCCGTGGACTCCCAGTTTATGAGGATCGACAATTCCCTTTTCGATAAGTTTATTAATAATAGAAGTTACCCCTTTGACCCAAGCTTCTCCGGGATATCCGATTTCAAGGTTTACAGATGGACGCAGCCCAAACCATCCCCGGTTGGCAATGATGTTCATGCTTGAGTTAAAGCCATTGTCGAAAAATCGTTCATAGATATCACATACTAAAGGATATTTTTTCCCGGGTTCATAATCAACCGGGTAATAGAGGATGCCGAAGAGTTCATTTCCATCCACATCCAGGTACTTTACAAGTTCGCTTCGAGTAAGTTTTTTTGTTTTTACCCAGGGATTTAGATCTGTCAGCCGGATTTTTTCTTTAAAATCCTTGCCTGTTTTGTATAGATCT
>JAUWNW010000041.1 GCA_030612445.1 Candidatus Aminicenantota bacterium
TGGTCACTCCTCTGTTTATTGACAAAAAGATGACCACAGTATAAAATCAATTTCAAGTAGATAACAGCCATTTTGTGATGTATCATATTGTTATTAATTAAGTTATAGGATAATTAAATTTCATGTTCCGGACAGCAGTGAAGTAATATATTTAAAGGAGCTCCCTCGAGATTCTCTCGAGGAACCATGCCCGCGCTGCTCCGGATGGCTTTCTCCGGGATTTACCAGTATCCATGCCAGCTCGTAGCCTGAGTTATTCACGAGTCTAGGTTGCTGCAGATACGAAAAAGCAGAAAGAACAGGAAAAACAGGAACTTCAGGAAAGGCAGATAAAACAGTAAAAACAGAAAAAGCAGGAAAGGCAGATAAAACAGGGAAAAGCAGGGAAGGCAGAAACTTCAGCAAAACCAGAAAAGGCAGCGAAGCCTATAAAACAATACTGCCATACTGTTGTACTGACATACTGCCAAAACCTGTAAATTGAAAAGAGTTTTTTATTTTATGCTATTTTATATTTCCATTTGCCATTTACTATTTTCCATTTTCTAAGTATCATCCATATCGACATTTCTTATGAATTATTCGCCAGAGTGGTGAGTTATTCACGAGTCGAGGTTGCTGCAGATACGAGGCGCAGGGGATGAAGCTGTGGTATTTCACCGCGAATCCGCTGCAACAAAGTAGATGCGGTAAGATCGGCTCGCCCGTAGGGTAAGAAATGTCGATTATAATTAGAGATTATATTGTGAACGAAAGGGTCAATTGCATATTTAAGGAATCAATGTGAAATATTAACAAGACAAAAAATAACATCCATATCGACATTTCTTATGAATTATTTGCCAGGGTATATCCGGTTAAGAATGCCAGCCTGGCGATATCTGCCATAATGTCAGGATTTATGCGAAAGATGGTATCTCCACTTCTGTGGTATTCAAGATGCGGCCCATTGGAAGAAAAGGAATAACAAGGAATACTCTTTTGTAAAAACGGGGCATAGTCAGAGCCGCCGGATGTGCCTTTAAAAAAGCTCATATGCTTTAGAATATTGATTGTCTCATCAGATTTTTTCAGGACATCTTCTAATATTTTTGGTTCCGGACTGACACTGCATCTGGCTCCGTCACCTTCTCCTACCATGTCAAAGTTGAACATAGTATCGACCTTTTTAAACTGAGAAGGAATGTGATCGACAAAATAAGAGGAGCCCAGAAGCCCCATTTCTTCTCCTCCGAAAAGCACAAATACTACCGACCTTTTCGGACGCTGCTTTAATTTGGAAAATGCTTCTGCGATTTCCATAACCACCGCACTTCCACTGGCATTGTCATTTGCCCCGGGAAAAAGAATGCCGACATGTTCTCCGCAGTGGTCAAAATGCCCCCCAAAGACCAGGCATTCCTGCTTGAGCACAGGGTCTGAGCCTTCAACATAGCCTATAATATTGTATCCTGTTCCCTGCGGAAAATGCTTTGCCTCTACCTGGTAATGCATTTTTGAGACAAGGGAGAAGGAAAGCGGTTTTTTATATGTCTGTAGGTCTTTTTGAAGCTCTGTTGCCTTAAAGCCTTTTTCTTCGAATATCTTATCTGCTACTTTTTCACTGATAATGGCATTGGTGAATCCTTTGATAAGATCCATGTTGGGATTGGCAATGGGCCTGGAATAGATATAAAAAAGGCCTTTGGCGCCTTTATCTTTGGCCATCTGCATGCGAAAGCGGTGTTCATCGTGTTTCTGGAAGCCGGGATCGCTTCTATCGGGAACACCCCGGAAGCAGAGAATAAATTTTCCCTTAACATCCAGGCCGGCGTAATCATCATATCCCAGCTCCGGCGCACTGATTCCCCATCCGGCAAAAACAAGTTCAGCTGTGTTATCACCACTGTCGGTTGCCAGTAAAGGGAGAAACTCATCTTCAGCCTCAAGCTCCACTTTTTCCTGTTTTTCCCCCTTAAGTAGGGTCATTTTAGCCTGAGGAATTATGGCATAGGGCCTGGGAAAAGCCTGAAGGTAGCCTTCTTTACTGTTTATGGATTTAAGCCCCCACTTTTTAAATTTAGCTGCTGCCCATTTAGCGGCAGCGGTATAGCCTTCGTGCCCTGTGTAGCGGCCGGCGAATTTAGGCAGGGCCATTGTTTTAACATAATTGTAAGCCTCCATGGGGCTTATTGAGTCGAAGCCCCGGGTTAGGTCCTTATCCAGTTTTTTAGCGGAAAGCGATAAAGATAAGCTCAATATTAAAGATAAAATAAAAAGCCGTTTGATATTTCTCACATTATCCTCCTGATAAATGATTTTGTTTTAAAGTTGAATCTATATCTTTAAGATATTTTCTTACTGCTGCCACGGCAATGCCTGAGAGTCCCAGTACTCCGATCAGGTTAGTAACAGCCATTAAGCCGTTGACCATATCGCCTACAGACCAGGCTACTTCCACTTCCAGGGTGGCTCCAATATAAATAAAAAGACAGAATATCCAGTTATAAGGGCGTTTTATCCAGGGACCGAAAAGATAATTCAAAGCGATCTTGCCGTAATATGATACTGAGATCAGGCTGGAATACCCGAAAAGAAATGAACTTGCGACAACAATCAAGCCTCCGATCTGCGGCATAGCAGAATTGAAAGCATTAGCTGTCATTGCAGTGCTGGTTCCGTGAGTCCAGGCTCCGGATGTAAGGACTGCCAGAGCGGTCAGAGTACAGATTACCAGTGTATCGATAAATACATCCAAAGACCCCAGAAACCCCTGCTGGGCCGGTTCGTTTGTTCGGGCGGCAGCATGAAGTACGGCCGCTGTCCCGGTGCCGGCTTCATTGGAGTAGGTCCCCCGCGCCATGCCATAGCGGATTGCCCTTGCTATTGTAACTCCTGCTATTCCCCCTCCCACGGCAGAGGGCTTAAAAGCTCCTGTAAAGATCATGATAAAAGCCTCCGGCAGCTGGGAGGCAAAAGTTATTATGGTAAAGAAGGCTCCAAATACATATAGAGCGACCATAAAAGGGCTTAAAAATTCTGTTACTTTCCCGATAGTTTTTATGCCGCCGACAATGACCAACCAGGTAAAAAAAGCCAGTCCCAGCCCGGACATCCAGGGTTTTATCCCTAATTCAGAAGTCATAGCTACAGCAATTGAATTGGATTGCACAATAGGGATGGAAAATAGTGCCTTACACCCCATAAAGAGGGCATATGCTCCTGCCAGCCAGGTGAGTTTTAAACCTTCCCGGATGTAATACATGGGCCCCCCGGCAATTGATCCATCAGGCATGATTTTCCTAAACTTCTGACCCAGCACTGTTTCGACCAGTTTGGTCCCCATACCCAGTGTGGCTGAAAGCCACATCCAGAAAACAGAACCCGGGCCTCCCATGGCAATAGCTGTACATACACCGGCTATATTTCCGTTGCCGATTATGGCCGCTAGAGATGTTGTAAATGCCTGGTAAGGAGATATATCTCCTTTGTTTTTTTTAGCACTTTCGCTGTATTCTTTTTTGGTTAGGAGGCGGAAAGAAAATCCCAGCCGCCTTAGCTGAACAAAGCGGATGCGCATAGAAAGATACAGGCCTGCCCCTAATAGCAGTATTAGAGTCTGCGGCCCCCAGACAATGTCAGCAATAAAACGTATCAGCCGGTTTATTGTTTCTATTTTTTATCTCCCTGACTTTTCATTTTACGCCGGCGTTCGATTTCTTTGCGTACCGGTTTATGCAGCACGAAAAAGTAATACACTAGCAGAAGGGCAGAAATTATCCCAAAGCGGTGAGTATTGCCCTGAAAAAGAGAAACAACCGCATACCCGGCTATGCCAATTAGCAGGAACAGGTGAAAAAAAGCGAATATCCAGTCACCCATAATTATCCTGAACTATTCATAAAAAATGTCGATATAACTGACACTTTTTTTTTAATCAATATTTTACCCTGACTACTATGGATATACAATGGACCGTTTCATTTTCGCTGTAATCTCTATTTATAATCGACATTTTTTACCTTCCAGGCGAGCCGATCTTACCGCATTTGCTTTGTTGCAGTGGATTCGCGGTGAAATACCACAGCTTCATCCCCTGCGCCTCGCATCTACGGCAACCTCGACTCGTGAATAATCCAGGATAGGTGTGATTTATTTTCTCTGCACAGATATAATTTCTACAGTTTCCCGGGGGACATCTCGCATCCCCTGTCTGGTCATAGTCCGCATGTTTCCGATGGTGTCAACAACTTCTTGGCCGCTTATCACCCTGCCGAATACACAATATCCGTAACCCTCGTCAGTTGTATCCTGATGGTCTAAATGGGAATTATGTTTTAGGTTAATATAAAACTGAGCAGCAGCGCTGTGCGGCTCCATGGTTCTGCCCAGAGCAAGGGTGTATTTTTCATTACTCAATCCATTAGCAGCTTCGTTTTTAATGGGGTCGTGTGTCGGTTTTTTTATAAAATCAGCAGTCCATCCTCCTCCCTGGATCATAAAATTGCTGATCACCCGGTGGAAGATAGTGCCGTCAAAGAACTTTTCGTCTACATAAGAGAGGAAATTTTCTACTGTAATCGGAGCCTTGTCAGGGTAAAGTTCTATAGTCATGTCTCCCTTGCTGGTTTTCATAATGACTTCGATAGTATTCTCTTCAGCCTGAGTATTAGGTGCAAAAGCAAAGAGAATTCCTGCAACAGCCAGTCCGCATATAATTATTTTAAACATGCAAACCTCCTGAATGATTTGAATTTATATTCGAAATATTCAAGATATCAGAATAGCGCTTTAATGGCAATTTAAATCACTAGCCTGAACTATTCATAAAAAAAATGGCGATTAAAATTAAAAACAAAAACGAGAAAAGAGATAAAATTGCCATTTTCGAAAGAATCTTGCATATTACTGAAAATAAATTAATAATAAAGACATCGCCATTTTTTTTATGAATAGTTCAGGCTGTTTAGCTGTACTATTATATATAGATTTAATATAATTTTTTTTATTTATAAAAAATAGGATGAGAGAATCAGGAGAGAAAAATGGAGGAATTTATGCGAAATAAACGGCTTGTGCTTATTTTATTTGTTTTTACTTATTTATTTACTTCGACTTTTGGATTATCCCAGCGCCGATCCCGGGAGCTTTCCGATGAACAAAAGCTTCTCCAGGTTGTGCATTCCATCCACAGTCAGACCCTATATGAATATGTAGATGAACTGGCTTCGGACAAATACTGGGGACGTTTGACAGGTACAGAAGGTTTCAACAAAGCAGCCGCATGGGTAATAAGTCATTTTAAAAAATGGGGAGTTGCTCCTGCAGCCGAGAATAATACCTATCTTCAGTCCTTTTCCAATCCATATACTCTTGTCTTTAAGGACTGCTATGCCTATCTTCATGTTTCCTATAAGAATGATACAATAAAAAAATATTATCGCTACGTAGATGAATTTATTCCGGGTTCGACATCAGGTTCGGGTGAGGTCACGGCTGAGGTTATTTATGTCGGTTATGGCATTACGGCCCCGGAACTCGGCTTTGATGAATACAGCGGCCTGGATGTAGCCGGGAAAATAGTTTTAATGGAAAGAGAAGCGCCGGTTCCTTCCGGGAAAGTAGAGCTTTTTAAAAAGTGGCGCCCCTATTCTTTCCACCAGTACAAACTGGAAAATGCAGTCAAGCATGGAGCAAAAGGCATGCTTTATAATTATCCCATTACTAATCCTAATAATTCCTATAGCAAAGGCTTTATATATACTCATGTTGGACAGACTGTGGTAGATGATCTTTTTACCGGAACCGGGAAAACCCATAAAGATGTGGTGGCGGATATCAGGAAAAATCTTAAACCCAGGTCTTTTTCAACCGGCAAGGTCTTCACAATTAAAAACACAACCGAACATTACCCAGACGGCACTGCTTATAATGTGGTTGGAAAGATAGAAGGCTCAGACCCGCAGCTTAAGGATGAGGTCATAATAATCGGCGGCCATCTCGACCACCTCGGCCGTTGTTATGAGATCATGCCCGGGGCTAATGATAATGCCTCAGCAGTTGCGGTTATTATGGGCTTAGCTGAAGCACTTTCCAAAAGCCCGGTAAAGCCCCGCCGCACTATCCTGTTTATTTGTTTTGGGGCAGAAGAACAGGGAGTTGTAGGCTCAAAAATCTATGTAGAAAATCCGCTTTTCCCCCTGGATAAGACCGTTTGTCTGATAAACATGGATGGAGTAGGCGCTGGGGATAAGTTATCCGCGCTGGCTGCAGAAAATTATCCTGAATTCTGGGAATTTTTCCGCAAGGCAAATGAAAAATATATCCACAGAATCATACGTACATCTAATTTTGTCAATAATGCCCGGCCTCGTCTGGATGCTGCTCGGTTTATGTGGGCTGGAGTCCCTTCCATCTCCTGGAGTGCTTTTGGTTCGACTTCATATTATCATGTCCCCCAGGACAATATTGAGATCATCACCCCAGAGATCATGGAAGATCTGGCCCAGCTTATGTTTTTAGCTGTTCTGGATATGGCAAATCAGGAATCGCTTGATTTTAGAAAATAACCTGGATTATTCACGAGTCGAGGTTGCTGTAGATGCGAGGCGCAGGGGATGAAGCTGTGGTATTTCACCGCGAATCTGCTGCAACAAAGCAGATGCGGCAAGATCGGCTCGCCTGAAGGGTAAAAAATGTCGATTATTAATAGAGATTACAGCAGAAACGAAATGGTAAATTGTATCTCTATGAGAATTAATGTAAAATACTCATGTATAAAGAGTTGACAATCATATCGACATTTTTTATGAATAGTTCAGGGTAAGTTATGCGTTTTCATCTTCCTACTCTTGTAAGATTTGGCTCCGGTGTATTTGCCGGGCTTAAAGAAATTTTGGAGAAAGACCTGGGAGTTTCCCGGGCTTTTTTAGTAACTGATGAGGGAATAAGAAAGGCCGGGCTTGTGGAAAGAGTACTGAATGTGCTTCCGGATATTGAAGTATTTGAGAAGATAGAGCCAAACCCCCGGCATTCAACTGTAAATGAAGCAGGGGATATTGTACGCAGTCTTTCTCCGGAAATTATCATCGGCCTGGGCGGCGGCAGTGTCTTGGACGCTGCCAAAGCGGTCGCACTTCTTGCGGCCAATCCGGGCAAGATCGAGGATTATGAGGGGCGCAGTAAATATAAATCTCCGCCGCTTCCGGTTTTGGCGATCCCGACTACCTGCGGTACCGGAAGTGAAGTGACCTGGGTTTCTGTAATAACCCATACAGAAAGGAAATTCAAAATGAGCATAAAGGGACCGGAAATGTTTCCAGCTGCAGCTCTGGTCGATCCTGACATGCTGGTTTCTCTTCCCCCGGCTCTGGTTGCTTCCACGGGGATGGATGCTATTGTTCATGCTATCGAGGCTTACACAGTTAAGCCTGCTACTTTTATAACTGATATATTTGCTCTTGAAGCTGCCCGGATTCTTTTTTCTTCCCTTGAAGCAGGGTATAAAGATATAAAAAATGATCATTCTGCCCGGGAAGGCTTGCTGAAAGGCAGTATGCTGGCGGGAATAGCTTTCGGCAACAGTGATGTCGGGGCTGTTCACTGTATTTCAGAGTCAATAGGAGCACTTTTTGATGTGCCGCATGGGGTGGCAAACTCTATCTTTCTGCCCTATGTTATGGAGTTTAATTTGCCGGTTTCAGCCGCCCGGTATGCTGAGATAGCCCGTATGACTGGGATAGATGAGATAAACGATAATGAGGCCGGGCTGGGATTGATTAAAAAGATTAAAGACCTTTCTTGTGCTTTTAATATTCCGGTTTTTAAAGATCTTTGTATCGAAGAAAAATATTTTCAGGATATCGCCCTAAAATCTTTTCAAAACAATTCCAATCCTTCAAATCCCCGTAAAGCCGGGGTCGAAGATTATATGGATATTCTTAGGCAGGCCTATAATGCTCAGGTTAAATAGGATTAGTGCTTTTCGATAAGCAGCTGCAGGATTTCCAGTTCATCTGGGTCGAACCAGGTCTTGTGGCAGGAATAGCATTTATCTACTGGGATAATATACTGATAGGTAAAAGGGCGGGGCAGCATTTTTGAGCCGCATATAGGACAGAATATAGCCTGAGATTTTTTCATATTGATCTTCCTGGTCCTGACCGGATTCTGTAAAAAATTTTCTTTAAAGTCAGCTGCTTTTTTGACTAGATAGTCAGAGAAAGCTACTTCCCTGCGGGCAATGATTCGCTCAATTACAGATGAGTCAATAAGTTTTCCCTTGCAGGAAGGGCAGATCTTTAAAGCCACACCTTCATAGAAAGTGTCTTTAAGCGTAGTCCGGCAGCGGGGGCATTTATTGTACCTGTCCGGATTTATTGGTTTTTTATGATGTAGCTTTCTGAGACCGGTACGAATTTGAGGAAACTCTCCAGCTGCAGCCTCAATTCCTTCCTGGATATTTTTTGTCCAAATCCGGGGAGTAAAAAACTGCAAAGAAAAGATTTTTTCCAGGCTAAAAGGCCCCATCCATTTACCGTTAGGGCTGCGGACAGACCAAATGCCCCCCTCTCCGGACTGAATGTCATCCCATAAGGCTGGGGGGCTCTGCACCCCTGGGGCCTATCATGTGGTTCGGCCATTTCACGCAGTCGCTCAAAGAAATTAGCAAGCGAACACACCAGAGTTATATAAAAGGTGTCACCCCGGATAATATGGGCCAGTTCGTGGGCGATTACAGCTTGAAGTTCGTCCCGGGTAAATTCAGCCAACAGTCCTTCCGTGACGATAATAGTTGGGGTTTTATCAGCTTCAATAAGTGCCATGGAATTGATCGCGAAAGCAGGAATAATGTAGGGAGTAACCTTGGGAAGGCCGGCAGCGATACGCATCTCATCTATGGTGTTGATGAATTGTTTGTGATACCGGTCATTTGTATCCGGTACCGTAGCTTGCAGCCGTTTTCGGATGAACTTGGCGCCATGGAAACGAGCATCGTAAAAGTGAAAAGCAGCCACAACTATGGCTAGAATAAAGTTTATAAGAAAAAAATATTGCAAGCTGTTTCCGGCAAGAAGAGAAATCCCCGGCATAAATAGCCCTAAACTTATAATAAAAATAAATGACACGAAGCCTACCAGAAAAAAATAGAATATAAAAAGGATCAGGAATAATAAGAGGCTTTTTTGCCACTGTTTACGCTGGATCTCATAAAAGTCTTTGGCAAATTTCTTTTTATTGCTCATGTGGTATAGCCTGGGAATAATAATATTAAAAAATGAAGATATATTCAAATAACTTATAATTTGTGAGGTGAAAGGGACCTACATCCGTAGAAGGGGGATTTGTTTGTTTCTTGGGAAATTTTATGATATATATAATAGGAAGTTAGCAGTTGGGATCAAGGTTTTAGCTATGAATAATTCAGATTGGGGAGGCTTGATTATGCTCAGAAAAAAAGTTTCAATGATTCTTATAGCCTGCTTTCTGATTTTGGCCGCGGACTTGGTTTATACTGCCGCGGATCAGAAAAAGGCTCTTACTTATCAGGATATTATGCGTTTCAAAGATATCCGTAATCCAGTGATCTCTGAAAACGGGCTCTGGGTCGCCTATACTACCCAGCCTGACCGGGGTGATGGCAAAGTAATTGTCCGCGGGGTAAAAAACGGTAAGGAATATCTAGTTGAGAGGGGATGCCAGCCTGTGATTTCTAAAGATGGAAACTGGGTGGCGATGATAATAAAACCCCTGGCAGCCGAACTTGCAGCTGCAAAAAAAGACAAGCCGAAACAGGGGATGGCGCTCTTTGATACTCGTTCTGGCAGAGTTCAGGAGTTAGAAAAAGTTAAAGATTTTGCATTGTCAGATGATTCCCGTTGGCTGGCATATCATCTTTACAAGGAAAAAGACAAAGTAAAAAAGCAGGAGGAGGAGCCAGAAGAAGAGAAAAAAGATGAAAAGAAACTTGAGATAGGAAGTACTATGGTGCTTTCCAACCTGAATTCCGGAGAAGAAGTGCGTATCCCTTTTGCCCTCAGTTATGCTTTTGATACAACTTCCAGTTTCCTGGTTTATGCAATCGGAGATGAGGCAGGGGAAGCAAACGGATTGTATTATCTTGAATTAAGCAAGCAAGGCAGGTTACGCAAGGCCTTGCTTCAGGAGCCTAAGGCCAAATGCTCTCAACTCGTCTGGACAAAAACAGGCAGCAACTTAGTATTCCTGGTTAGTAAGATGACTGAGAAAAAAGATACTGACTCGGATGCCTCAGTCTGGGTGTGGAAAGCAGAAGAGGATAAATTGACTCAGGTGGTTACTTCGGAGGATGCCCCTAAAGGTTGGTTTCTGCCTGCAAAAAACCAGCTTAAGTGGAGCCGGGATGGCAGGAGGCTTTTTTTCGGCTTCAAGCCTGAAGAATTTCGTCAGGTTGAGGAGGATAAAAAAGAAAAGGATAAAAATATTGATCTTTTCGATGTTGAGAGTATTCTGAAAAAAAGCGAGGTTGATGTCTGGCACTGGAATGACCCGCTTATTAATACCAATCAAAAAAATATCTGGCCGCGTGTTAAAGATCAGACCTACACAGCAGTCTTTTTTATTGACTCCGGTCGCCTGGTCCAGCTGGCAGATAGAGATGTACCGGAAGTCTGGATCACAGATAATCCTGAGTATGTTTTAGCTGTTTCCAGTATTCCGTATCAAAAGGAAATCACCTGGTATGGAAGGCTTAGGGACATATACATAGTGAATTTAAGCAATGGTGCCCGCAAAAAAGTTGTCTCCCGCCTTGAAGACCGGTTCTCTCTGTCTCCTGGGGGAGGTTATGTCGTTTATTATCAAGATAAGAACTGGCATCTTTTTGATAGAAGATCAGGCCATGTTCGTAACTTGACCAAAGATATTGGGATTCCCTTTTATGATGAAGACCATGATTACCCTAGCAAAGTTCCGGGTTATGGTATTGCCGGCTGGGTAAAAGAAGACCAGGCTGTCCTGCTCTATGATAAATATGATGTCTGGAAGTTTCCAGTCGAGTCAGGAAAGCCTGTTAATATTACCGGCGGAAAAGGGCGCAAAGGGCTTTACACTTTCCGTACCTTACGTTTGGATCCGGATAAAGAATTTTACGATTTTAAAGAAAAAATATTGCTTTCCGCCTTTCATAACCGCGAAAAAAACTGGGGTTTTTATTCCTGTGACCTGAATGGAGCAGGAGTGAAAAAACTGCTGGAGGAGAGGAAAAAATTCAAATTCTTGGCTAAAGCAAAAAAAGCGGATAAAGTGCTCTTTTCCAGGGAAGATTATGCTGAATTTCCTGATCTTTGGATAAGCGGCCTGGAATTTAAAAAGCCTGAAAAAATTTCTAATGTAAATCCTCAGATAAGTGAATTTGCCTGGGGTACTGCTGAACTGGTTGAGTGGGACAGTATGGATGGAATCCCGCTTCAGGGAGTTCTTATTAAGCCCGGAAATTATGAGCCAGGTAAAAAATACCCTGTAATTGTATATTATTACAGGTTTTTCTCTCAGCGGCTCCATGAATTCAACCAGACAGTCATCAACCACCGTCCCTGTTTTCCCTTTTATGCCAGTAATGGATATGTGGTATTTCTGCCGGATATACGTTTTGAAATTGGCCTCCCCGGTCCTGCGGCAACAAAGTGCCTGGTGCCGGGAGTGCAAAAAATTATAAACATGGGCATAGCAGATCCGGATGCTATCGGCCTGCACGGCCACTCCTGGAGCGGGTATCAGACTGCATTTGTCATCACTCAGACTAATATTTTCACCTGTGCCGTAGCTGGGGCTCCTGTTTCCAATATGACCAGCGCCTACAGCGGCATCCGTTGGGGTACAGGTTTGGCCCGGCAGTTCCAGTATGAAAAGTCTCAAAGCCGTATCGGCGGCAGTCTCTGGGAGAAACTCGAGCTCTATATAGAGAATTCTCCGGTGTTTTTTGCCGACCGTATAGAAACGCCGTTATTGATATTATTCGGTGATAAAGACAGTGCTGTTCCCTGGTATCAGGGAATCGAACTGTACCTGGCCATGCGCCGGTTAGAAAAAGACTGTGTCTTCCTTCAGTATCGGGATGAGCCGCATCATCCCCAGAAGTATCCCAATAAGCTAGACTGGTTTAAGAAGATGAAAGAATATTTTGACCATTATCTAAAAGGCAAACCAGGCCCTGATTGGATAATTGAAGGCATTCCCTACCGGGGAAAATAGGGGGGAATGAATAGTGAAGGTGGATTGATTGAAAAATAAACTCAGGCCCTTTCTGCTTAAGTTTACTCAGTGTTTTCTTGTTGTTTTATCTGTATGCAATCTTGCTCAGGCAGAGCGGAAAGTTACTGAAAAATCTGTAGGGCCGGGATGTACATTTATAGAGGTTTTTGATCCTGATCAGCGCCTGGGGATCTATATTCTTAAGGTCGACTTGAGTAATGAGTACATTAAGATAGATTCAGTCCTGGCACATGATTCACTCACCGGCCGGGAAACTGTACTTGATATGTCTCAACGAAAAACCAAGCCACGCTACCAGGTTGTGGGAGCAGTTAATGCCGACTACTTCTATGTGACAGCTCCCAGCGGCTTTACTGTAAATCGTGGCAATTTGACCAGGTCCTCTCGCGGCTGGGCAGGGATTGCTTTTAGTAAAAAAAATAAGCCTCTTATTGCTGTTTTTAGAGATAAAGTGACGGCCTCAGCACCGGATGGCCCAGAAATTAGTAATTTATCGATTAATCGACCCCGAAATGATGGCAATATTGTTCTCTACACAGATCTGTACGGAGATACGACAGGGTCTATGACGGACGGAAAAGCAGTTTTGATCGACCCTAATGGCAATTCTTTTGTACCTCAGGAGAGTTTTGATATTATAGTTGGGAGAGTATGTCCTTTGCCGAGGCAGAATATAATTCCCCGTGGCAAATGGGTGCTGTCGTTTGGATGGGATTTTCATAATATTATGAATAAGTTAAGCCCGGGACATAAATTGACTTTAGATATTTCGATTAAACCGGATACTATCAATATCTATAATGCTGTAAGTGGAGGGCCGCGGATCTTACGTTCGGGGAAAGTATCAGTCGAATCTAACCAGGAAGGTCAGCGGGAGGGATTTGATACAGAAAAACATCCCCGCACTGCGGTTGGATATTCACGGGATAAACGTTTTTTAGTCATGGCTGTGATCGACGGGCGTCAGCCTGGATACAGCCGGGGAATTGATCTTTATGAATTAGCTGGGCTTATGCTGGAGTTCGGTTGTTACGAAGCACTCAATCTTGACGGCGGCGGTTCCTCTACTTTAGTAATATGTAACAAGATCGTTAACCATCCTTCCGACTCCACCGGGCCGCGGCCTGTCGCTAATGGACTGTTAGTGATCAGTACCGCTCCTGATAGTATTTGAAAAAGATAAAAATTTCCTATAGGATAATTTTCATAAGATGAATAAAGGAGAAGTTATGAAAAAATTAGGTGTTTTTGGTTTAATAATAGTATTGATGACCTTTAGTGGTTGTACAAAGCAGGAAAAACCCGCAGAAGAAGTAGAGGCTGTTACCCTGCCGGAGATCGATATATCAGGCTCCCGCAATGGTATAGTTACTCTTCCGGATAATGTTCCCTCTGTAATTTCTGATATTTTTGTTAAATATACCAAGATTCTTGCTCCTAATGGAAAGCCTATCCATTTTTTGGCCCAGGAAGCCTGGACTGATGTTCAGATCGCCCATGCTCGTAATGTCCTGAGGTATTTGCTTGAGGATTTCCCAGGTTCTGAATACGGCAGCGATAAATCTATTATAGCGAATAATATGGCAGACAGAAAAGCTACTATGGTATTGTTTAACACTCCTGAAGAGTTGGAAAAAGCTTTTGATACTCCCCTGCGGGAAGTGGATCTCAGCATGCAAGACCTGCGAGCCAATGAATGCCCGGCAGAAGGCAATGAAGATTATATGAACCATATAACCCGGGATGCTGCTTATGAAGAGATCTGGCATCTGGTCCATGATAATGGTGTTAAGCTCTTGCTCCCCGATATGGTAGCTGAGATGCGGCAAGCCAATGATACGGCTGCTGAAAAAGGGTGGAAGGCCTGGCCGGAAGATGAGCCCCAGGAGCATCCCAATGAATATGTCGGAGTCCTTATAGACAATTATCTTGACTTGTGGGCTGTAAGGCCGAAAAAATATGAAGGCAGAGACATCGGCCCTGAAGATGTTCCGGATAATACATCTCATTTCGGCCGTTATTTTGCCAACAGCCGTGAAAAACTTAAAAACCGGGATCCTTTAGGATATGCTTTGTTTAACAAATTCTTTCACCCTTACCTGACCTATACTCCCATTCTTCCTGAGGATTTTAAAGGAACTTTTTCCCTTGCCTTTGACAAGTCATTGATTTATACCTACAAATCCCAGCATCTTATTAATGTAACTTTAGCTGGAAGCAATAGTGCTGAGCTTATCGGCAATGCCTATGGCAATAAACTGACCGGGAATAAAGGCGATAATGTGCTGATAGGCGGAGCTGGAAATGATACTCTTGATGGGGGAGAGGGGAAAGACATTGCTGTTTTTGCCGGAGCTTACTCTGAATATACGATTACAAAAAATGAAGGATATTACACTATCACAGATAGCAAAGAAGACCGGGACGGAGCTGATGTTCTCAAAAATATTGAAGAGCTTAAGTTTAGCGACCGGGTTTTTAAGGGGATTGAAAAATTAAGGATTTAAGCTTTTGCTTGCATGCCATGAAAGTATAGTTTACAATTAGTCGACTAAATGAAAAGTAAGGTTATTTTATGAAAAGGCGACCGTTTTGGATCGGGCAGATTAACAGAGCCTGGAAGAAACGCCCTATTGTTTGGCTTTCAGGTGTAAGAAGAGTTGGAAAAACAACTCTCGCGAAGATGTTCGGGGATGCAATTTATCTAAATTGTGATTTACCATCAACTGTCCGTTTGCTGAATGATCCTGAAGTCTTATATGATACTCTGGATAAAAATGCTATTGTGATTTTTGATGAGGTACATCGCGCTACGGATCCAAGTCGTATCTTAAAGATTGCTGCAGATGTTTATCCTCATCTAAGGATTTTAGCTACAGGTTCCTCTACTTTAGCAGCAACGCAAAAATTTAAAGACAGCCTAACTGGTCGTAAATGCTTAATATATTTACCTCCTGTTATCTGGGATGAATCTTTAGAAATATTCGGTATTAAAAATCTTGACCACCGCTTGTTACGCGGGGGGTTGCCAGAACCTCTACTCGCAAAAGAAAAAGATGCATCTTTTTTTTCAGAATGGGTGGACAGTTTTTATGCCCGCGATATCCAAGAGCTTTTTAGCATTCGAAATCGAATCGGATTTATCAAATTGCTTCACTTATTATTGCGGCAGAGCGGTGGTCTTGTCGATTATTCAAATTTAGCTAAATTAAGCGACCTTAGCCGGATTACTGTAAAGGCTCATATTGAAGCGATGTGTATAGCGCATGCTGTATTCCTACTTCCTCCATTTCATGGCGGGGGGAGACGTGAGTTTACTCGCAGACCGAAATGTTATGGCTTTGATACTGGGTTTGTCACTTTTATTAAGGGGTGGAATAGTATTCGAGAGGATGATCGCGGACTTTTATGGGAACACCTTGTACTTGATACATTGCGAACCTATAAGGACGAATCAAGCCTCTATTATTGGCGGGACAAATCCAGGAGAGAAATTGATTTTGTTGTTAAAGAACAAGGAGAGCAAATACATGCTATTGAATGTAAAATCAATCCCGATCAATTTAATCCGAATTCTCTTTTTGCTTTCCGTTCATTATATCCCAAAGGAGACAATTATATTATCAGCCCTAGAGTAAAGATGACTTATAGACGTAAGCATAAAGACTTAATGCTTCAATATTCTTCCCTTACCAACTGTCCTCTTCTTCAACAGAATTAAGAACAAAAAATCTGCTTGATTTTTATCCTGTTTGATTAAAATTTATGATTTAAAAAGAGATATCATCTGTATCGACATTTTTTATTAATAGTTCAGGAGGTCCTAGATTATTCACGAGTCGAGGTTGCTGCAGATACGAGGCGCAGGGGATGAAGCTGTGGTCCTTCACCGCGAATCCGCTGCAACAAAGTAGATGTGGTAAGATCGGCTCGCCTGAAAGGTAAAAAATGTCGATTACAAATAGAGATTACATTATGAACGAAATGGTCAATTGTCTAGCGGTAGCAATCAATGTAGCATACTGATTTAAAAGGAAGCAACTTAGATATCGACATTTTTTATGAATAACTCTGTGTAACATTTTAACAGTTACTGCGTATAAGAGAGTGAATAAAGAAAAACGTGTTTTAAAAGGAGAAATTAGATGAAAAAGGCAGTTGTCTTATTTTTAACGGTTTTGCTGGTCTTTATCTTTTGTTCTGAGCTAAAAGCTTCTTCTCTGCAAAAATCGATTGTTCCGGCCGAAGCATTGTGGGTAATTCATGTTGATCTAATAAAGTTTAAAGCTTCTCGTTTGGGCGATATAGTTTTAAACGAGATCAATGCTCTGGGACTAAAGGATAAGATCGGCCATTTTCAGAAACAATTCAAAATGGACCTTTTAAATGATATCGATGGAGTCACAGCAATTGGATTAGGGAAAGATGAAAAAGATATGGTTGTATGTCTTAAAGGGAATTTTAACCAGGAGTACCTGCTTGGCCTTTTGGGAATGGAAGATTCCCACCAGGAAATTCCTTATGGTAAATACACCCTCCATAATTGGGATAGTGATGAATTTGGTGCTTTTGTGGATAATGATCTTACTCTTATTGCCCAGAGTAAAAATGCTTTAATAAGAGTATTGGATGTTATTTCAGGAAAAAAAGCTGACATCTCTTCTTCTTCCCTTATGGCATACTTGAAAAAGGTTCCCTCCAATGCCTTTGTTTCAGCTATGGTCAAAGATATTTCCGCTATAGCAGAAGAAGAAACTGATGTATTTGTCTTTAAAAAAATGAAATCTGCCCTCCTAACTCTCGCAGAGGTGAAGGAAAATCTTGACTTAAGACTCGATTTTATGGTTGATACTCCAGAGGATGCGAATAATATTGAGAATGCTATCAAAGGGCTGATCGCCTTAGCCAACATGCATCTGTCAGAGGAAGATTCAGGGTTGAGGATTCCAAAAGACATAGTAATATCAACCAAAAAAAACAAAGTCCAAATCGAATTGGTCTATCCAACTAAGGATCTTGTAAACATCCTATTAGGAAAGGTAAAAGGGAATTCATTTTTTTAAGTTATTTTATCAACTTGAATTATTCACGAGTCGAGGTTGCCGTAGATGTGAGGCACAATGAATGCAGCTGTGGACTTCACCGCAAATCCATTGTAACGAAGCAGATGCGGTAAGATCGGCTCGCCTGAAAGGTAAAAAATGTCGATTAAAATATAGATTACTTGGAAAATGAAATGATTAATTGTTTGTACGCAAAAGTCAGTGTAAAATATTGATTAAAAATGAATATTATTAGTATCGACATTTTTTATGAATAGTTAAGTCAAATGGATAAGGACACCATACTTAAAGATTTATCAGATGAAGAGCTTGCAGCAGATACTGCTGCGGGCTCTTGTTCTTCTTTCGAAGAACTTATCTCCAGATACAGCCCCAGGCTGTTTTATTTTCTCCGGCATAGAACCGCATCAGATCAAAATGTTGAAGACCTTATCCAGGAAACCTTTCTCAAAGCCTTCCGGAATATAGACCGTTTCGATCCAAAACGAAACTTTTCTACCTGGCTGTATACAATCGCGGCCCGGCAGGCTGTAAGCCTTTACCGGGCAAATAAAGCAAAAAAACCTTCCTTGGTTCCCATGGCATCCTCCCAGGATCCGCAGGAAATTGTCATCCAAAAACAAGAATCCCAAAATCTGTGGATATTGGCAAAAAAACTTTCCCGGAAGGAATATAAGACGCTCTGGCTGTATTATGCAGAAGATATGCCTATTAAAAATATTGCTGAGATCATGAAGAAGAAAAAGGTGACTGTACGTGTTCTCCTTCACAGAGCCAGAATAAACCTTGCTAAAAAATTGGATAAATCTGTTTATTCTGAATCATTTGCAGGGGAAAATTCTGCAGAACATAAATTTTCATTTTCAGAGATAGGAGAAATATAATGCTTTGTTCTATGCATAAATGGTTGATATCCCGGGCCGTAGATTCAAAAAAACAGATACCTGCTTTTACCAAGCGCCATTTGGGGCGGTGTGATTCGTGTCGAAAATTTACTCAGCTCTGCGGATCTCTTAAGCAAAGATTTGCTCATGATACAACCGCCATTCTTAAAGGATATAATAAAGCAATCGATCAAAAGATCATATCAGCCCTACCTGAAATAAAAGAGTCCAGGTCAACTCTATCTCGCCAGGGAGTGGGTCCTAATCTTTTTTCTAAAAGGACTTTCCTGGTTCCATCTCTTGTTGCTGCCTCCCTAGTGCTGGTTATATCTATAAGTATCCTGTTTCTAACTCTTCCCCGCTCAAGTGAAGTAAATTCTCTGGCTAATATGTCTGATTTATTTAAGAGGGCTTATCCCGTACGTATACTGGAAAAGGCTGAATCTCCTCTTGAAAAGGAATACACAGAGCTGAAAGAGACTATTGAATCAACCGCAAAATTTCTCATCTCCCGTTTAGATGTACGTCTTGGCCGATAAAGCCTAACCCCAGTCTGTTGCTGAGCTGCAGGCGTTTGATAAATATTCCATCTGGCTGAAAAAATGAAATATGATACATATCGTCTGCAATCGCCACCTGACCCTGCGGCGTGATTGTGATGCGGCTGGGGCGGATAAAATCCCCGGCAGCAGCAGCCCGGATGTAAAGAAGATAAGGAAAAACTTTCCTATTAGCCTCGTTCTGGTTTGATTTCTATTCATAAGAATAATATCCTCCTAATTCAATAATCCAGGTTAATCGGCGAAATATCCGGTTCTGTGTCTGACATAGTATTTTTTTCCTTTTACTTTGAATCCTATCCCGGCTTGCTGTTCTGAGATCAATATCCGAGCTGCAGCTTTTTTATCTCATCATCAAGTCCGGTCATTTCCCAGCGGATAAGGGATAGGGGTATCATACCCTTTGAGTTGAACTCGTCCATAAACTGCTTAAGGCGGAAGCTTTCACCCAGCAGCTCAGAGGAATCTGCGATCATTTTTTCAAGATGTATTTTGCAGACAACATAGCTTGTCCCATACCCGGGCTGCTGCAGGTAGAGCTGCTCGTCAAACCAGACCGTATTACCCTCCTTTGGCATCCAGCCGCGGGGAGTCCATTTAACAGCAAAATCAACCGCATCTTCCAGGGTAAACTCATTGCTGTGCATCTTAAGGTCTCCCATACCGCGTGCGACCCTGCAGGCAAGCATGATATAGACAAGCTCCCGCACTCTCGGACAATTATCCATTAGGCCTGCATGCATCATCATCTCTTCCATTCCAGTAGCCAGTCCTTCAGCCCGTGAATCCCATATATTATAAAGGAGAGGGACACTTCTGATGGAGCTTGGATGAGGCTCGTGTTTCATCCGGGCCAGGTCAAACCAGTGGGTGCCGTGACATCGTAAAGGCAGAGAGTTGCGATACTCTATCTGGGTAAAAAAATCACGAAGTTGGCCGGCCGGGGCGACTTTCACGGTTCTTTTAAGAGTGTCATTCAAATAGTCTGGGACTGTCATAATTTCCTGTCTGCGGAGAAAGTCCATAAAATAATCCACAGCTTCATTGTGGCGGCGCTGGTATTCCTCAGTGTTTTCGACCGGCTTAAGTTGAGGAAGATTGCGGTTCCGGTTTTCCTCAAGCTTAAGGCAGGCTAAGGCCCGGTCCAATTCCCGCTGCAAAATTACCAGCTGATCTTCCCAGGTATAGGGCCAAAGATGAACATTCTTCATATACCAATTATAGTTTTCAATGCCGATGCCAGAAGGGGCTGTCATGTTTTTCTGCTTCTCCTCAAGCCAGGCAGTAAAGTCTTTGACTGCAGCTTTAGCCTGCTTTATATCAGCAATAAGTTCAGGATGAAATTCATCTAAACGTTGGGCAAGCTCATCTAAAAGAGAGAGTTCCTTTTTTTTAGATCTGATGCCGAGAAACCAAAGGTCTTTAGCATCTTCTCTAAGATTTATTTTTGCTTGCTCAAGAACCTTGGGGATGGCTTGAAGCTTTGTCCTAAAATCAGCGAATTCCTCATCCGAAAGAGGGAAGGAATACTTCCAGAGGCAAAGAGTTCCGTATTTCCAAGGTCCTTCTAAAGCCGGCACATCCGAGGGGGACGTGTATAAGACAGCGTAAAAACAGGGATTTCGTGACCAGGGCTTAAGGACGCGAAAATCAAAATCCAGGCCATTCATCTCAGCCCGGACGATATGATAGTCAACCTGCTGGGAGACGGGCCACAAGCTGGGATCGATTGCCGCCAATTTAGCTTGTTGTTCCTTTAAACCTTGCTGTTGTTTTGCCATTGCTGCGGCAGTGTAATCGGGGACTCCTTTGTTTATCTCCGGTTTCTGGAACTCCCGCCATTCTTTAAATAATGTTACCAGGTCTTCATAATTACTGCTGGTGAATGAGTCGCTTTTTTCTTGGCCCTGAGAACAGCATAGGAGAGTAGATAATAAAATAAGTAATAACGCTGGAATTAATTGATTTTGCCTAATCATGATACAAACCTCCATGTAGCAGAGTTGTGTTTTTTAGTTTATCTGTATTTTTTGCTATTTGTCAATTTACAATTTACTTAGTATTATTTGTGGGGACATTTTTTATGAATAGTTCAAAAGGATTTGAATTATGCACAAGTCGAGGTTGCCGCAGGTACGAGGCGCAGGGGATGAAGCTGTGGTCCTTCACCGCGAATCCGCTGCAACAAAGTAGATGGGGTAAGATCGGCTTGCTCGGAGAGTAAAAAATGTCGATTATAAATAGAAATTACATAGTGAACGAAATGGTCAATTGTATTGCCTTAGGGATCAATGTAACATATTGATTTAAAAAGAAGTATCATATTTATCGACATTTTTTATGAATAGTTCAAAGGGAAAAATGCGGTTCATAGTCCATATTGATATGGATGCGTTTTTTGCTGCGGTAGAGCAGCGCGACAATCCCCTATATCGCGGTAAGCCTGTAGTAGTGGGAGCTGACCCTAAAGGGGGAACCGGACGGGGAGTGGTTGCAGCCTGTTCTTATGAGGCCAGAAAATTCGGCATTCATTCTGCCATGCCCATTTCTTTTGCCTTCAGGAGGTGCCCCCAGGCTGTCTATCTGCGCGGAAATATGAAAAAGTATGTCCGTGAATCGCATAAGATTTTTAAAATATTAGAAAGCTTTACCCCTGATATAGAACCCATCAGTATTGATGAAGGTTTTCTGGATATTAGCAGCAGTTATCATCTCTTTGGAACCCCGGTCAAGACCTGCCGCAAGATCAAGGATACAATCAAGCAAAAAACAGGGCTAACCGCCTCTCTTGGGATGGCTCCCAATAAAATGACAGCCAAGATCGCTTCAGACCTGGAAAAACCGGATGGGTTTGTGATTGTAAGCCAGGATAAGCTGCTGCAGTTTCTCCATCCTCTGCCTGTAGAGAAACTCTGGGGAGTAGGGAAGAGGACTCTTGATATTCTGAAGAAGCGCGGCATAAAAACTATAGGTGACCTAGCCTGCTGTGATGTGAATGAATTAAGGCAGATTTTAGGAAAAAACGGACTTCACGTCTGGAAGCTAGCCAATGGCATCGATCCCAGGGATGTTGATGCTGTAGAAATGGTCAAATCCATTGGGCATGAGCATACCTTTGAAAAAGATGCTATAGACGTCCAGGCCATTGAAGATACGCTTATGTTATTAAGCGAAAAAATCTCAAGGCGGATGAGAAAAAAAGGATATAAAGGCAGGACCATTTCATTAAAGATCCGGCTTTCCGATTTTAAAACCTTTACGCGGGCAGTTTCCCTGGACTATCCCACAAACTTTGTAGAAGACCTTTATAAAAACGCTTTAACAAAAGCAAGAAGTTTTAAGCTTGGAAAAGAACCGGTCAGGCTTATAGGCATCCAGGTTTCCAAATTGGAAAAAGAACCCCGGCAGCCTGACCTTTTTCAGCAAAATGGATCCTATTCCCCTAAAAAAGAAAAACTGCACACTGCCCTGGATAAGATCAAAGACAAGTACGGAGAAGACGCAATAAAGCACCGCAAGTAATCTTTTTGCTCTATAAAATGAGCCGGGCTAGATTTTGTCTAGGACCCACTCGATTCCCAGTTCCCAGAGCTTCTCAGGCGTCGGAATCCCCGTATTCGGATCCCATCCCATCATTTTGTAGTATGTCCTAACGGCATCCGCCATCTCTTTGGGGTCGATGGCTACACCTTTTAGGGGACCCCGTGCGAAGGGCTGGAACATACGGGGTGGAAGCCGATCTTCCTCGGGTGTCAGTCCCTGGATTACGTTGAAAGCCTTTGCCAGGGTAATGGCCCGTTCTCCGACTTTCATTCCTTCCCACACAGAAGTGCTCCACCCTGTGGCATTTGCAACAGCCTGCATAATTTGCTGGGGTTTGAAGGGAATAAACACACACATAAGAGCAGAATCACATAAGTTCTGCCACCGCTGCAGGTAGGAGAACATAGCAACTTTGCGGGGGCTTAAGTCACTTGCAGGTAGCGATTCTATTACTCCCAGGGGTTTCGCCTGCTCGAAGCGGGCACTGGGTCCCTGGAAGTAAGTGTCCTGGAAGCCGGTGCCGTGATCGCCTCCATGGGAGGCGACAGCATAGCCGAGTCCTGTGCCTGGTTTTAGCCTTGCCTCGTGCATTCCCATGTCAACGCCCTTCACCTGGTGGGCGTACTGCTGTGCTTCAGGGCCGATTTGCTCCGCAGCTCGGCGGCTGCCCTCGGCAAGTAGATCACCAATGCCGTCACGTCGAGCGATTCGCTCCACCGTCTCGAGCATCGCCTCGGCATTCCCGAAAACGAGCTCTATCCCGTCTGTATCAGCCTTTGTTAACAGGCCTTTTTCGAAGCACTCCATGGCAAAGGCAATGGTGCTCCCGGTCGAAATGGTATCCAGCGAATTTGCTTGGCACAAGTGATGCGCACGAGCGATGGCTTTGATGTTGTCTATACCACAGTTAGCGCCCAAGGCGGCCAGCGTTTCATATTCCGGTCCACCGTAGGCAGGGTCAACGGTATAAGGCTCTTTCACCTGCACTACCTTTTTGCAACGGATGGGACAGGCCCAGCATCCTTTCATTCCGATGCGGATAGTGTCACGAATGGCTTGGGCGGAGATCTTGTCCGTCCCCTCGAAAGCACCGTCTCGCCAGTTACGGGTCGGCATATTGCCTGTCTCAAGAGACTCGTGCATGTCGCTCCCGGTGCCAAGCTTATTGAGCATCTTAGCTTCCACCTTATAGTGCTTAGCAAGCCACTTCGCTATAGCCCGCACTCCGGCCGGATCGAAGAGCTT